>JBJKQB010000131.1:0-3323 GCA_046705825.1 Candidatus Acidiferrales bacterium
TCCCGTGTTCCCTCAAAGTAGGTGGGCGAATAGGTTAGGCCGGCATCGGTGCGGGAATAGAGGATCAGCATGGGCCGGGGAGCGCACGCCAGGAAAAGATCCCCGCGGTCAATTCCCTCAGGCAGGCTCCCGGCAATGTTCTGCTCGGAATCGTCCACCGCTCCCGGAGGAAGGTAGTTGGGTCCGGCAACGTTCTCGTTTTGTCCATCGGATGCCGCAGGCGTCTTGATCCTCGTGTCCAGCGCCGCCAGCCACATCGTCATGGTTCCCCGTCCTGACTGCCCCGTACAGCCGATGCGTTCGGGGTCAACCTCAGGCCGCGAGAGGAGATAATCGACGGCCCGGATGCCATCCCAGGTGCGGTACTGTTCAAATTGTGAGCCGAACAGAAGCATCGGGCGCCCCGCATGGTCGTGTTCACCGGTTGGATCGTAAACGCCCTTTCCGGTGCGAGGATCCAGAAACTGCAGCCGCTCGCCCTGCCCGAACGGATCAAATGGCAACACCGCATAACCCTTTCTGGCCAGCGACTGGCACACGTATTGATAGTAATAAAAAGACTTCCCATTAATGGAATGGCCAAGCGGGACAATGATGCCGGGATAAGGAGGCTTGTGCCTCTTCGGGAGGTAAAAATTGGCGGTGACAAAAACCTCGGGGCGGCTTTCGAAAATGACCTACTCAATTCGATAGTCGCTGCGGTCGATAGTTCCCACGATTTTGGGCTTCAGCGGAGTCTTTTCAAATTGGCCGCCGATGAGCTTCCAGACCTTCGAGCGCACCTTTTCAATTCGCGCCTTGGCGTCGGCTTCTGTGCGCATTGCTCGCAATTCGGCCAGGCGCCGGGCGCGCGCTTCGTTAGCCTGCGCCGTAACGTAGCGCGGCAAGTCATTCCAGAAATCGCGCTTAACGCCACCTTCATCTCCCTGCGACGCGCTCTGCGCGGCGGACGGCAAACCCGCAGCAAGAGCATCGCGGCCCGTCAGCGCCATCGCTGCGCCAAGGATATTGGTCTGGATAAACTTTCTTCGCGTGGGCATTCCACTACCTCCGATCAAATTACAGCATCAGCGTGAGATGTTGGAAAGTGTCCGCCGCAATCGAACATTTGTCAATGCGGAGAGTGATAAATCCAGTGCGGCGTCGCAAGAAAACAAATCGGGGAGGCAGATTTACAACCCTTTTTCCGCCATGGCAGCGATCTGAAGTTCTTTTATTTATCTGTACACGTCACGGCGATGGCCAATGTGAATGACCGTGAGGGATCGCTGGACGTCATCGATCTCATAGACAACCCGATAGTCGCCGATACGGACCCGCCAGCCCTCGCGGCCCGTCAGCTTGCGACACCCATTCGGCCGGGGGTTGCTGGCCAGTTCACGCACAGCATCCCGGATTCGGACGTAGTGCCTCCGCTCAAGCCCTGCGAGTTCCTTTTGGGCACGAGGAAGAATCTGGAGAGAATAACTCATCCCTATTGCTGTTCGATCTCAGAAGTGGCTTGCTCGAACGGGATTGGCTTTTCCCCCGAAGCTTTGGCTTGGTCAAACGCTCGGATTGCTTCCAGTTCCTCGGCTTCTTCAAGGAGCTTTTCGTAATCAACGATATTGAGCACAACGCCGATGCGGTTTCCGTTCGCATCGACAACGTACTTGGCTTCGCGCTCCGACATCAGAATCCTCCTGCCATGCAGCGGCATCCTCTTAGCCCCAGCTTGCCATCTGTGACGCCAGTTAGCAAGTCGGGTTGCCTGGCCCAAGGTGTTTAATCAACGCAGGGATCAATCGTCAGGCATCGGTAAATGGTTCATGCCCACGCGACCGCACGAAACTTTACAACCCTTTTTCCGCCATGGCGAAGGCGCGCAGCATGGCGCGGGCCTTGTTCATGGATTCATCGAATTCAAGCGCAGGGACTGAGTCAGCCACAATGCCGGCGCCCGCCTGGAGGTAGGCTTTAGCGTCTTTAATCATCACGGTGCGGATGACGATGCAGGAATTAAGATTGCCGGAAAAGTTGGCGTAGAGCACTGCCCCGCCGTAGAGGCCGCGGCGGGTGGGTTCGAGTTCGTCGATGATTTCCATGGCGCGAACCTTGGGTGCGCCGGTCAGCGTTCCCGCGGGGAAGCAGGCGGCGAGCGCTGAATAGCTGTCGGCATCCGGCCGCAGTTTTCCACGGATCAGCGACACCAGATGCATCACGTGCGAATAGCGCTCAACAAACATGACGCGCTCAGGATGGACGGACGAGAACTCTGAGACACGGCCCACGTCATTGCGGCCCAGGTCGACCAGCATGATGTGCTCAGCGCGTTCCTTTTCATCAGAAAGCAGGTCCTGCTCCAGCCGCGCATCTTCTTCTTCGGTCTTGCCGCGCGGGCGCGTGCCCGCAATGGGACGGTACTCCACGTCGCGCCCGGCCACCTTCACCAGCATCTCTGGCGATGACCCCAGCACCGTGGATTTGCCAAATTGCAGATAGTACATGTAGGGCGACGGATTTACGACGCGAAGCGCACGGTAGACTTGGAAGGATGGTACGCGAACGGGAACCGTGAGCCGCTGCGACAATACCACCTGGAAAACGTCCCCGGCGCGAATGTACTCCTGGCCACGTTCCACGATTTCTTCATAGAGCTTCCTTGTCATGTTGGGCTTCACCCGCAGGACCCCTTTGGGAGGACGGATTTTCGGCAGGCGAAGAGGCCGGGCAAGTTTGCGCTCCAGCCGGTCAAGCTCTCGGACTGCGTGGTCATACTTCTGGCGAAGATTTCCAGAGTCTTCTTCCGTCAGGACGTTCGAGATGAGAAACAGACGGTGGCGAACATGATCGAACGCGACGACGGTGCGGAAATACATGAAAATGGCGTCGTCCATGTCAACGTCGGGTTCAACACGGGCCGGCAGGCGCTCGAGCTGGCGCACAGCTTCATAGGAAAGATAGCCCACCGCGCCGGCGCTAAATGGCGGAAGACCAGGCAGCTTTACGGAGCGGTATTTTGACCCGATGCGCCTCAGGTATTCAAAAATGTTGCCGGATTCCCCGGTCCGGTCGCGTCCGCGAACCAGCGTGATTTGATTCCCGCGGCAGGTAATCACCTGAAAGGGATCAACGCCGAAATAGGTGTACCGGCCGACGCGCTCGCCGCCTTCCACACTCTCCAGCAGAAAGCTGTGGTGCGAACCGCCTTTGCCCGCCGGGCCAGCTCCCTTGAAGGCCTCGGGGGCAAGTTTCAGGAATGCGGAAACGGGGCTGAGCATATCAGCCACGACGGTCCGGTAAATGGGCACAACGGTGCCTTGCCGCGCCAGGCGGCGGAATTC
>JBJKQB010000132.1:0-3277 GCA_046705825.1 Candidatus Acidiferrales bacterium
TTCACCGCTGGAGCCGTCGACCGCAACCTGGCGCAGGCCATCGAACTGGCCGATGCCGTGATCGACGTGGACGACGAAGTCGCCCGGCTTCAGATCGGAGAGATCGCTGAAGAACGCTGCGGCTTTGGCACGCGCGCGCGGGCGCTGCGGCGCAGGCAGCGTTTCGAAAAGATCGGCGTTGCCGTAGAGAACGAGATTCGCGCCGGGAAACGCGACACCTTCATTCAACGGCGCTTTGACCAGGGAGACAGCGGCGAGCATGCTGCTGGTAGCTTCCTCGGCCAGGCGCGCGACGGTGGCGTCATCTTCGAGTTCGCCGAGGCGATAGGGCAACTCGTACTCGTGGCAGATGTCGGCGAAGCGCTCGAGTTCGCCGGTGCTGGCGGCGGAAAGCAGGACATGCTCGCCGGCGGCGACGCGCCCGCGCACTTCCGCCATGAAGGCCGGCACATTGCCGTGGTAGCGGGTAGTGGGCTGCGTGCGAAGCGCGCGCGCGTGCGCAGCGGGAGTTCTCGCGGCGGGCTGCGCGGCGGACGCTTCGGCGGATTGCGGCGCGTGGGAATCGGCCTCGCTTTGTGGCGGGCTCGCAATCGAGGACGAACCTGCGGCCGCGCTATCGAGCGCGAGGCGATCGAGGTCGAGGCGCGGGGCCATCTGCAACGCGAGCGGCCACTCTTCGCCGTCGAGGACGTAGCGCTCGGGCGGCTCGGCGAGCGGATCGGCGGACGTTTCGAATGCCTTGGCCAGCTCGGAGCGGTATTCATCGATGGCGGAGTCCAGCGAGGCCGGCTCGTCCTGAACGATCAACGGCTCGCTGACCAGATCGAAGAGGGTGCCGCGGCGCTCGTCGTTGAGGAATGCGCGGAATTCCCAGCCCGGATAGAAGCCTGGCGGGGCGAGATCGTCTTCACGCGCGGAGGCGGAAGGAACGGCGACGCGCAGGCGTTCGAGGACTTCCGCCTGACGCGGAAATTCGGTAAGCGGCATGAGCGTGACGCGCTGGACCGGATTGGTGGAGCGCTGCGTGCTGGGATCGAAGGCGCGGATGGACTCGATGGTGTCGCCCAGGAGTTCGATGCGAACGGGCTGCGCGGCTTCGGGAGAGAAAACGTCAATGATGCCGCCGCGCACGGCGTACTGGCCGGGCATTTCGCAGGTGACTTGCTTGTCGTAGCCCGCGCTGGAAAGGAAATTCAGGAATTCTTCGAGGGGAATGTCCTGGTCGCGCTCGATGGTGCGAGCGAGCTGGCGGTAGAAGTCGCGCTCGCGGAAGCGGCCGAGAGCGGAGGCAACGGGAGCGAGGAGGAGGTCGGCCTCGCCGGAGGTGAAGCGCCAGAGGGCCACGGCGCGGTCCTCGGAAATTTCCGGGTGCGGCGAGCGGCCTTCGTAGGGGAGGACGTCGGAGGCGGGAAGCACCAGGACGCGCGAGGCGGGCTTGCCGGTCACGGCGCGAAAGAACCAGCGGAGCGGGGAGAGAAGTTCTTCGGCGCGCTCGTTGGAGTGGACCAGAAGGAGGATGGGGCGGCCGAGACCGGCCAAGGCCAGCGGAACGAGGAGGGTTTTGGCGGAATCGGTAAGGCCGGCGAGGCACACTTCGCCGCCCAGGCGACGGATGGCGTCGAGTGTCTCCTCGACCGCCTTAAGCCGCCCGACACGCGCGAGAGACTCGGATACCCCCGAAAGAATCATCCAGACCCAGACAACTGCACAATACGTTCGATGATCGCGGCGGTCGAATGGCCCGGCTCGAACGGAATGCGGACCAGCTTGACCGCGGCGGCGGCGGCCATGGGCGCCAGCAGCGCGGGAGACGACGGCTCGGCGCTTTCGACAGCCGCGTCAGGACGCAACGCCGCGAGCAGGCCGGGCAGCTCGTCCCGTTCGACCTGCACGACGTAATCGACGGCAGCCAGCGCAGCCAGAACCTCGGCGCGTTCGCCGGCCGGCGTGACGGGCCGCTGCACGCGCCCGCGCTGCACCTGCGGGCGTTCCCGGGGCGCCGTGGGGCCAGCGTCCTCGGCGAGCAGGGAGCGGACGCTCGCATCGCTCAGCACAGCCACAACCAGGACGCTTCCGAACTCGCGGGCCTGCTCCAGGAGCCGAATGTGGCCGGGGTGCAGCAGATCGAATATGCCGGCGACCAGAACGATTTTCTCGCCGCTCTCCCGGCGGCGGCGACACTGGAGAAACAATTCCGGCTGCGGCACGACTTGGCCCACGGTCAACCTTTCTTCGGCTCGTGCGCGAGCCGGGCGGCAAGAAACGCGCGGGAAGTTGTCATTCTAGCATGCGGCGCGGAAAGCCTCCGGAGGAGACGGAAACGGATTGCGATGCGAGGCGCCGTGCCGCGGAGGCAAGGCGAGCGTGCTGATGGCCAGTACTGATTCGGCGGCGCTTCTACAGCGTTTGCCGTAGAAGGGACGTTTTCGGTGCTATACTCCGCTTATCCCATGACGGAGAATTCCCCGCTCATCTGAATTTACATGCCGGAGACGCAGATTCGCGACATCAGCATCATTGGCGGAGGCCCGGCCGGCGCCATTTGCGGCGAGCGGCTGGCCAGCGCGGGCTTCCGCGTAACCATTTTCGACGAGCGCCTGGCCTGGGAAAAGCCGTGCGGCGGCGGGCTGACGCACAAAGCGATCGAGGCCTATCCTTTCCTGCTCGAGTCGCCGCAGCCGAAGAGGATCGTGCGCGTGGCGGAACTGATTTCGAGCCGCGGGCACCGGGCGCGCTTCGAGATGAGCCATCCCATCGTGATTTACGCGCGCAAGGTGCTGAATGCGCTGCTGCTGGACCGCGCCACGGCGGCGGGCTGCACGACGATTCAGTCGCGGGTGACGTCGGTGGAGGTGGGCGGCGAACGGGCGCGGCTGGTGGCGTCGGGTGAAACGCGCTGGTCGGATTTCATCGTTCTGGCCGCGGGCGCGCGAAATCAGCTCCTGCCGGAGACGACGGCGCTGGGGACGCCGGACCTGGAGATGACGCTGGGCTATTTCGTCCCCACCGAAGAAGACATCATCAAGATCAAATTCCTGAAGCAATTCGAGGGATACCTGTGGTCGTTCCCGCGCTCGGACCACCTGTCGGTGGGGATCTGCGCGAAGATGGGACAGCGCTCGAGCCATCAGCTGCGGCAGAACCTGGAGGAGTTTATCTCCGAGGAAAAGATTCCGATGGAGGGCGCGCGGTTCTTCAGCCACGTGCTGCCGTCGCCGCAGGCGCAAACCATCCGGCGGCGGCGCATCGCGGGGAAGAATTGGGCGATGGCGGGCGA
>JBJKQB010000133.1:0-19506 GCA_046705825.1 Candidatus Acidiferrales bacterium
TCAAACTCCCGACGGCGTCGCTGACGGCTTTCTGATCCAGCCGGAGAAGGAGGGGCGCTGGCCGGGCGTTCTGTACCTCACCGACATCGTGGGCATTCGCGCCGCAAACCAGGGCATGGCTCGGCGCGTCGCTGCGGAGGGCTACACGGTGCTGCTGCCGAACGCCTTTTATCGCAACGGCAAGCCGCCAATTTTCAATTTTCCATTCAAGATGGGAGATGAACGGTTCGTGAAACGCATAAACGAGCTGCGCGCCGCGCTGCCGCCGGAGGCGATGGATCGTGACCTAGGCGCCTACATCGATTTCCTGGCCAAACAGCCGTCCGTTCGCGGAACGGCCTTCGGTGTGGTGGGCTTCTGTTTCACCGGAGCGATGGCCGTGCGCGCGGCCGCTGTGCGGCCGAATCAGATCGCTGCGGCGGCTTCGTTTCATGGCGGCGGGCTGTACACCGACTCGCCATCCAGCCCGCACACACTTCTCCCGCGCATCAAGGCACGGCTGTATTTTGGACACGCGGTGGAGGATCGCTCGATGCCCAAGGAAGCGATCGAAAAATTCGATCGCGCGCTGGCCGCATGGGGCGGGCGCTACAAGAGCGAAGTTTACGACGGCGCGCGGCACGGCTGGACCGTTCCGGACCATCATCCCGCCTACAACGAGCCGCAAGCCGAGCGCGCGTTCGCCAAGCTGAAGGGACTGCTGGCGGAGACCCTGCAGGCTCAGGCGAAATGAGCGCTGCGGCGGCCAAGCAGGCGCGACGGAAATCCAGGGGGATAAGAATTCAGTGATCGGGAAGAATCAAACGCAGGGAAACTCGTGCTCGAGGCTGTCGGCGTACTCGAACGAGTCGTCCGGGAACTTCACATCCCAGAAATTGCGCGCGGGATAGAGGATTTCGACGCCCAGCTCGAACGTGCCGTCGCGCTTGCGTTCGCTGGCGCGAATGACGCGGAATTCGCGCGAGGGCTGCGAGGAATCGCGGGTCACGCGGATACGCGTTCCAATGGGCGCGGAAAAGGGGACGCGTACGCGGGCGCCGCAGCGGCTTACTTCCGTGGTGAACCCGGCGGCCTCCACCGGCTCGCCTTCGCCGCTGTCCCAGGTGACCGTCAGGGGTATGCGCACGCGGACGCGGCTGGCGCGCCGGCGTTCGAGCATTTTGCAGGTTGAGGCCATCGCGTTCTCGTGTGCTCCCGGCTTCGCACAAGAAGCCCTTTTAGCTAATTTAGGCGGGGCGCGTGGCGGGGTCAAGACTTCTTGCGGGGCGGTGTCCTCGTTGACAAACCTGCCCTCGAACGGCAATATGAATCCTCAGTGTCTTGCCCCACCCAATTGCCCAAGTGGCGGAATTGGCAGACGCGCTAGATTCAGGGTCTAGTGGCCGCAAGGTCGTGGAGGTTCGAGTCCTCTCTTGGGCACCATTCATTCCATTACATTTAGGCTGGGTATGCGATTTGCCGGCTAGCGGGACGTTTGGGCTGGTGTCGCTTTGGGAGTCACTTTGAGGCCGTGACGGGCCTTGCGTTCGGCTAGGGATCGGCCGCTGCACCGTCGCGCTGTTGCGGGCTAGGAGCGGTCGAGCAGGTCCTTGGGGTTGATGGGTTCCGCGGCTTTGTGCGTGCGCGAGGACTCAGTCCAGAAGGTGACTTGGCCGCAGTGGTCGCAGGTGCGCATAAAGAGGCCGACCGGGCGCGGCCACGAGCCCGTCACCGACTCGACTTCCATCTCCAGTTTGACGGCGATTTCCTCGAAATCCGAGCTTCCGCAGGGACAGGTGGAAACGAGCTGCGCTACTTTGGATGCCATGTTTCACCTCGAGCGCCCTGGCAATGATATTTTCCCTCCCGCCCTGCCGCTGAGTCTGTAACGCCCATCACGCCTGGCCCTGCCGCAGAGAACACGCTCGGGCATTCAACAGCCTTGCCAGATGTATTACACTGCGTGCCGACATTTTGAATGCGAGGTGCCTGGAATGATCGATCGCCGCCGCTTTGTGGCCGCCTGTTCCGGATTGGGTCTGACTTCCACGCTTTTCCCCGGCGTGCTTTGGGCGCTGGCTGCGGGCAAAGACAAAATCACGCCGGAGATGATCGAGCAGGCGGCGGTGATCGCGGACGTCCCCATTCCCGCCGAAGACCGCCATATGATGCTTTCCGCGCTGGCCGATCAGGCCAAGGGCTACGACAAAATTTATCAGCTGCACATGCCCAACTCGGCGGCGCCCGCGTTCAATTTCGATCCGGTGCTGGCGTCCACGAAATTCGAAAAGGAAAAGCGGCCGCTGCGCATTTCTGCCGCTCCCACTGTTGCGGCGCGAGCACCCAAGAACATCGAGGACGTCTGCTTCGCCACGGTGCGCGAGCTGGCCGAACTCATGCGCGCGAAACGCATTTCCTCCATGGCGCTCACCGAAATGTATCTCGACCGCCTGAAGCGCTACGACCCGTTGCTGCATTTCGTGATCACGCTGACCGAAGAGCGCGCCCGCGCGCAAGCCAAGGAGGCGGACCGCGACATTGCCGCCGGAAGATATCGCGGGCCGTTGCACGGCTTGCCGTGGGGCGCCAAAGACCTGCTGGCGGTGAAGGGGTATCGCACGACCTGGGGCGCGGCGCCGTACAAGGACCAGGTGATCGACGAGGATGCCACGGTAGTGAAGCGCCTGGACGCGGCCGGGGCGGTGCTGGTGGCCAAACTCAGCCTGGGCGCGCTGGCCATGGACGACACCTGGTTTGCGGCCAAGACGCGCAATCCGTGGAATCCGGCGCAAGGCTCGAGCGGATCATCCGCCGGACCTGCTTCGGCCACGGCCGCGGGCTGCGTCGCCTTCAGCATTGGTTCGGAAACGCTGGGATCGATATCATCGCCCAGCACGCGCTGCGGCTGCACGGGCCTGCGGCCGACGTTCGGGCTGGTGCCGCGCACGGGTGCGATGGCGCTTTCGTGGACCATGGACAAGCTCGGGCCCATCTGCCGCGCGGTGGAGGATACGGCGCTCGCGCTGCATGCGATCTACGGCCCCGACGGCGGCGACCGCACGGTTCAGCCCGCGGCGTTCAATTGGGACGCGCGGCTCGATTGGCGCAAGCTGCGGGTAGGCTGCCTGAAGAAGGACTTCGAGCGTCCCATCGAGCCGCCCAAGCCGCCCAAGCCCGAAGCGCAGCTCACACCCGACGAGAAAAAGAAGTTCGACGAGCAGCTGGCGAATTTCCAAAAATTCCACGCACACGCCGAATACGACCGGCGTTTCGACCAGGCTGCGCTCGAAAAACTGCAATCCATGGGCGTGAACCTCATCCCGGTGGAAATTCCGAAGTTTCCCTACGACGCCATGACACCGCTGCTCAGCGCGGAAGCCGCCGCGGCGTTTGACGAGCTCACGCGCACGGGCCGCGACAAACTCATGGTGCTGCAGGGCCCCGACGCGTGGCCGAATGTTTTCCGCTGCGCGCGGTTCATCCCGGCCGTCGAGTACATTCAGGCCAACCGCGCGCGCCTGCTGGCCATGGAAGCGGTCTCGAAAGCGTTCGAAGGCTTCGACGTGATCGTGGCGCCCACCAACAGCGAGCAATTGCCGGTCACCAACCTGACCGGGCATCCCGCGCTGATTCTGCCCAACGGCTTTCGCGGCGAAGACGCGCCGCCCGCGCAGAAAGACGCGAAGGGCGAAATCGAAGGGGGATACGGCGGGCCCGGCACGCCTGTCAGCTTGACCTTCCTGGGGCAGCTTTATGGCGAGGAGCGCTTGCTGGCCTTCGCCCGCGCCTATCAGGACGCCACCACGTTCCACTTGCAGCACCCCAAATTGACGGCGTGACGTTCGCGCCACGGCCCGCGTGCCGTTTTTTCCGCGGCTGGCCACTCGTCACTCGCCACCGCCTTTGATATGCTGTTCGCGGCTGCGCGGCCGATTTTTGCGCTGCGCGCCGCAAGAATAATTCATTGCCGAGGGACACAGTCCTGTGAAATGTCGAATCGTATTTTCCGCACTGATTTTGCTTGCTGCGCCGGCTGTTTTCGCCAAACCGCCCGCACGGAAGGCGGCTCAGAAGAAAGCGAAGGCGGCCGCAACGGCCCAAGCCGGCGGTTTTCCCGCGGCTACACCGGCGGAGATCGAGCGCGGGCGCTATCTGGTCGAGGAAGTGGCGCGCTGCTGGGAATGCCACACGCCGCGCGACGCCGGTGGCCAGCCGGACCACTCGCGCTGGCTGCAGGGGGCGTCCATCTGGATCATGCCCGTCCATCCGGACCCGATCTGGGCCATGCGCGCGCCGGCCATTGCCGGTTTTCCGTCCTTCACCGAGCAGCAGGGAGAAAAGATTCTGGAGCAGGGGATTGGCCCGAACGGCCTGCCCATACGCGCGCCCATGCACAATTACCATCTGAAACACGAAGACGCGGTCGCCATCATCGCCTACTTGCGCACGCTCCCGCGGAGCAGTTCGCCGCAGTGAGGGCATAGCAGGGGCCCTTACGACGGGTTAACGGGCAGGCGAATTTCCGTATTGTGATTCAGGTGCGCGCAGCCGCCGATCGATGCTCAATCAGCGTTGCGTTCTCCCTTGCCCGCCCATCGCTCGCCCTGTAATAATTGCAGGACGATTGAGGTTGTCTCAGTTTCAGCAAGTCCCAGCAGAAAGGGAAGATTCATGAAAGGTGTGGTTCTGGCAGGAGGAACGGGAAGCCGGCTGAATCCGCTCACACGCGTCACCAACAAGCACCTGCTGCCCGTTTTCGACAAGCCCATGGTCTATTACCCGATCCAGACGCTGGTGAACGCAGGGATCGAGGAGATTCTGCTGGTGACCGGCGGGAAGAACGCCGGTGATTTCCTGCGGCTGCTGGGCAACGGGCGCGATTTCGGTCTGCGCCATCTGAACTACACGTACCAGGAAGGCGAGGGCGGAATCGCGGAGGCGCTGGGCCTGGCCGAATTTTTCGCCGCCGGCGACAAGATCTGCGTGATTCTGGGCGACAACATCATCGAGAACAACATCTGCCAGGCCGTCGAGAATTTCAAGAAGCAGAAGGACGGCGCGAAGATCCTTCTGAAGGAAGTTTCCGACGCCGAGCGTTTCGGCGTGGCCGAAATCCGTGGCGAGCGCGTGATCAGCATCGAGGAAAAGCCCAAAGCGCCCAAATCGAACTACGCGGTGATCGGCATCTACCTATACGACGCGAGCGTGTTCCAGAAAATCCGGCGGCTGAAGCCCTCCGGGCGCGGCGAACTGGAAATCACCGACGTGAACAACTTCTACATCGAAGAAGGGAAGCTGACCTGCGAGGTCATGGAAGGCTGGTGGACCGACGCGGGGACCTTCGATTCGCTGTTGCGCGCCAACACGCTGGTGGCTGAAACCGGCGCCAACAAGCTCCCCATTCCGGCCGCGGCGAAGCCCGCCAAGGCGGCCAAGCCGGTGAAGGCGGTCGAAGCGGTGGCCCTGAAACGCAAGCTGGCGGCTGGGCCGTCGGCTCCGCGGCCGAAAGTGGCGCCATGAAGATCCTGGTCACGGGCGGGGCGGGGTTCATCGGGTCGAATTTTATCCGGCAGGTTCTGGCGCAAAAGGCGGAGAACGCGGTTGTCAACTACGATGCGCTGACCTATGCGGGGAATCTGGCCAATCTGCGCTCGGTCGACCAGGATCGGCGGTACTCGTTCGTGCGCGGCGATATTTGCGACGCGGCGGCGGTCGAGCAGGCCATGCGCGGCTGCGACGCGGTGGTCCACTTTGCCGCCGAATCGCATGTGGACCGCAGCATTTACGAGCCGGCCGCGGCCATCGAGACGAACGTCAAAGGCACATTCATCCTGCTGCAGGTGGCGCGCAAGCTTGGCCTTCCGCGCTTCGTGCACATTTCGACGGACGAAGTGTACGGCGACCTTCCGGCGGGCGCATTCGCCAACGAAGACTCGCCGTTGCATCCGAGCAGCCCGTACTCGGCTTCCAAAGCGAGTTCCGATCTTCTGGTGCGTTCCTACGTGCGCACCTACAATTTTCCGGCGCTGATCACGCGTTCTTCGAACAACTACGGCCCGTACCAGTTTCCCGAAAAATTTCTTCCGTTGCTGATCACCAACGCGCTGGATGGCAAGCCGCTGCCCATTTATGGGGATGGCAAGCAGCAGCGCGACTGGTTGCACGTGGAGGACAACTGCCGCGGAATTCTTGCGGTGCTCGAGCGCGGGCAGATCGGCGAGGTCTACAACATCGGTGGGCTGGACGTGGTGGAAAATCTGGAAATGGCGCGGCGGCTGCTGGGCGTTATGAACAAGCCCGATACGTTGCTGACCTACGTGAAGGATCGTCCGGGGCATGACCGGCGGTACGCGCTGGACTGCTCGAAAATGGCGCGAAACCTGGGCTGGAAGCCGGCCGTTCCGCTGGAGGAAGGGCTGCGCCAGACGATCGAGTGGTATCGCACGAACGCCGAGTGGGTAGGGCAAATCCGCGCGGGCGAGTATCAGTCGTATTACGAGAAATACTACATCCAGCGCGACGCGTCGCTCGACGATCTCGCGGCGCCCAAGTCCCGCAGCTAGGCGCTTGCCAAAGTCCTAGCCGGGACACGTATCTTCGGCGTACATTAGTGAGGCACCTACCTTGGGGGTGTCCATGTGCCGCCCGGCAGCAAGCTCCTGTTTTTGCGCATTCCTCCTCGTGCTTCTTCTTGTTTTCGTCCCACAACTCCCGGCGCAAGGGATCGACGTCCGCGTCCAGGCGATTCGTCTGCTGGATCGTGCCAACGTGCTCAGCAGCACGCGGCAGATTGGCGTCAACTACGAGCATGACGTGACGTTTCGAGCGTTCGGGGTGGATGGAAGCGAAAAGGACGGGCAATTCACGGCGATCTTCTCGCGCGGGATCGCCCGTTTAGAGACGAACTTCGGCGACTATCACTGCGTCATCCTTCATTTTCCGGACAAGATCGTGCAAGGCTCCCAGTACCAGCCGGAACCTCCCGAAGCGATGGAGATGGACCGGCTGACGCCGCTGTGGACCGGCCGCTTCGATCATTCCGATACGATCGAGTCGATTGACGACGCAACTCTATCCGGGCGTCCCGCGAAATGCATTCAGTTCGAGACGGTGAATGGTAGGTCATCGGAAGCCAATCAGATCTGCATCGATGCCGGACGTGGAACGCTGCTGCGCTGGAATATAGGGAACAGTGTGGTCAACGACAGCGGCTACATGCAGTTTCAGGGAGTCTGGCTGCCGTCTCACATCGAGCATTACATCAACGGGCAGTTGCGTATGGTGATCGACCAGACGTTTCAGGTGATCGATCATCCGATCGACTGGGCCTCGCTGACGCCGCCCCATGCCGTCACCTTGCACCGCTGCTATCAATACAAGCCGGCCTACGTCGAGTCGGAGCCGCAGCCAACCTCAGCAGGGGCGGGGCCGTGGTACAACATCACGGTCCACGCGGTCGTGGGCCAGGACGGCCACGTTTATCACGCCGCCGTGCTTCCTGAGGGGAAGCCGGACCTCGAAAAGCAGGCCGAACAAATTGTTTCGGGGTGGACTTTCTCGCCTGCCGTGTGTAACGGGAAGACGATTCCCGTGAACGCAACATTGATCGTTCGCTTTCCCCCACAGTAAGGGTTGCGCTGAGCGGCGCGACTGCTGCACGGATCTGCGGATTTTTCTCCATCGGGCCGCAGCGGTGAGGCATAATCAACTTCCGACTCTGTCGGCGGCGCTTCGACATGACGCCGGGCGCCCGATCCTGTTTGCCAGCTGAGCGATGCAGCCAATCGAAACTTCTCTTCCCGGGGTGTTGGAGCTGCGGCCGTCCGTGTTTCAGGACGCGCGCGGATTTTTCCTCGAGAGCTATCACCGCGAACGATTCAAGGCGCTCGGTATCTGCGAGGAATTCGTCCAGGATAATCATTCGCGCTCCGCGAAGGGGACGCTGCGCGGCCTGCACTATCAACTGCATCACGCGCAGGCCAAACTCTGCCGGGTGGTGGAAGGCGAGGCGCTCGATATTGCCGTCGACATCCGGCTCGGCTCGCCGGCGTTCGGCCAATGGGCGAGCGTCACGCTCTCGGCCGCCGCGCACAACATGATCTACATCCCCGCCGGTTTCGCCCACGGCTTTCTCGCGCTCAGCGATTCGGTGCAGTTCCTGTACAAGTGCAGCGATTTTTACGACCGTGCCGACGAGCACGGCGTCCGCTGGAACGATCCTGCCCTGAACATCGACTGGGGCGTGGCCGCTCCGCTTGTTTCGGAGAAGGACGCAAAGCTTCCGGCGCTCGCGGATGTGCCGCGCGATCTTCTGCCGCGTTATCCCGCAAAATGAAGCCGCGCATCCTGCTCACCGGCAAGGACGGACAGGTGGGCTCGGAACTCGCCCGGCTCCTTCCTGCGATTGGCGAACTCACCGCTGTGGGCCACAGGGAACCGGATCTCGCGAAGCCGGAAGAAATTCGCCGCGCCGTGGCGCAAGCGCGGCCGAACATCATCATCAACGCGGCGGCCTACACCGCGGTCGATCAAGCGGAGAAGGAAGAGGCGCTGGCGCGCGCGGTCAATGCGGAGGCCCCCGCGATCCTCGCCGAGGAGGCGAAACGAGCGGGCGCGCTTCTGCTGCACTACAGCACGGATGACGTTTTCGACGGGACGAAGCGCTCGCCCTACACCGAAGACGACGCCACGAATCCCCTCAGCGCCTACGGCCGGACCAAGCTCGCGGGGGAACAAGCGATCCGCGCCTCAGGCGCTGCGCACGTCATCCTGCGCACCGCTTGGGTCTACGCCACCAGCGGAAAGAATTTTTTGTTGACGATTCTGCGGCTGGCCAGCACGCGCGAAGAGCTGCGCATCGTCAACGACCAGTTCGGCGCGCCCACCAGCGCGCGCGCCATTGCCCGCGCCACGGCTGGCCTGCTGTCGAGCGCGAAAGCCGATCCTGCGGCGTTCCTCGCGGAACACGCCGGCACGTACCACATGACCGCTGCGGGCGAAACCACGTGGCACGGTTTCGCGGTTGCGATTCTCCAATCGGTTCAAGGGCGAAGCTCGTCTTCGGCGACTCATTCTGTCCCGGGTGCGGCGAACTGGCTCGCTGCTGCCACTGCGGGGCGCCCCATCGTAGCGAAGCGGATCGTCCCGATTGCAACGGCCGAATATCCGACGCCGGCGCGCCGCCCGGCCTACTCCGTGCTATCGAACGCCCGTTTCGCCGCCACTTTTGGCTTCGCCCTGGCGGACTGGCACGCGCAGTTGGCGGAAATCCTGGGAAACGGCTCCTGAACGGGGGCGGAGCGGCTGTTCCGCTCGGGTACGACCCGACCCGGCTGGCACATCGCCACTCTCTCCAGAGCTCGTCAACAGCGCGAGCGCAAGCTAAGTCTTGCCCTTTCTGTACGCTCTTAATTCGCTCTCAGCTGGATACTGGATGGCGAATTGCACTCCAGGCTGCGCGGCGTTCCGCTCTCAAGGCAGAAAACTGACCCGGTGGAATGTCGCCAGCCCCATGCGCACCGGATGCCTCGTTTTCAATCACCGTAATTCGCGCGCTGCCTCCCATTCACCAGCGATGCGGCAAGATCGACCCATGGCGCGCTTGCTGGCGACGATGCGGCTGGTTCGGACTGCACTTCTGGCTCTCGTTGCGGCTCTTTCTTTTTGGAGCGCCGCGCTCGCTCTCGATCCCACCAAGAACATCGATCAATTCGGCCACGATTTCTGGACCTCGCAAAATGGGTTGATCGGAGAAGCGGTGTATCAGATCCTGCAATCGCCGGACGGCTACTTGTGGCTGCGCACTTCGGCGGGGCTCGTGCGTTTCGACGGCGTCCGCTTCGTCCTGATTCAGCCGGTGGTGAACGGCAAGCCTATTTCGGAGCCCGTCGGAGCGATTTGCCTGGGCGCCAGCGGGGACTTGCTGGTGCGCACGACCTCGCACACGCTGATCTACAAAAATGGAGTTTTCTCTGACTATCTCCTCGCCTCTCCTTTACCCAACGGAGCGATTCGCACGATCTTCGAATCAAGGCAGCACGATGTGTTCATCGGCGCCGACGGTTTCATCTATCTTCTGCGCGGCAGTTCCATCGAGATGTTGTGCCGCCATACAGGCTGGGTAGATTCATTCTATGAAGACGCCCAAGGAACCGTATGGATCTTCGGCGCGGCGCAACTCTTCGCTTTCAGAGATAACCAGCTCTTTGTGATTCCGGGGCATTATGGGGCCTTCGGTTTTACCCTGCTTGCGGAAGACAGCCGGCACCGGGTTTGGGCCGGGGCCCGAAACGGCCTTTACCTCCTGTCCTCTGATCATCGCAGCGCACGGAAGTTTCTGCCGGAGGTCGTTCGTTCGGAGGTGCGTGCGGTGCTGGAAGATCGCCAGGGCAATTTCTGGATTGCCACAAGCGACCGCGGGCTGATTCGCGTTGTGGACAACCGGACCGCGATCTTCGGCCAGCCAAACAGTCTGACAGATAACCGAGTGCTCGCGCTCTATGAAGATCGCGAAGGAAGCCTCTGGGTCGGGACGGCGAGCGGCCTGGACCGCTTTCGAGATACGAAACTGACAACGATTACTACCGATGAAGGTCTCCCGTCGAATCTGGTCACGGCGGTTCTGCAGGTTCGCGACGGCAGCGTTTTCGCTGTATGTCGCGGGGGCGGCCTGGCGCGCATGCGGAACGGCGCGATCACCACGTTTGGCGCAAAACAGGGCCTGAGCAATCTCTACCCCACCGCGGTGTTTGAATCGAGGGACGGCAGTCTGTGGCTGGGTCCGCCGGGAGAGCTGGTCCGCTTCAAAAACGGAACATTCACGAATTACACGGCGAAGGGCCGCCTCGTAAGAAACAACATCTCAGCGATCAATGAGGACGACGAGAGTCTGATCCTCGCAACCGATGAAACCCTCGCCTACCGCTTCAAGAACGACACGCTTGTTCCGTTCACCTTCGATGGCCAAACCACTCCGCTCTCGCGGCCCGGCAATTACATCTTCACCATCTATCGCGACCGCCAGGGAACGCTCTGGTTCGGAACGGTGGAGGGTTTGTTCAAATTTGCCAAAGGTGAGCCGCCCTCGCAGGCTCAACAGCCGGAAATCAAATTTCCAGTCACCGGCATCTTTGACGACGGTGAAGGAAGCCTGTGGCTCGCCGGAAGAATCCCCGGCCTGACCCAGTTTCGGCTGCGCGATGGACGCGTTACACGCTACACCAGCGAGGCGGGCCTTTTCGACGACTATCCAACCTCCGTTCTCTTCGACGAAGCCGGCAATCTTTGGATCAGCACTGGCAATGGCATTTACGAAGCCGGCCGGAAGGACCTCGAAGATTTTGCGGAGGGCCGCATCTCGCGCGTCCCCTCGATCGTCTACAACACCGCCGACGGCATGAAGACGAGCGAAGCCACGGGCCCGGGCAATCAGCCAGGAGGCTGGCGGACCCGGGACGGCAAGCTCTGGTTCGTTACCAAGAAAGGCGTCGTGGTGGTCGACCCGAATCACCTCGCGCGGGACACTCAGCCGCCTCCGGTGGTGATTGAAGGCGTGACGGTGGACGACGCCTTGGTTCCACTCGGGCCGGATCTTCAAATCGGCCCGCGGACCGACCGGATCGAATTCCACTACACGGCGCTGAGTCTGCGGATTCCCTCGCGCGTGCGATTCAAGTACATCCTCGAAGGGCACGATCACGATTGGGTCGATGCGGGCACACGCCGCGTCGCCTATTACGACAATCTGCCGCCGGGCGATTACCGCTTCCGGGTGATCGCCTCCAACGGCGACCGGGTGTGGAACGAAGCTGGGGCCACGCTGCCCTTCACGCTCAGGCCCGCTTTCTATCAGACGTTTTGGTTCTACGGCTTCGTCGCGATCCTGATCGTTCTGACTGCCGGCGCGGCCCAAAGGCTGTACACGCAGCAATTGCGGCGGCGAGCCGTCGAACTGGAGAAGCGCGTTCAGGAACGCACGCGCGATCTGGCGCAGGCCAACCAGGCCCTGGCCGCCGCCAGCAGCGCCAAAAGCGAATTCCTGGCAAACATGAGCCACGAAATTCGCACGCCACTGAACGGCGTGGTGGGCATGACGGAGTTGGCCCTGGGCACCGAACTCACCCTCGAGCAGCGCGAGTATCTCGAAACCGTTAAAGTCTCGGCCGACACGCTGCTGACGGTGATCAACGATATTCTCGACTTCTCCAAAATCGAGGCAGGCAAAATCGACCTCGAGCTGGCCGAGTTCGACCTGCGCGATGCCTTGGACGCAACCCTGCGGACGCTGGCCCTGCGCGCCGATGAAAAAGGGCTCGAACTGCTCTGCGATATGGCTCCCGACGTCCCGGAAATCGTCAAGGGAGACTCCACGCGCATTCGCCAGATCATCCTCAATCTGGTGGGCAACGCCATCAAGTTCACGCAGGAGGGCGAAGTCTCCCTGAGGGTCGAGGTGGATTCCGTCGAGGGAACCCTGGACGTCTTGCATTTCATCGTCTCGGATACGGGCATTGGCATCCCTCGCGACAAACTGAAGACCATTTTCGATCCATTCTTCCAGGCCGACAGCTCAATCACACGCAAATACGGCGGGACTGGCTTGGGCCTCAGCATCGCCAGCCGCCTGGTCCGCCTGATGGGCGGCAGGATCTGGGCGGACAGCGAAGTGGGCCTGGGCACGCAGTTTCACTTCACGCTGGAACTGGAGGCGGTCGAGAGAAAGGCGAATGCGGCCGCGAGCCTCAGCCCGCTCGAATTGCCGCGTGATGTCAACGTGCTGGTCGTGGACGACAACGGCACAAACCGGCGGATACTGGAACAGATGCTCACGCGCTGGCGAATGAGCTGCAGCGGCGTGGAGAGTGGGGAAGAGGCCTTGCAGGCGCTCTTAGAAGCGCAGCATTCCGGAGCGCCCTACAATTTGCTGTTGACGGATCGTCACATGCCCGGCATGGACGGTTTCGAGCTGGTCCGGCACATCCGCGAAATTCCGGAGCTTTCCGCCGCGACCATCATGATGCTGACTTCCTCGGGCCATCGCGGCGATGCGGCGCTCTGCCAGGAATTGCACGTTTCCGCCTATCTGATCAAGCCGATTCGCCAGGCCGAGCTGCGCGAGGCCATCCTGCGAGTTCTGCGCGCGGCGGGCGAAATGCAGGCGATTGCGGCGGCACCTCGTTTGCCGAAAGGCTGCGCGGAGCGAAGCACGGTGCGCCATGTGCTGGTGGCGGAGGACAACGGCGTCAACCAGCGGCTGATCGGGCGCCTGCTGGAGAAGCGCGGCCACCGTGTCACACTGGTGGCCAACGGGCGCGAAGCGCTGGATGCGCTCGACAAGGAAGCTTTCGATCTGGTTCTGATGGACGTTCAGATGCCCGAGATGGACGGATACGAAGCGACGCAGGCTCTGCGCGCGAAAGAAAACGGAACGGGAGCGCACATCCCGGTGGTTGCGCTTACCGCCCACGCCATGAAGGGCGATCGGGAGCGTTGCCTCGCCGCCGGCATGGACGATTACATGGCCAAACCGATCCATCCGCACGAACTCGATGCCATCCTCGATAAGCATCTGTTTCGCTGCCCGGAGGCAGTCCCTGCTCCCGTAGGATCTCCTCAGCAGAGCTGAAACTTAGGAGACGAGCGGCGCGCCGGCGATCTGCTCGAGGATCTTATACGGCGCGAACTGCGGCGCAACCAGCGCGCTGGGCGGAATCAGAAAGGTCTGCTCGATGGCGAACCGCCCGGACAGCACGGCGTGCGCGACACCGTCGGTAAAAACCAGCCAGGTGGACTCCGGCGGGAACTCCATACGTATTTTCGGGCACTTGGCCTGAAATTCCTGGCTCTCCTTCAAGTAATCGTGGAACCGCAGCATGAACGTGTCGTAGGGCGTGCGCCCAAAGCCGCTGAAGCCGAGCTTGGCGCCCCAGTTCTGCACCGTGCGGCTGACGAAGCCGTCGGCGGCCGCGGTCTGGCGCAGGCCCGCGCGCTCGGCGTGCTGCCGCGCGAGCCACTCGAAATTCTCCGTGGTGTTCCACACGCGCGGCTTTTCGGGATTCAGGTTGGTGAACACGCGCAGGATTCTTCCCCCGCGCGTCGGTCGGCTGGGAAAGGCGTCCACGTGCAGCAAGTCGTTGCGCTTGTGCAGCGGCAAGCCGCGGCGCTCTTCTTCGATGGGGCGGAAGCTGGCGAAATCCAGCGTCCACTTGTTCGCGTAGGGCGCCAGGAAATTTTTTGCGAAGTCGATGACGCCCGCGCTGTAGTCGCGAAAGATGGAACGGATGCGCCCGACTTTGCTCGCATCGCCGGAAATGCCGCGCAGAACGTCCTCCGCCGGACGGTAAGAAACGTTCTTGTGCATGCGCAGGTCGGTCCACTCCTGCGCCAGAAGAAACTCGCGGTCCGCCTCGGGAAAGCGGAAGGGCAGACGCTCGAAAAACAGGACACGCCCGCGCTCGAGCAGCTCGCAGTAGGCTTGCGCGCGCCGGTCGGTAGCCTCGGAACCGGCCCAGCCCGAGCCCTCGGCGTAATCGTCCACCACCAGCCACGGCGCGTTGGTCATGAATCCTCTCGCGGCGCCGCTCCGGCGCTTGCCGGTGCGCCTTTTCCCGGCGTGCCTGGCGATGGCGGCGCGGAGTCGGGCGAGTAATTGCGCGGGAGGAGCGCGGTCGACAGGTCGACTCCGGAAAGATCGACGCCCTCGAGTTTCGTTTCGCGAAGCACCGTGGTTCGCAGCGTTGCACCCGCCAACCTTGCGCCCTGCATTTGGGCTTCCCGCAGATTCGCCGCCGAAAGATCGGCGCCCCGCAAATCGCAGTTGCGCAGATCGCCGCGCAAAATTTCGGCGCCGGCGATCACGGCGTGTTCCAAGCCGGCGCCGCTCAGATTTGCCTCGGTCAGATCCGCTTTCCGCAGATCCGTTTTTTGCATTCGGGCTTCGCTGAAGTCGGCGGAAGAGAGCCGGGCTTCGCGGAAGCTCGCCCCCGCGAGATTTGCGCCGCGAAAACTGGCGTAAGCGACATTGCAGCGGCTGAAATCCGCGCGCGACAGGGCGGCGCCGGAAAAATCGGCGCGCGCGCCGGTTTCATCCCCGCGAATGTAACGCGCGTGCGCGTCCAGGATCTCCGAAACGCGCTTTCCATTGTGCCGGATGGACCGCAACGGCCGCAGCCCCGCTGGCTTGAAGATGTCCACAACACCCATGATTGGCTCCTCGTCTTTGCGAAACCAAATTTTACTAGAACTGGCGGGGGACCGGGAGTTCAACTCGCGATTTTCGTCCAAGCCGGTGCGCTCCGCCCGCCTGCGTGGCGCTGTGGTAATGTAGCAGCATGCTGTTGCGGGTCCGCGCCGGTACCTGGTTGATTCCGATTGGCTGCCTTGGCTTGCTTGCGGCCCTTGGCCTTGCTCTGCTGAGGCCGGCTTCCGCGCAGGAGACCACCGAAGCGCCACGCGAAGAAATCGTGGCCAATCTGTCCGCGGGGCGCGTGGTCATTGCGGTGGTGAAGAACGCGATTCTCGTGGGCACCGTCGAGAATCCGATCGAGGCGCAGACGCGCCCGCCGACTCCCGTTCAGCTGAGCAGCGAGCGCATGGCCATCACGCTGGGCGCCATGGATTGGTTTTCGCCGTCCACCAATCAGATGCTGGCCGAAATCGACGTCGAGTTGCCGCACCTGCGCAGTTCACTCGTTCCCGGGGCGCAGAGCCCGCACTTGGGCCAGACGCAAGCCGGCGACCAGGCCACGGATATCGAGCAGATCGGGCGAGGCGTGCTGCAGCGCCTCGACCAGGTAGCGAGCGGCCTGCACGGCAACATCAACCTGCCTTCCAGCGAACCACTCGCCGAACTGATCATCGCGGATTACATGACCGGCTACGGCCCCGAAGTGTGGCAGGTGAAATTCGGGCTCGATCAGCAGCCCGAGCAAGGCGATTACTGGGACACGCGCGTCACCACGCCGCAGTACCTGCAGTTTTACCCGCCGGAGAAGGGCCAGCCGCACACTCTCGTCGAGTTCGATTATCCGCCGAAGAACGCGCCGCCCACGTTGCTCGAGCTGTTGCGGCAGAACGATCCGCGCCTGCAGAAGGTGGTTGCTTCCGACCCGGCCATGGCCGAAGTGGCCGATCTGCTGCTCAAGGGCGATAGCAAGAAAGTCAAAGCGCAGGATGGAGTGCAGTTTCTGCGCGCTGCGCTTGCCGCCATTGCACCGCCGAACGCGCGGCAGACATTCGCCACCATCGGCCAGGAATCCGGGTTCGCCTGGGTGCTGCCGCCTCCCCCGGAACCCAAGGCCCCTGGCGAGCAGCGGCCGCCGGGCGCTCCCTCGCTGCTTCATCCTTCCGGCGCACCGTCGCTGCTGAAGAAAACCAACTGACGCTTTTACGGTTTCTTTTTCTTTTCGGCCAGGAGCTGCTGAAGCCTCGCGTTCTTTTCCGCCACGGATTTCACCAGGCTCTCTTTGTGCGCCACCAGCTTGCGCGCGATCTCCGGGTCGGATAGCGCGAGAATCTCGGCGGCGAAGATGGCCGCGTTCGACGCGCCAGCCTTGTCGATAGCCATGGTCGCGACCGGAATGCCGCTGGGCATTTGCACGGTGGCCAGCAGCGCGTCGAGCCCAGCCAGCGTGCTGGTCGCCATGGGCACGCCAATCACCGGCAGAGTCGTGTTCGCGGCGACCACGCCCGCCAGGTGAGCCGCGCCGCCCGCCGCCGCAATCAGCACTTTCAGCCCGCGGGACGCTGCATTCGCGGCGTATTCGTGGGCAAGCACTGGCGTGCGATGCGCGGAGAGCACCTGCATCTCGTAAGCAATGCCGAATTTCGCGAGCACGTCGCCCGCCTGGCTCATCACCGGAAAATCGGTGTCGGAACCCATCACGATTCCCACCGTGCAAGCGTCAGTTTTCTGTGTCGGCACCCTGCAATCCTCCTGTGTTTTTAGTCTTTTTTGAGACTAGACGATCCGATCGATCGGCGCGCTATGAGGCGGCGACCCGCTTCTCCTCCGCCGCAATGTCGGTGCGGTAATGGGCGCCATCAAAGCGGATGCCACGAACTGCCTCGTAGACACGCTTCCGCGCCTCCGCCAGCGTGGGCCCCGACCCGCTGACCATCAGCACCCGCCCACCACTGGTGTGGTACTCGGAGTCGGCCCGTTTTGTCGCGGCGTGAAAAACGACGATGCCCTCCGGCATCTCCTTTGCATTCAAGCCGCTGATCCGGGCCCCGGTCTTTGGATGCCCCGGATAGCCTTTCGAGGCCATGACCACGCACACGGCTGGGGTCGGCGACCACTTTGGCTGAAAACTGCCCAGCTTGCCTTCCGCAGCCGCCAGGCAAGCCTGCGCAAAGTCGAAATCCGCGCGCAGGACGATCACTTCCGTCTCGGGATCGCCCAGCCGGCAATTGTATTCAAGAACCTTGGGGCCGTCCGCGGTAAGCATCAGCCCAAAGTAGAGAAAACCTCGATAGGGTATTCCGTCAGCGGCGAGGCCGCTCAGCGTCGGCTGCACGATCGAGTCGATGATTCGCCGCTCGAGTTCTTTGGACAGAATTTCATCCGTCGAGTAGGCGCCCATCCCTCCGGTATTCGGCCCGGCGCCGCCATCGAAGACGCGCTTGTAATCGCGCGTGGGCGCCATGGGAATGAAATCCTTGCCGTCCGTCAGGATGATGTACGAGAGCTCCTCGCCGCTCAGCCCTTCCTCGAGAAGGATCTGGCGTCCGGCATCGCCGAATTCGCAGCGCTCCATCACGCGGTCAACAAACGCCGTGGCCTCGTCGGGAGAAGACGTAACCAGGACGCCCTTGCCCGCGCACAGGCCGTCGGCTTTGATCACCAGAGGCCAATCAACGGCGCACAGTTCGGTGTACACGTCGAGCGGAGACTCGAAGATGCCGTACGTGGACGCCGTGGGAATACGGTGGCGCTCCATGAATTTCTTCGCGAAGATCTTGCTTCCCTCCAGTTGCGCGGCCGCGCGAACCGGCCCGAGAATCTTCATGCCGCGAGCCGCGAATTCGTCGGCGATTCCGGAAACGAGGGGAAGTTCGGGACCAACGACGGTCAAGTCCGCGCCGAGCCTGGCCGCGAGGTCTGCCGCGGCCTTCGGATTCTTGACGTCGAGAGGTGAGCACTGCGCGTCCGCTTCGACCCCACTATTACCAGGACAGCAATATACTGACTCTATAATAGAGCCCTGACGCAGCTTCCACGCCAGCGCGTGCTCGCGGCCTCCGCCGCCAATCACCAGAACTTTCAAATTCGCTCTCCGGTCGCCCAGCTCGTCCCGCCGGCGAAACCTGAACAATACGGCGGCCTTGTGGCGGGTGTCAACGGTTTCAAGGCTGTGAGAAGCGCCCGAACCTGCCGAAAGTCGCTGCTTGCTCCTAGCGGTAGCCGTCGGGTTGGTGATATGTTCTCGTGCCTGTATGCACTGGGACTATGCCGCTATCCTGCTGTTTCTTGGGGCCGTAGCTCCCGCCCTGGGCTATTTTCGCGTGCGACGGTTGATGCAGATACCGTCCACGACCAGCATGGAGCGGCTGGCGCTGTACGGCTCGACCATTGCCATGCAGTGGGTTCTCGCCGGGGTCATTCTCTGGCGCACGGTCGCACACCACATGCGGCCTCAGGAACTGGGCCTTGCGGTCCAGGAGCCCGAGCGAGCGGCCTCCGTCGCGGTCGTATTGTCGCTGATTGTGCTGGCAAACCAGATCTTCAGCATTCGCCGCCTCGCCGCCAACCCGCGGGAGATCAAGGGGATGATCGCCGAGTTGGCGCTGAAGATCTTTCCGCAGAACGACGTCGAGCGCCTGGCGTTCGTCGCGCTCGTGGTGACCGTAGCGATTTGCGAGGAGCTGATTTACCGCGGTTTCGTTCAAGGCCTCTTCCAAAGCGTTGGTGGGTCGGTTGTGGCCGGCATTGTGGGTTCGGCGATCCTGTTCGCGGCAGCTCACCTCTATCAGGGGCGCAAGGGGCTCGCGTCGACCTTTGCCGTTGGCCTGATCTTTGCGGCTGTGCGATGGTGGACGGGAAGCCTGCTCCCGTCGATTTGCGCCCACTTTGCCGCGGATCTCGTCGCAGGGCTGTACGCGCCCGGCCGATTGCGTGCGGCGCTCGCCGCCCGTCTGCGCGACGAGGAGAGGGCATCAGGCGATGCTCCGTGACCTGCGCGCGAGGTTTTGAGCCGTGACTGCCCTGTCGATAACGCGAATTCGCGACATTCTCAGCGTCTATGGGTACTCCGCCGAAGACGACTACTGCAAGGGCGTGCGGAAGTATGTCGAATTGCTCCTGCGCTGGAACCGCAAAGTGGCCCTGACGGCCGTTACCGAGCCGGAGCAGATCGTCCGCTTCCATTTCGGCGAGAGCCTGTTCGGAATGCAGGTGTCGGGCATACAAAATGGTCGGCTCGCCGACGTTGGATCGGGCGCGGGTTTCCCCGGCGCACCCATTGCTATGGCCCTGCCGACGATTCAAGCCACGCTGATTGAGTCAAACGGGAAAAAGGCGGCATTTCT
>JBJKQB010000134.1:0-7121 GCA_046705825.1 Candidatus Acidiferrales bacterium
GAGCGCAGCCAGCGGCAGGTGGAGAAAGCGCGCAATGACGCGGATCGCGATTATCTGCGCCAGACCTGCGTGGCCGAACTGAACGCGCAGCCGGAAGAGCTGATGGCGCAGGCGCCGCAGCTTCTGGTCGGCGAAGAACTGGTGGCGGCGGAAACGAACTACAACGAAATGAAGGCGCGGGTGGAAGCGATGGGTCCGGTCAACATGATGGCCTTCGAGGAGTTTCAGGAATGCGAGCAGCGTGAGGCGTTCCTGCGGCGCGAGCGTGACGACCTGGTGCAGTCCATCGAGAACACGCAGCTCACCATCAACGAGCTGGACCAGGTTTCGCGGCAGAAATTCGAAGAGGCCTTCAACGCGATCAATTCCTATTTCGCGGTCGCCTTCCAGTCGCTCTTCGGCGGCGGCCATGGCGAGATGCGGCTGGGCGAACCCGACAGCTCCGGCGAATCGGGAATCGATATCGCCGCGCAGCCGCCGGGCAAGCGCCTGCAGAATATTCTGCTGCTTTCGGGAGGCGAAAAGGCTCTCACGGCTCTGGCGTTGCTGATCGCCGTGTTCAAATATCAGCCGAGCCCGTTCTGCATCCTCGACGAAGTGGACGCGCCGCTGGACGAGGCCAACGTGGGCCGCTTCAACAAAATGCTGGAGGAAATGGGTGGGCAGACGCAATTCATCGTGGTCACCCACAACCGGCGCACCATGGAAATGGGCTCCGTGCTGTATGGCGTGACCATGCAGGAGCCCGGCGTGTCGAAGCTCGTTTCCGTCAAATGGGAAGAAGCCGCCGCGCAGGCGGAACGCCAACGAGCCAGCGCCGCCTGATCCGGAGCGAAGCTCCCTCGAAAGCCTCTCCTACTCGCCGGAAGCAGCGGTTTGCGGTTCCGCGACGGCTTGCACGTTCGCTCCCGTCCACTGGCGAATCCATTTCAATTCTTCGCGCACTTTGATGCGCCCGTGCCAGGGATCATTGCCCAGGCCGTGATGTTCGCCGGGGAACATCAGCATTTCTGTGGGGACGCCCACGGCCCGCAGTGCGCGGTCGAGCAGGTAGTCTTCGCAGGTGGAGACGCGATGATCGTCGAGCCCGAAGACGATGTGCGTCGGCGTCTTCACTTTGGCCATCTGCCAGATGGCGGCCTGCTCGTTGTAGTCCTTCTCGTTTTGCCAGGGTAGACCGCCGAGGTAGTAAGTGTCGTCGTAACTCAGGTCGTCGTTGCCCCAGTTGGCGGTGTTTTCGATGGCGCCCGCGCCCGTCACCGCGGCTTTGAATTCCGTGGTTTGCGTGATGAGCCAGTCGGTCATATAGCCGCCATAACTGTAGCCGCCGATGGCCATGTGCGCGGGATCGGCGTAGCCTGCACGAATCACGGCCTGTACGCCCTCGAGGATGTCTTTCCCGGGCCGCGAGACGATGTGCGGCACGATGCGGCTCATAAACGCATCGCCGTAGCCGCTGGACCCGCGGTAATTCGGCTCGAACACGAGCCAGCCCTGGCTGGCGGCAAGCGAGCCCCACTGGTACCAATCCGCTTCCCAGTGATTGACGTCCGCGTCCTCCGGGCCGCCGTGGATCAGCATGAACATGGGCAGGTGCTTCGCGTCGTATTTTCCGGGAGGGAAGATCAGCATGCCTTCGACGCGGGCGCCGTCATCCGCGGTCCACCAGATGGAACGCCCGCGCGGCAGGGCGAGACGCGCGAGGGAATCGTTGAAATGGGTGATGGGCACGGCCTTGTCCGGATGGCGCCAGTCCGCGGCCAGGTAGACTTCGCTCGGCGAAGTCAATGCGGAGTAGACGAAAACCATGCGCGGCGAAGTCCGGCCCATGCTGAGGCCCTGATATGCGCCGGGGAGCGAAGGCAGTTCCGTCTGGCCGTCGCGCGCGACCTGATAGAGCGGAACCCGCGCGTGGTATTGCCCGGACGATACGATCTGCCCTGCCGGCGTAATGGCATAACTTTGGAATGAGCCCTCATACGCTGCGGCGAGGCGCGTTGGCACACCGCCCGAGAGAGGCTCGTAGAAAATTCTGCCGGAGAGATCGGCGTACGGCCCGGGGATATTCGAGTTGGCATGAAAATAGATTCCCTTGCCATCGGGCGCCACGCGCAGATTGCCGGCGAGCGCTTTATCCTTCAGGAGCTGGTGAATGGGATGGCCGGCGGTGGCGAGGTCAACGGTATAGATCTGGTGTTTCTTATAAGCGTCGTTGCCGGTGATGTAGATTGGGCCCTGCCGCTGGCAGGAGAGATAGATGAGTTGGCGGCCGTCCTGGCTCAAAACAATCTCCTCGACGCGCCTCGGCGTGTGGGCGATCAGCGTGCCTTCGCTGCTGTCTTTAGGCGGAACGGTCGAGAAGTCGCTGGGCGCAGGCAATTGCACTTGATAGAGATTGTCGGGCCGCAGATCGAGGAGATAGCGAACCGTGTCTTGCCATTCCTTCTTATGCGCGTCTTTCTGCTGCTTGGTGAGCGGAACCTCGGCGGCGTAGTACACCGTTTTCGAATCCGGTCCCCAGGCGTAGGCGTGGACGCCGCCCGCGCCGGCGTAGGTCAGAAGATCTTCTCCCCCGCCCTGCGCTGAAACGACGTATACCTGCGCGCCGTGTTTTGCCTGCGAGGAAAGGAACGCGATCCATTGCCCGTCAGGCGACCACTGCGGATCGCTCGCGTATCCCGAGGTTTCGAGCGGAACCAGCCGGCTGCTGGCGATGCTGTACATCCAAAGATCGGTTCGAAAGCGGTTGTGCGCGTAATCCGGACGGCTGGTCTCGATCACCACCGATTCGCCGTTCGGGGCCATGCGTACGGCTGGAAACGTTACGGCGTTAAAGAAGGCGTCGAACGTGAGCGGCGGCTTGGCCGATGCCGGTTCGCGCGGCGGCGCTGCCAGGGCCGGCGGCGCGCCGATGGCGAGGCCGGCCAAACACAAGACGAGGACCACGATGCGTCCAATCCGAGTGCGAACCTGCGTTGCCATGATTGCCTCCTGAGCAGCCGATGGGCCGCCAGCTATGAATCAGGAAAAGAACAGAAGGCGGAACGTACTCAAAACGGGCGCGCAACGCAAGCGAGGCACGTGAGGAAAGGCTAACTACCTCTCCATACTGACTTGAGCACTGCGCTCCCGGCACGGAAAGGCGCGATTTGCTAGGATACAAATAAGATCCAACGAAACGGAGTACGGCATTGTCTTTGATATCCCGCGCTCGAAACGCGGCCGGACAGCGAGATAGAGGCCCGAATCCAGGGCTGGGCAAGAGCGGCGAACCGCAAGGCGCAGAAGGCGCCGAGCGCGCATCGAACGAACGGCGCGCAGAGGTCTCGCAACGCGCGAGATTTGCAGATGCGCTGGGAGTCGGCGCGATTTCCTGCGAAGAAGCGTACCCCGGTATCGAATTTGCCCCGCGCAGCCGCTGGCTCGCGTGGCTGAGGGACCGCCCGCCGGAATGCGTCCATTTGGAGCGCAACGCTCCATGGATGGCCAAACTGCTTCCGGACACGCTGTATGTGCGGGGTAAGCGTTTGCCAACGCGCGAATCGATCCGCCCGGAGGTGGCGCTGTGCCGCGAATGCCTGGTGCGGATGCTGGAAGGCGAGCTCGCGGGATACACGGGAAACCTGGTGGCATTCGAGCCGGATCCCGAAATTTTCTCGCAATATTTTTTCATCGGCACCCCGGATTTTGAGCGCGCAGGGCTGCAAACGGAGGTGGCGCGCGCGATCGAGGAGCGCCTCCGGCAAACGGGCCAAACCTGTGAGACCTGCGGGGAAGCAGCGAAGTGGGCCTGGTTTTCGCGCGAGGAGATTCCCAGCCTGGACGATGTGGAGCGCATCCGCGGCGCGCGAGGCGAGTGGTTCTGCGCCGTCCATGGCGCCGAGCGAATTAGCCGCGCCTTCGAAGGAATTCGCGAAGCCAATCTCTTCTATGTGAATCTGCCCTACGGAGAAGCGGGCGCGTACGTCTGGATCTGAATGATCCGGGCCCCGGCTGCCCAGGGAGTGGAGGCGCCGGCGCGAGCGTGTTTTCCGATTGAATGCGCGCTTGCGGCGCCGGTTTGACGCTGTACGCGCTTGACGCTATTCTTGTCTTGAATTGATCCCCATGTTTGCCGCGTTTTATTAGCGACTCCTCTCCGCCTCCTTTTTTGGGGCGATGCTCGCTGTGGATTTTTGTGGTCTTGGACTCTCTTTTCCCCCTTTCCTGATTTCCGATATTTCGGGAGTGCTCTGAATGGCTGACATTTTCGAAAAACTGAAACAGATCGAGGCGCGTTACGACGAAATGACGCGCGAGCTTTCGTCCGCGGAAGTGCTGGCGGATTCCGGGCGCTATCAAAAGCTGGCCAAGCAGCACGCCGACCTGGGCGGCGTGGTGTCGAAGTATCGCGAATGGAAGGAGATCGCGCGCGGCCTGGACGGCGTGAAGCAGCTTCTGCGCGAGGCCGACGATCCCGAAATGAAGCAGATGGCCCACGATGAGGAGCATGCGCTCGAAGCCCGCCGCGAGACCACCGAACGCGAATTGAAGGTGCTGCTGCTCCCGAAAGATCCCAACGACGACAAAAACGTGCTGCTGGAAATCCGCGCGGGCACGGGCGGCGATGAAGCATCGCTGTTCGCCAACGAACTGTTTCGCATGTACTCGCGGTACGCGGAATCGCAGGGTTGGCGCGTCGAAGTGCTGGAAAGCTCGCCGTCGTCGATTGGCGGTGTGAAGGAAATCGTGGCGGCGATCCAGGGCAACAAAGTGTACTCGAGGCTGAAATACGAGAGCGGGGTGCATCGCGTGCAGCGGGTCCCCGCGACCGAGCAGCAGGGCCGGATTCACACTTCCGCCGCGACTGTCGCGGTGCTGCCCGAAGCGGACGAAATCGATATCAAGATCGATGCCAAGGACTTGCGCATCGACACGTTTTGCTCGTCGGGGCCCGGCGGGCAGTCGGTGAACACAACCTATTCGGCGGTGCGCATCACGCACATTCCCAGCGGGCTGGTCGTCTCGCAGCAGGATGAAAAGTCGCAGATCAAGAATCGCGCGAAGGCTATGCGCGTGCTTCGCGCGCGCCTCTACGAGATGGAACAGGAGAAGCAGCACGCGCAGATCGCCGCCGAACGCCGCGGGCAGATCAAGACCGGAGACCGCTCGGAAAAGATTCGCACGTACAATTTCCCGCAGAACCGCGTCTCCGACCATCGGATTAATTTCACACTGCACCAGCTCGATCAGGTGATGGACGGGAAGCTCGCGCCCCTGGTGGATGCGCTGGTCACGCACTTCGAAGCGGAACGGCTCAAGGGCGAACTGGACGCAGACGCGGCGTAAAAGGCCTGGCGCGTTCCGGGGAAGCCGGACCGGAAGCACTGCGTCGCTAGGTAGGGCCGGAATCGTACATGACCGTGACGAAGCAAAACCAGGCCGCGGATGTGCGCAGCATTCTGAAGGAGGGCATTGCGCGGCTGTGCGAGGCGAAGGTGCCGTCGCACGCGCTGGCGGCGGAACTCCTGCTCATGCACGTCCTGGGCCGCGACCGCGCGTGGATTTACTCCCATCCCGAATCTTCGCTCGACCCGGCCGATACGGAACAATATTTTGCTCTGATCGCGCGGCGCGCGTCGGGCGAGCCGGCGCAGTACATCATCGGGAAGCAGGAATTCTGGGGTTTGGATTTCGAAGTGAATCCCAGCGTGTTGATTCCGCGCCCGGAGACCGAGCACGTGGTCGAAGTTGCCCTGCGGCGGCTTCCGTTGCGCAGAGGCGAGGCGGATTTTCGCTCGGGGGCTGCCGGCCGCAAGATTCGCATCGCCGACGTGGGAACAGGATCGGGCTGCATCGCCGTTGCGCTCGCCAGGGAATTGCCTAAGGCCGAGATCGTGGCGACCGACATATCCAAAGCGGCGCTGGAGGTCGCGCAACGCAACGCCCGGCGCCACGCAGTTGATGATCGCATCCGTTTCGTCGAAACGGATTTGCTGGAAGCGTTTCTTCCCGCGAATCATGAAGCACGCACGTTCGATTTGATCGCGAGCAATCCGCCCTACGTGGCTCGCGACGATGCGGAATCGCTGGCGCGCGAAGTGCGTGACCATGAGCCGCACGCGGCCCTGTTTGGCGGGCGGACGGGAACGGAGGCATACGCGCGATTGATCGCGCAGGCCGGCGCGCTGCTCGCTCCGGGCGGAATTCTGGTTCTCGAGCTGGGCTATGACTCCGCACCGCACGTGCGCTCGATCCTGGAGAGCGCCGCGGGTTGGACCGCAATCGAGATCACGAACGACCTGGCGGGCATTCCCCGCGTGATTGCGGCGGCGAAAGTGAGGAAGGGCCCCGCCGCGAAGCGAACCCACGAAAGACAGCCCGTACCCGCGGAGCGTTAATCCCGCCTCGAGCAGAGCTTCGAACGGCCGTGACGCAGTCCTTCCTCTTCTTCGCGTTTTGTTCGCCTGCGGGGCGCAATGGCGTTATATTCGACGGCGGAGCGCCCCATGCCCAAGCTGGCTCAGTTCCGCGCAAAGCACGACGCCCAGCCTCCGGGTGCGGAATCGTCTGTTTGGATTCTGCACGTGGACATGGACGCGTTCTTCGTTTCCGTCGAGCTTCTGGCGCGCCCGGAACTGCGCGGAAAGCCGGTGGTGGTGGGCGGGCAGCGCGATCAGCGCGGCGTGGTGACGTCCGCCAGCTACGAAGCACGGCAATTCGGGGTGCATTCGGCAATGCCGCTGCGCACCGCCGCGAAACTCTGCCCGCAGGCGATCTTCCTCGACGGCCATCACGAACTCTACGGCCAGTGGAGCGATCGCGTGGCCGCAATTCTCGGAAAATTTTCGCCCGTGGTCGAGATGGCGTCGATCGATGAGGCTTATCTCGATCTGACCGGAACGGAGCGCGTGCACGGCCCGGCCGTGGGCGCAACCGACCGGCTGTTGCAGGAAATTACGGCGACGACGGGTTTGCCCTGTTCTGGTGGATTAGGCGGAACGCGGCTCGTTGCCAAGGTAGCCAGCGAACAGGCGAAGCCGCGCGGCTTGGTGTGGGTTCCGCACGGCAGCGAGTCTGTTTTCCTGGCGCCGCTTCCGGTGCGGCGGATTCCGGGGATCGGCAAGGCGACGGAAGCCGCG
>JBJKQB010000135.1:0-3221 GCA_046705825.1 Candidatus Acidiferrales bacterium
TTGAATCCGTCACGCTATCGGCCATTCCACCGCTGTTGCATACGACGGGAATCGTTCCATACCGCATGGCATAAATGGGAACGAGCCCGCAGGGTTCGAAGCGCGAAGGATGCAGGAGCACGTCGGCACCGGCGAGCAAGCGGTGTGCGAGCCTCTCCTCGTAGCCGATCTGAACGGCAACACGGCCGGGGTAATCCGCGGCTAGCTGGCGGAAACTCTCCTCGTAACCGTTCTCGCCGTCAGCGACTAATGCGAATTGCATGCCGCCTTCGAGCAGTGTTGGCAGTGCCTCCAATACGATGTCCGGCGCCTTTTGATGGACGAGCCGGCCCATGAAGGCCAAAAGTGGTCTATCTGCGGTGATTTCGAGTCCCAACTCGGTCTGGATGGCGCGCTTGTTGACGGCCTTCGGCCCTGGCGAGTGAGCGGTGTAATTACACGCAAGGTATGGGTCGATGCTCGGATCCCAAATATCGTAGTCCACGCCATTCAGGATGCCCGTAAGGTGGGACACCTCTTCGCGGAGCAGGCCATCGAGCCCGCAGCCATATTCGGGCGTCACAATCTCCTTCGCGTAAGTCGGGCTCACGGTTGTGATTGCTTCAGCCGATCGGATTCCCGCCTTGAGGAAGGATATTCGTCCGTAGAATTCCATCTCGGGGAATGCCTGTGGAGGCAGACCGAGCTGCACGAACGCTTTAGCTTCGAATGTACCCTGATAGGCGAGATTATGGATCGTCAGGATGGTCGCGGGCCGATGACCCGTTTGCGCCGACACTAGGAGTGGCACGAGGCCGGCGTGCCAGTCATTTGCGTGGATGACGTCAGGTTGCCAGCCGCCCAGTTCACCGGCGATCCCTGCCGCGACGTGATCAAGAAGCGCGAAGCGAAGATCGTTGTCCGGCCAGTCGCGGCCGCCCACATCCTGGTAGAGACCGCCTGCCCGATTATAGAGGTTGGGGCAATCGACCAGCCAAACCGGTGCGGTGGAATTGGGAAGAAAGCTCTCCAGAAGCCGCGTTTCACCGCATCCCAGCGGATCGCCCAATCGCAAGACCACCCGCGGAGATGGCGCCCGCTCAAGGGCCTCTGGATAGCCCGGAAGAAGCACCCGAACATCGATGCCGAGATCTCTCAAGGCTCTTGGCAGCGCGGCGGAGACGTCCGCCAAGCCACCGGTCTTAGCCAGGGGGTAGAATTCCGATGAGACGAAGAGCACCCGCATCGATCCAGCCTTTCCTATCTAAGTTGATGTAGATCATGCTTCCCCCCCTCGATGTTTATGATCTGGATCAATCAGTCGTGTGTTTTCCCTGATCTCTCGCGCCTAATCAGCGGCGGGACAATGTCCGTTCCATCAAGCATACCTGCCGTGTCAGTTTTGCACGCCTGCTTGGAAGTAAGATGCTTCCGCAACTGATGAAGGGCGGCTTGCGCCCGTGCCACTTCACTTGAAGCTTTGTCGATTGCCTGTGCGTTCGAACGGCCTTCGGACAAATTGTGGGCGCTGATCCGGCGCGCCGCGCTGAGGTAAGTTCCCGCCGACTGAAGGCCTTCTGCGACTTCGTGCAGGAGATCGGAAACCAAACGCGGAATCAGAGGATCGATCATGGAAGGTAGCGTCAGTGCGGGTGACTATCGGCCGCGGCCATCTCCTCTGAGCCGGCCAAGCGCTGCCCCTCGATAAGGAGGCCGGCTCTTCCTCCGCGCTCACTGGCAACCGCCAATTGAAGATATATCGAAGCCGGTTATTCCAAAATAATTCTGTACGGTTTCGAACGGAAGGGCGCGAATTATTTGTAGCGCCTGCCGCGCGCGGGATCGCTTGTCCGGCGCACAAGCAGATGATCGATCTGACGGCGAATGATTTCGTAGCATTCGCAAGCGTTTGCCTTGAGGCCTGCCCGGTCGGTGATGGTCACGCGGCCGCGTGCATATCGGATGAAGCCAGCCTTCTGAAGAATACCCGTCGTGATCGAAACTCCGGCGCGCCGAACGCCGAGCATCATGGCCAAGAATTCGTGCGTGAGAGGGAAGGTATCGGAACGTGCGCTGTCATGGGCGATGAGGAGCCAGCGGCAACAGCGCTCCTCAAGCGAGTGGAGCCTATTGCAGGCCGCCGTCTGCGCGAGCTGATCGACCGCAAGATGAGCATAGCCCTGGAACAGCGCATTCAGCGTGTGGCTCTTGGCCATCGCCCGTCGAAGGGCATTTGCATGGATGGCAAACGCAGATGCGGGGATTTGAACGACACACTCCAAGATGGTCGTATCGACGCCGAATAGGGCTGCGGGCGCGGATACGCCTTCGATGCCTCTTGTACTCACCTCCACGGTGCGGCCGTCCCGCATAGTCTTGACCAAGGATAACAGCCCGCGGTTGATGAAGTAGACATCTTTTACCAGGTCGCCGGGCCGATAGACGATATCACCGCGCTTGAACTCCACGTGCTTGAGATGAGGAAGCACCAGCTTGAGCGCAGAAGGTGGAAGAGCAAGCAGGATGCGATTCGCGATTTCCTCATGTCCACCAAATTGAGGCACCGGTATCTCCTTGACGAAAAAGAAGCATGACGCCGAGCTCTTTTGGCCTTCAACACGCAGCGTTATCGGTCACAATCAGCCGTCCCATCCGGACGCCTCAAAACAGTTGCGCGCTCGCACGTCCCCCGAGCCAAATCACCCGCCATTTAAAGCCTAATCAGGGCAAGCAGTTCGAGCATTGACCTCCATCAAGTTAAGTCAACTTGAAGCTGTCCCATTGGATAACGACGTCACGTCAAGCCGCACGGGCTGTATCCCTGTCGAACGTGTACGGATCATTACAAATCAGGGCCTGGGGCTGGAAGCACAATGACCTCAACGGACCTTCACGTGTGTCCCAGGTGATTCAGCGTGGGCCCGCGTAATCCAGAGAAGACCGCTGCTGGCATGTTGGTTCACGTTGGCGAATTTGTTGGTTTTGGCCGCAAGCTTGGCGTAGCCGAGTTCGCGCAACCCGCCGTCCTTGGCCAGCTATCGCCGCGTAAGCTTTCCTTCGCGCCCCTTGTTCAGGTCGCGGTCCGGCGCTTCTTAGGCGATGTTGACCCCGCCTCCGAGTAAGGCCATCGAACTCCGTGCGCACGGCAGCCCGGGAGAGACCACTGTGCGCTGCGCCATGATCGCCCAGATCGAGACGAGGATTCTTAGCTGGCTTCCTATTGATCGAGGCCCGGGTAATAG
>JBJKQB010000136.1:0-7829 GCA_046705825.1 Candidatus Acidiferrales bacterium
TGGTGACGGGCGGCCCCGGGGGCTTGGGGGGCGGCCCCGGACGAAAAAAAAGCGTGCACCCGTGGGGCGCCACCCCCCCCCACGGCGGCGGCGCCCTTTCCGGCAAAGACCCAACCAAGGTGGACCGCTCGGCCTGCTACATGGCTCGCTACGTCGCCAAGAACATTGTTGCGGCGGGGCTGGCAAAAAAGGTCGAAGTTCAGCTTGCTTATGCCATAGGCGTGGCCGAGCCCGTTTCGGTAATGGTCGACACCTTCGGCACGGGCACTGTCCCGAACTCGCAGATTACGGAACTGGTGCGCGCGTTTTTTAACCTGACACCCAAAGGAATTATCGAGACCCTGAACCTGCGCCGGCCGATCTATGTTCCGACCGCAGCTTACGGCCACTTTGGCCGTTCGGGCCCCGGTTTTACCTGGGAGCGCACGGACAAGGCCGACGAGCTGCGCACCGAAGCGGGCACGCGCAACGTGGTTGCCGTTTCGCGCAGTTGACCCGGGTAGTAGGGGCGCTGCCTTGGCCTGAGCCTTGCTGCGCCAGGATACTGATAGGCGGTTCTGACTCAACGAAATCCTGAACGAGAAATCCTAAAGGGAGCCTTTCGTGGAAACTGCTGAAACGACCAAGCTGAACGGGGATGTCAAGGACATTGCGCTCGCCGATAAGGGCAAGCGCCGCATCGAATGGGCCAACCAGCACATGCCCGTGCTGCAGTTGATCCGCAAACAGTTCATCAAGGACCAGCCGCTGAAGGGCATCCGCATGTCCGCGTGCCTGCACGTGACCAGCGAAACGGCCAATCTGGCCATTACGCTGCGGGACGGCGGCGCGGAAGTGGTCCTGTGCGCCTCCAATCCGCTCTCGACCCAGGATGATGTGGCCGCGTCTCTGGTCAAGGATTACAGCATTCCGACCTTCGCCATCAAGGGCGAGGACAACGCCACCTATTATTCGCACATCATCGCCGCGCTCGATCACCAACCGCAGATCACCATGGATGATGGCGCCGACCTCGTCACGCAACTGCTGACCAAGCGCACCGACCTGCTCAAGAACGTGATTGGCGGCACGGAAGAAACCACCACCGGCGTGATCCGCCTGCGCGCTATGGCGAAAGACGGCACGCTCAAGTACCCCATCGTCGCGGTGAATGATGCGATGACCAAGCATTTCTTCGACAACCGCTACGGCACGGGCCAATCCACGCTGGACGGCGTGATCCGCGCGACGAACCTGCTGCTCGCCGGGCTGAAGGTCGTCATCGCCGGCTACGGCTGGTGCGGCCGCGGCGTGGCCATGCGCGCCAAGGGACACGGCGCCGACGTCATCGTCACGGAAGTGAATCCGACGAAGGCCATCGAGGCGGTGATGGATGGCTTCCGCGTGATGCCCATGAACGAAGCGGCTAAGATCGGCGACGTCTTCATCACCGTCACCGGCAACAAGAGCGTCATCGCCAATGAGCATTTTGCGCGCATGAAGGACGGCGCGGTGGTCAGCAATTCCGGCCACTTCAATGTGGAGATCGACATTCCCGCACTGGAAAGGCTCTCCAGCGGCAAGAGGGAAGTGCGCCCGTTTGTCGATGAATACGCGTTGAAGGATGGCCGCAGGATTTATCTGCTGGGCGACGGCCGGCTCATCAACCTGGCCGCCGCGGAAGGCCACCCGGCCGCCGTCATGGATATGAGCTTCGCCAATCAGGCGCTGGCCTCGGAATACATGGTCAAGAACGCGAAGAACTTGAAACCGCAGGTGTATCCCGTGCCCGAGCACTTGGACCAGCGGATCGCTCATTTGAAGCTGGAATCCATGGGTTTCCAGATCGACAAGCTCACCCCCGAGCAGGAGCAGTACCTCGCTTCCTGGAACGAAGGCACGTAGAGCTCGAAATCCGAAATCCGTAAATCGGGCCTGATCCTCCCTGCGCGAAGGTTTCCGCGCCTGCGCGACGCGCCAAGTCATCACGCCAATCCAGTGCGAAGATTCTGTGTATGTGTGCTCTCGTGCGGCTGCGGCGGGTTTGTCCGAATTTCGATTTTCGAATTTCGCGTTTCGGGTTTTCTTCAGGCGGAGGCGACGGAATCTTCCAGCGTAGCGCGCAGGCGGTCGGGAAAGTCCGTGATGATGCCGTCGACTCCCGCCGACATCATCGCGCGCATTTCATCCACCTTATCAACGGTCCAAGCGACGAGTTGTAAGTCGGCGCGGTGTGCCTGCAGCACCAGTTCCGGCGTGACTAGCTTGGCGGTCGGACACACCTGGCGGGCGCCAATCCGCGAGGCAACGCTGAGGAAATCCATGCTCCCGTCCTCCACCAACAGGCCGGTCATCAGCGAGGGCTCCAGCCGGTGCACCGCCTGCAGCGTCGTGGGGTCGAAGGAGATCACCACCGTTCGAGCCGCGCTCTCCGTGTTCCGCAGCGCAGCCACCAGGGCGTGATGCATGCCCCATGCCACGTCGTATTTCAGTTCAAGATAGAAGACCACGTCATTCCGCCGGGAAAAGTCCAGAATCTCCTCCAGCGTCGGAATGTGCTCGTCGGAAAACTCGCGGTCGAACCATTTCCCCGCATCCAGCTGACGCAGTTCGGCCAGCGTGTAGTCGTGAACGGCGCCACGGCCGTTCGTCGTGCGCTCGAGCGTCGAATCGTGAATGGCGACGAATCGGGCATCGCGCGTCAAATGCAGGTCGGTCTCGATAAATGTCGCGCCCAACTGCACGGCGCGCTCGAAGGCCGCCAGCGTATTTTCGGGGGCATGCCCGGACGCGCCCCGATGCGCAATAATCCATGGAAGTCGCATGTTTCACTCATGCTAGCAGAAGCGGCGACGCAGTTTTCGACCTGCTTTCGAGGAGTGTACTAGAACCGTCATTGGCCATTTCTGTGCAACGCGTCTCTCGGCCCACGGCTCTTCCCTAGGCCCACGAAGTGGAAAACGTTGCGCATTGGTGGCAGGTCATTATCTCCGTCACTTCCGCCGCCGCATGCGATTGCATTCGGCACGGCGCAAGGACCTCCCGCCATCTGCTTCCGGATTAGACCTATCTCCCTCGTAATGAGCTATTTACTTGCAACCGGCGCGTTTGACTGGGACTGGGGTCCTATGGCGGTCTGATTGCGACACGTAGCACCGGGTTGCGGCATTGTCGCTCAGTCTGTCGCCGCGAATCCAGCCGCGTTTTGTGTTATCGAACTTAATAGCGGCCGACGGACGAGGCTTTTGACGGTCGGGTACTAGTCCTTGCTGTAGGCCCGCTCGGGAGGGCTCGTGGCGCTGTTCATTTTTCTGATCGTCGGGGTGGTGATCGCTCAAACCTGGGTAGATTGGCGCGAGGCCCACAAACAGGTCCGTATCCCCGATTGGGCCAAGGGCACAGCTTGGGCTGGCGTTCTGGCCGTCTCGCTCACCCTGGCGGCGTCCTACGCCTCCGCATGGATCCAGGGCAACGAGCATTTTGGTTCCGGGGCCAATTCGAGCCTGCTCTGGCCCGAGATTGCGTTCCTCGCCTGCACCATGGGGTTCACCATCGCCGCTGTGCGCAATAAGCGCTTCCGCTGGCTCTTCGTCGCCGCCGGGATCCTGGTCGGCCTTCTCTGGATCGGCTTCCTCTTTGTGGTCTAACCCGCAGCAAGACACCTTTCCACCTGAACCCAGGTGCGTCCAAACGGTTCGTTCCTCCAGCGGCTCCGCCGTTCGCCGGTAATCTCCCGCCATTCGCCGAAAAACGCGCGACACCCCGCCGTGCCCACCTTATCCTCCCATCCATGCAAGGCACCATAAACCAGGCGGGAGAGGGCATCATGATCGCGAATGCGGAAGGGCGCGCTTTGGGCCGCTCGTTTTCGTCAACGGCAACTCTGCTGGGAGCGGGGCTTCTGATTCTCCTGGGGACTGTGCTTCAATTGGGCGTGCTTGGATACGACCACGTGCGCGCTGCGAATCTTTGGCCCTTCTCGGTCATCGTGGAAAGCGCGTGGAACGTGCTCGCGATGCACGCGAACGGTCCAGCACTGGACGCCGTTCTGCGGTTCTGGCCATTGGTGCTGGTAAGCGCTGGACTGGCTATTTTGATGCTGCGCTCGGAGCGCTCGTGAGCCAAATGGCGCAGCGTTTGGCGCGGCGCGCGCAGGATTCGCCGGCGCGCGCTTCGATCCCGGAATGGCGGCGCGGTTCACATCCCCGCAAGGACGGAACGCGGATATGACGACGAGCACACTATACAGCAGCCGGTCGCGCAGGGGCTTGATTGTCGGCCTCTTGATCGTGGCCTTCGGCTTGGTGCTGCTGCTGGATCAGGAAGGCATCGTCTCCGCGCATTACGTCTATCGCTTCTTCTGGCCCGCCATCTTCGTTTTCTTCGGCCTGGAATTCCTGGCTTCTTGCGCGTTCCGCGGCGGACGTGCGGTGCTCGGCTCCCTGATGCTTGCCTTCGGCCTGCTGCTTTTGGCGGGCGCGCTCGGCTGGGTCAACGTAGGGTTTAAGACTCTGTGGCCGCTGGCGCTGATCCTCTGGGGCGCCTGGATCATCATGCGCTCGTTCGGCGCGGATCGCGGTCTGAGCGGCAGAATTCGCGATGCGGTTCATGACCGCATCAACCAGCACATCCATGACGACGTCCACAACACGGTTGCCGACGCCGTGGCCGGCGATCCGCGAGCCGACTGGCGCGCCCGGCGCGACTGGAAACGCACAGAGCGAGAGTGGCGACGTCGCAATCGTCACCAGTGGGCCGACAGCGTGCGGAGCGCGATTCAGGACACCATCAGCGATTTCAGCGGACATGAGTCAACCGACCCGGAATTTGACTACATGGCTATCTTTGGCGCGATCAAGCAGCGCGTCACCGTAAAGAATTTCCGAGGCGGCCGCTTGACCGCCTTCTTCGGTGGCTTCGAAGTCGATCTCACGCGCGCGGAAATCGAAGGCCCGTCAGCGGTGATCGATGCAAGCGCGCTGCTCGGCGGTGGAGAGATTCGCGTTCCGCCTACCTGGCTCATCGAAATTCAGGGCCTCGCCATTCTGGGCGGCTACACGGACGAGACGCATCAGGAGATTTCCGATCCCGCCACGGCCAAGCGGCTGATCGTGAAGGGAGTGGCGGTTCTCGGGGGAGTGGTCATCAAGAACTGATTCCGATCCATGCACCCGATCCTCAGCCATCTTCGACGCCTCGCGCTTTACCTCCTGGCTTGGCTGCCTTTGGCCGCTCTCTTGCGCGATCTCATGCGCCCCGCCGGCCAGATGACCGTCGCCGATTCTTTCGCGCTCGCCTTTCCGCTGTGCCTGATTTACGCCTTCGTTTGCTTGTCCGCGTACTACTCGTGCCGGTCGACCCCGATCGATCGCACTCCGATCTGGCGTATCGTCGCCACGCACGCGACGGGTGCGCTGGTCGCCAGCGGCATTTGGGTCATCTTCGCGAAATTCCTGGCCTATTCGCTCTCGCGAACCACCGTTTTTTCCGAGATCGACAATCATTTCGGCGCCCTTATTCCGCTTCTCTTCGATACCGGGGTCCTGTTTTATCTGCTCTCCGTCAGTTTCTATTACGTGCTGATTGCCGTCGAGGCCTCGCGGGAAGCCGAAGCGCGCGCGCTGCAAGCCAGCATTCTGGCGCGCGATGCGGAGTTGAAAGCGCTGAAGGCGCAGGTCAATCCCCACTTCCTGTTCAACAGCTTGAACTCGATCAGCGCCTTGACCTCTTCCAATCCCGGCAAGGCCCGCGAAATGTGTGTCGTGCTCGGCGATTTCCTGCGCAAGACGCTGGGCCTCGGCGAAAAATCCGCCATTCCGCTCGAAGAGGAGCTCGCCCTCGTTCATTCCTTCCTCGCGGTGGAGAAGGTGCGCTTCGGCGCGCGCATCCAGATGGAAGAACGCATTGACCCCCAAGCCATGAGTTTCCCCGTCCCGCCGCTGCTCTTGCAGCCGCTGGTCGAGAACGCCGTTGTGCATGGCATCGCCCATCTGATCGAAGGCGGTTGGGTGCGCCTCGACATCAGCGCGGCTGACGGCCTGCTGTCTTTGGTGGTGGAAAATCAATTTGATCCGGACGCGCCGCCCCGCCGCAAAGGAGGCGTGGGCCTGGCCAACGTGCGGCGGCGCCTGCTCGCGCGCTACGGTCCTCAAGCCAGATTCGAGGCGAAGGCGGACGGAGACCGTTTCCGCGTGGCCATCACTGTGCCTGCGGAAAAACCCGCCGAGAAAGAGGTTCGTTCCGCGTGACTCCCGACCGCAAGATGCGGGCGATTGTCGTCGATGATGAGGAACTGGCGCGCCAGATCCTTCGCGAGTATCTCGTTGCACACGCGGATATCGACGTTGTGGCCGAGTGCGCCAACGGTTTCGAGGCGGTGAAGGCCATCGCCGAGCTGAAGCCGGACATCCTCTTCCTCGATATTCAAATGCCCAAGCTAGATGGCTTCGAAGTTCTCGAGCTGGTTGGCCCCGGCACGGAGGTTGTGTTCGTCACCGCGTACGACAATTACGCGATTCGCGCTTTCGAGGTGCACGCCGTCGACTACCTGCTCAAGCCGGTCAGCGCCGAACGTTTCGAAGCGGCGCTGGAACGCGCGCGTGAGCGCCTCACCGGCAAAGCGCCTCACCAGGTTCTTCCCGCGGCGGAACTGGCCGCTGCCGCTCGCCCTCCCTCGCAATATCTCGAGCGCATTCCCGTGCGCGACGGCACGCGCGTTTTCATCATCCCTATCGCCAAGCTCGACTACGCCGAAGCGCAAGACGATTACGTCGCCCTTGTCTCGGAAGGGAAGAAGCACCTGAAGCAGCAAACGATTGCAAGCCTGGAAGCCGGCCTCGATCCTTCGCGTTTCCTGCGCATTCATCGCTCCTACATCGTGAATCTCGAGCGCGTCGTGCGCCTCGAGCCCTACAGCAAGGACAGCCATGTTGCCGTGCTCACGAATGGTGCGCAGCTGCCCGTCAGCAAGACCGGCTATGCCCGCCTGCGCGCCTTCCTCGACCGCTAAGCTTTTTCTGCGAGGGACAGTGCGGCGTTCATCGCGGACTTTCCCTTCAGGCCAGCTGACTAAGGGAGCACGCGAATTTTAGCGGACGTTGCCGCGCGCCCGTCCCCGCGCCATACTCGCAAAATGATCCGGCGACTCTCCCTCCTCGTCGCCCTTGTTCTGATCGCCCCTCTGGCTGTTGGCGCCGACGAGTTCAAGCTCAAGGACGGCTCGAAAATCGAAGGTACCATCGTCGGCTTCGAGGGCAAATCGTTCAAGGTGAAGACGAGCTATGGCTTTGCGCTCGTGCGCAAAGATCAGATTGCCTCAATTCGCATGACCAGTGTGCCTGTGTCTCCGGCGGCCTCCGGGCCTAAGAAATCGCTTGCTGCGGAGAAAAAGGGCCATGCGGAAAATGGCAAGCCGCAAGATATCGCGAATCCAGAGCCGCCGGCGCAATCTGGACCGGTTGGACGCGCCGCGCAAGCCGCCTCGCCCAGCGCCGCAACAGCGCAGGTTCCTGCAGTCGCGACGAATCCATCTCTGTCATCCGGGCACGCGCCCGCCCTTCCTGCGAACGCGTCTCTGGCTCCTGCTGCTGCGCCGCCCGCACCGCCGCCCATTCAGGAGCAAGTGAGCGGAAACGTGTACACCAACGAAACCTACGGTTTCTCGATGTTCAAGCCGCCCGATTGGGAATTGATTCCCGGCGCGCGAAAACTCCTGCCGGGCGCAATTATGGCCATGGGCACAGACGACCAGACCACATATCTGCTGATTGGCGAGGATCCTGCCGGCAAGTCTCTCCAAAACCAAATGGCGGGCACGGTCGATCGGCTGGCCGGCATTCTCGATAATTTCC
>JBJKQB010000137.1:0-2522 GCA_046705825.1 Candidatus Acidiferrales bacterium
GGCGTACCCCAGCCGCGTCCAGAATTCCTCGGCCGCCGCCGGCAGCGCGGCTCCTCCCGAAATCATCGCCCAGAATTTCCAGCCGAATCTCCGCCGCACGCGCCGGAAGATCCACCAGCGCCGAAGAAAATGTTTCCCTTCAGCCGCACGGAACCTGCTTCGAAACTTCTCGATTTCTCCGCGCGCTTCCAGATCGCGCTCGATCTGATCGCGCAACGACTCGATCAGCCGCGGCACCGTCACCAGCACCGACACTTTTTCGTTGCGGATCGTCCGCGCCACTTCCGCCGGATTCAGCGTGTCGATAAAAATCGACGTCGCTCCCAGAATTTGCGGCAGAAAAATCCCCAGCAGTTGACCGAACACGTGGCTCAGCGGCAGCAAATCCAAAAAGCGCAGCGGATGCACCAACCTCTCGTAACGCCGGTAGCCCTCGATTTCCTTTTCCAGCGGCTCCAGGTTCGCTAGAAGGTTCCCGTGCGTCAGCACCACGCCGCGCGGGTCCGCCGTCGTTCCCGACGTAAACACAATTTCTACCGCATCCGTCCGCTCCGCAGCCGCCGGAACGAATCCCATCGCTGAATGTCTGCCGACCGCTTCGCTCAACTCATCCAGCGCAATCGTCGGCAGCCCCGCATCGATCCCCGGCGAACTCCGCGCCACCACCGCCAATTTCACACCCGACTGCTGCGCCACGCGCGCGGCGAATCCCTTGTCCGCAATCGCGTCCATCGGCACCGCCACCGCCCCTCGAAACATGCCCCCCAAAAACGCCGCCACCCACTCCCCCGAATTTTCGCCCCAGATCAGTACCCGATCGCCTTTCGCAATCGATCGTGCCTCGAGTTCGCGCGCGAATTGCGCCGCCACGCGAAACAATTCCGCGTAGCTCCACCGAACCGTCCGGTACCCGCGACGCCAAGCCGCCGCGATTTCCTCCGCCGGCCGCGAATCCGCTCGGAAATATTCGTTCAGCGATCGACGCTCCATCCGCCGCCCGCCCTCCGTTCCGTCTCTGCCCTTCGCAATGTGCCCATGCGCCCGTCCCGGCCCAGTAGTGTAGCGAGGTTTAGCCCCGTAAGGCGCGCAAGACGATAGTCCGCGGCGTAAGCCGTGCGAAACCAAACTCTCGCGCGTGGTCTGAAGCTGCGGGTGCCTCATGCTCGATTTTTGAGCGTGGGGTCCTTGTGACGCTGCCGGGGTTCTCCCCACAAGCCGCCCCAAGATTGTCGCAACTTATGTACTTCTCTGCTATGATCCGTCACGGACACATTGCGCCATGGGCGGCAAAGGACCCGGTCACAAATCTCCGCGCGCTCGCCAGTCGCGCCTCATCAACATCCAGAAGGCTCGCGCCGCTCGACGCCGCTTGCCTCTCCCCTGGCGCAGCGGCCTCGAGTCCCAGGTCATCGAGCAGCTCGTCTGGCAATGGTGGAAGTCGCCCGCACCCAAATGGCCTGCCCTTCGCGTTGCCCGGCTTCTCGGCGTCAGCCACACCTGGGTCAACAAACTCGTCAAACGCTTCGCCTCCGACCCGGACCGTTTCCGGCGCCGCTACTTTCCGTTCCCTCCCGCCACTCTCGACAAGCTCCAGCGCGCGCGCCAGAAAACCGCCTGGGATCGCGAGCACGGCCGCCTTCGCGGACCCATCCGCCTCCGTCGCGTCCGCTACACCCTCAACGGCAAAACGCGCACCGCCCGCCTCCCCACCAAATCCGCCTCGAACCGCAACGCTCCTCCTCAAAACGCTCTTCTCCCGGTCGCCCCTCGCGACTTCCCTCCCTGGGCTTGACGCATCTTTTGACTCGCCGTCGCAGCATGTCGCAAATACACATCCCTGTGACGCACATCACATCCCCATGTCTGTTGTATGGACTAGGCTTTGCTATGCGGTCAGCGTGGTATGCTTCTTAATTCGATGCGAGCCTTTCTTATTTTCGCGCTGTCACTAGGCCTTGTGGCCTTGCAACCCGCATCGGGGTTGGCATGCCAGTCTTCTATTTTCGGCGCATGCAACACAGCAGAGAATAAGCCCTGCTGCAAGCATATGAGCATGGACAAGACCGGCATCCAGGCCATTTCACCGGCGATGCCGTGTTGCATCGCAAGAGCTCCGATCCCTGAAGCAAAATACATAACGTCGGATCGAATTGTTACCGCCATACCTGCTATGCCGCGCTTCGTGATGGCGGAGGCTCCTCCCATCCTCCCGACGCCGCGCGGTAAACTCGTTTCCCACGCATCTTCCCCTCCCTCTCTGTCTTCGCTCTGCACGTTCCTCGTCTAAAGCGCTCCGCGTGCTTGCCTACTGCGGACCTGTGTTTCGTTGTGCGTCCGCAAGACCCAGCTGAAAACAATTGAGCGAGAAACACGCTCATAGGTCGCGAAAGGAACGCTCATGAGGCCCTGTTCTGCAATTGTTGTGGTTGTCCTATTCACGGTACTCGCCGCACTTACGCACGCGCAGGAAGCACCTCCGCCAGCTCAGCCCGCGAAGCTTGCGGATCTTCTGAATGAAGCAG
>JBJKQB010000138.1:0-17491 GCA_046705825.1 Candidatus Acidiferrales bacterium
CTGCCTTTCTGCCCAGCGTGAGAGGCCACGTGCAGCGTCGCGTCTTCCCAGTTGATGAACTTCCCGTTATGCCAGATTTTGTCGGTTTTCTGAAAACTCATCGGAGCAGCTCCAACGCAGCACGGAATGGATTGCCTGGTTCGCTTGGCGGGAGCGATTATAGCACACGCGTTTTCGCGCTCAGCCGCGGGAGCCTGAGCGCAGGGCTGTCTCGCGGCGTCCATTTTGGCCTCTCGCGATCGGCAGAAAAGCAGATCCCTCACCCCCATCCGCGAAAACCGCGCGGCTGGGTTCGGCATGACAGGTGCTCTGTTCCTGCAGAGATCCTCTTCACACACTTATCAGCGCACGAATTCAACGCGGTTGATTCACGGCGAGAGGCCTTTAGCCGGCCAAGGACGACTTCCAGCGCAGTCAAACTGCAAAGTCCCGCGCCGGGTCGCCGTGTGCAGTCACTCCCCTGAGCATGCGGGGACATGGCCGGCCTGGGGCCCGAACGAAGAAGCTGAATCCATGCTAGCGCGCCGGCCAATGCGTGCAATCGGGTGGAAGGGGTAGACCGCCTTCGGGTCCTTGCGCTGCCCAGCGCCGAAACACGGTATGCTGCCCGCATGGGAAAAAGGCCAACTCCCGCAGCCGATTCACCTAAGCCTTGCGCCTTCTGCCAGATTATCGCCAACCCCGGCGGCGCTCGCGTTGTTTTCGAAGACGCGATTTCACTGGCCTTTCTCGACCATCGCCCGCTTTTTGCCGGCCATTGCCTCCTCATCACCCGACAGCACTATTCAACTCTCTACGATCTTCCGGAAAATCTGATCCGGCCCATATTCTCGAACGCGCGCACGCTGGCTCAAACCGTGCAGCGCGCGATGCAAGCGGACGGCACATTTGTGGCGCTGAACAACATCGTCAGCCAAAGCGTGCCACATTTTCACGTTCACGTCGTTCCCCGCAAGCGCGGCGACGGCCTGCGCGGCTTCTTCTGGCCTCGTCACAAGCCGACGGATGAGCAGCTGGCTGAAGTGCAGAAAAAAATCATCGCCGCGGCGAACGAGCCCCGCTAGCTGCACTGCACCCGAGTAGTCCATCGCAGGTTCAACCCACCACAGCACCTGTTCCCTGCAGTCGTGGCCGTCGCTTGCATTCCGATATCCAGGTGTATAATCAAAACAAACGCGCCGGTATCGGTCTTAGCGCGGCTGATCGATGGTGCCGAGGCGCTGCTGTATGGGTTCCCTTAGATGTGTGAAATGCTGGGAGAATTGCAGGTGGAAGTGTGCGCTTGCAGTTCTCAGCCTGCCTGGCTTGTTCCTCTCCGTTTCGATCCTTCCATCCAGCGCCGCCGCTCAAGATTTTCCGGGCACGCCTGCTGACTCTTCAAAAACCGCGGACGCCAAGGCGCCGCCGATACCGGCAAAAGCCCGCAAGCACCTCGATAAAGGCCTGGCCGCGTTCCGCGCAGGCCAGCTGAAAAGGGCGCAGCAAGAGTTGAAGGACGCCTACCATGCCGCGCCCCAAAGCGCCGCAACGAATTACCTGCTCGGCGCGTTGTACCTGCGCATGAACGATCTGCCCCAATCCGAACGCTATTTCGCGAGCGCGGCCGCCATCCAACCGCGCGACGTTGCGGCGCTGGTCGGGCTCGGCCATGTGCGCTATCAACAAGGCGATCTGCAGGGTTCCGCGGAAGCGCTGCATCAGGCCGTCGCCGTCGACGCTACGAACTGGCAAGCCCTCTGGCTGCTCGCGCAGATCGATTTGCGCCGGCGCAATTTCCCGCGCGCGCTGAGCGAAGCGCAAGACGCCGTCCAATCGGCGCACGGGAAAGCAGCCGGGGCCGAATTCATCGAGGGTGAGGCGCAGGCCGAACTGGGACGCACGGCCGAAGCGATTCGCACGCTGCAGGCCTTTCTGAAGGACGCACCGTCCGACCCCAATGCGCCACTGGCCCGGCAACTCGCGGGGAAATTGGAGTTGTTCCCCGCCGCGCAGCAAACCCCCGGAACTTTCGTTATGAACTTGGGTCCCACGACGCGAGTGCGACTGGACGCTGCGGCCAAAGCAAGCGATGCGACGCCCGCGTTGGCCGTATCGGCGCCTGTGCTGCCGCTTCCGAATTGGGAACCGCCCAGCGCGGATGAACAGAAACCGCCGGTCGCCGATGGAGTTGTGTGCCCCGCCGGCGAAGTGATCCGCAAAGCGGGCGAACGCGTTTCGGAATTGGTGAACGACATCAACCGCATCGATGCCACAGAGAACGTGACGCAAGAAGAACTGAGCGTGCTGGGCCGCCCCATCGCGACTGAGAAGCGCACCTTCGATTACGAGATCTCGATCATGGATTCATCTTCGGGGCTGTTGAACGTCAGCGAAAGCCGCCGCAGCGCCGACGGAAGCACATTCCTCGATCACGTTTCCATGTTCGGCCTGGCCGACCTTCCACTCGTATTTCATTCCAGTTTACGCCGCGATTTCACGCTCACCTGCGAGGGTCTCGGCCAATGGGACGGACGCGCGACCTGGCTCGTCTATTTTCGCCAGCGCTCGGACCGGCCCGCACAAATCCGCTCCTATCAGTTTCTGGACGGCTCTTCCTACGACGCGGCTCTGGATGGCCGCGCATGGATCGCCGCGGACACCGATCAGATCGTGCGCATCCAGGCCGGCTTGATGAAAGCGATCCCGCAGATCGGGATCGGCTCGGAAGAGGATGTCATCGAGTACGGCCCCGTGCCCTTTCACAGCTTGAACGGCGTCTTGTGGCTGCCGAAGAGCGCCGACATCTACTATTCCTACAAACACCGGCCCTACCATCGTCATCATGCGTTCCGCGACTACCGCCTGTTTTCCGTCAGCGCCAGCGAGAAAATCGCCCCGCCCGATGTGACCCGGATCGAAGAGAAGAACAATCGACAGCGTTAGAAGGGCCGCAAAAGCGAGGTCGTGCCACATCGGCGCGCGGATTCAGGCCATGACGCGTTTGCCCGCGTGTCTTGATGCTCCTGATATTTACAGGAAAAGCGCATCGCGGGGGATATGCAGGCGGGAAACTCCGGCTGGTCAGGACGCCAAGGCGCGCTCGGGCACCGTCGAACCCTGCAGGGGACAATGTCCCGAGGACTCTCGCGCCACGAACTGCGGCTCGATGGCAATCTGTGGCACATATTCCGCGCGGCCTTCGATGCGGTCGAGCAGCGTGCGCGCGGCGATCTCTCCCATCTTGCTGAGGGGCTGGCGCACGGTGCTCAGTGGCGGATTGCTGTACGCGGCGCCTTGAATGTCGTCGAAGCCGACCACGGAAACATCTCCCGGCACACGCCTGCCGGCTTCCTGGAGGACGCGCATGACGGCGACGGCGGCGTTGTCGTTGTAGGTGAAGACAGCGGTGAAGGGCCGTTTGCGCGCCAGCAATTCCCTGGCGTAGGGAATGGCGTATTCGGGAGCGCGCGCCGCGGTCGGGGCGGAAAGTTCCACCGTAAGTTCGGGCTGCACCTCGATGCCCAGCTCCTGCGACACTTCCTGGATGCTTCTCCAGCGGTCTTCCGCGTCGGAACTGATCCCCGGCCCTTTCATGAAAGCGATGTTCTGATGGCCGAGATCGACCAGGTGGCGAAGCGCCAGGCGCACCGCGGTCTTGTGGTCGATCACGATGTTGGTGACTCCTTCGACGCGATGATGGCCCGCCACGGCCACCACGGGCAGAGGCAGCGGATCGTCCACGGACGTATCGATGGTAATGAAACCTTCCACGCCGCGCTGCAGCAGCAATTGCGAGTAGCTCTCCAGGAGTTTCTTATCGTGGCGATGCGCGACGGTGAGATAGAAGAAGTCGTGCTTGCGGAGATAGCTTTCGATCCCGCTGATGACGGTCGAGCCGTAGGGATCGCCAATCTCCGCGGCAATCACCCCGATGGTGTTCGTGCGGTTGACCCGCAGGGCGCGCGCCAGGAAATTGGGGCGATAATTCATCTCGCGCGCCGCGGCGAAGATGCGGCTCTTGGTGCGCTCCGGGACGGATCGCGCCGCCGGAGAGTTGTTCAGCACCGCGGAGACTGTCCCGGGAGTGAGGCCCACGCGCTGGGCCACCGCTTTGAGGGTTACCGGCGAGTGGCTGCGGGTTTGCCCGCTATGTTTTCGAGCTGTCACTGAATTCCGCGCAATTTTGGGATCTGCTCTATAGCAGTTTATAGACGAGCCTCATTCTACATCATCTCCCGCACCGACGCGAGAAAAAACCACCATCTTGGATGTCTTACGTAATGAAACGATTCAAGTTAAAGCCAGACGCCTCTTCGCTGGGCTGGGAGCGGGCACTCTGGCCCCGCTCGCGGCTCTAAGCGGCTACTCTCGTTCGTGCGCGATTCTCGCGCAGGAAATGAAGCGGGTCTGTGAGCGAGGTCACGGATGCGGGTGATGCGCGACGCGCTAACGCGGCAACGGCGTCGTGGACTTGCCGCTCGAAGCGCCGCCGGAAAACGCGGCTTTTCCCACGATTCCGGCGGTCTCGTCAATGGTGTAGATGAAGTTGGCGGGAAGACCGCGGAAGATCTGTTTCGCACCGCTCGGCCAGGAAACCTCGACGGTATCCATCACGGCGTGCTGGCCGAGCCCGAAGTGCAAGCGCAGATCGCTTTGCGAGAACAGGCTGTTTCCTCCGCGCAGTTCGTTGAGTTGTTTCAGGCCGCCCGCGGTGACGGTGACGCGCGCGCCGATGGCCAGCTTGTTGCTCTTTTCTCCCATCAAGTGGAACTCGACGGCATCATTCGCGGTGGGCGTTTCGTTGATCAGCAGAGCGGGCGGGCCGTCCGCGTCCACCACCACCGCGTCCACCTTGCCGTCGTTGTTGACGTCGCCAAAGGCGATCCCGCGCCAGGAGCGCATCATCGTTTCCAGCCCCGCAATCCTGGAAACATCCGCGAACGTGCGGTCGTGATTGTTGCGGAAGAGCTTGATCGGCTGATGATACGTGCCGTAGCCCTTCAGCTGATTCGCCTGCGGATAGACGTGCCCGTTGCTGACCATGATGTCCGGCCAGCCGTCGTTGTCGTAATCGAGAAAGCCCCCGCCCCATCCGACGTAGGGCGACGTCGGCGCCACCAAGTGCGCGCGCTCGCTGATGTCCTCGAAGCCCAACGCGCCGCGGTCCCAGTAAAGCGTGTCGTAGGTGAACTTGAAATTGGCCACAAACAAGTCGAGCAAACCGTCGTTGTCGAAATCCGCCGCATCCGCCGCCATCGATCCTTGCGGCTGGCCGGTGGCGTCGACGGCCGTGCCGGAGATTCCGCTGACGTCCTCGAACGTCCCGTCGTGCTTGTTGCGATAGAGGTAATTCGGACCGGCGTCGTTCGAGACGTAGAGATCGGGCCAGCCGTCGTTGTCGTAGTCGAACCAAAGCGGCTGCATGCCGTAGGCGCCCGGCGAATTGTCCACGCCGGCTTTTTTGGTGACGTCATCGAACGTGCCGTTGCCGCGATTGTGAAACAGCACGTTCGTCTCGCCAGCCAGTCCCAGTGGCCCGCAATGCACGCGCACGCCCATGATCGGGCAGCCGTTCTTGATCGCCTCGGGAATGTGGAAGGCGTCGAAATGCAGGTAGCGGGCCACGAAGAGGTCGACGAAGCCGTCGCGGTCGTAATCGCCCCAGGCCGCGCCCTGCTGAAAACCTTCCGCGCGCACGCCCGCTTCCTTGGTCACGTCCTTGAATTTGCAGCCGCCGAGATTCTGGTAGAGGACTCCGCCGCCGTATCCGCTGACGTACAGGTCCTGCCATCCGTCATTATTGAAATCGCCGACCGCGACGCCCATGCCCCACCCGCGCGCGGTCAGGCCAGCCTGCTGCGTGATGTCGGTGAAATGCAACCGGCCGTTCCTGCCGTCCTGATGGTAGAGCGTGACCATCAAGTCGCCGCCCTGGCGGTAGCGTTCCACCGTCGACCCATTGGCGACCACGATGTCCAGGCGCCCGTCGTTATCGCAGTCGATGAAGCCCGCGCCGCCGCTCATCGCTTCCACAATGTACAGTTTTTCGGGCGAAGAAATGTGCGAGACGGTCAGACCCGCTTCCGCCGCCACATTGACGAATTTCGGTGTCGCAAACTCGGGCTTCTGCTGCGCCAAGGATTGGCCGCCGCGCACGCCCGCCATCGCGCAAAGCGCCGCCAGCGCGACGCCTGCGATCAGGCTGCGTGCAGGGTTAGCGGCGCTCATCTTTCTCTTCCGGCGGAGGCAGCTTGATCGTGCTCGTGATTCCCTTCCCTTCGGTAACGGTGTAAATCGCGTCCGCGGGCACGTTTTTCAATTCTTCGTTCAGGCCGCTGGGCCAGCGAATTGCCACTTTGCGCATCTCCGCGTCCGCACCCAGGCCGAAATGGAGCCGCGGGTCGCTCGACGACAGATAGCTCCCGCCCGCATGCACTTCGTCGATCTGCGCGAGTTTCGAGGTGTACACGGTGACGCGCGCGCCGACCGCCTCGCGATTGCTCTTCGTCCCAATCAGCTGAAGTTCCGCGCGGTGATTGGCGTTGCGCGTCTGGTTCAGGAAGAGGGACGGCGGCTGATTCTCGTTGTAGACCACCACATCGATGTTCCCGTCGTTGGCGATGTCGCCAAAGGCGGCGCCCCGGCGCGACTGCAGCGGGCCGTCATTCAGCCCGGCGGCGTTCGCAATCTCCTCGAAGGTTCCGTTGCCGCGATTGTGGAAGAGTTGCAGGGGCTCGCGATAAGGATTCTCATCCGGTAACGTTTCGACCAGCGGAGAGACGTTGCCGTTCGCAATGAACAGATCGGGCCAGCCATCGTTGTCGAAGTCGCCGAAGCCCGTGCCCCAGCGCACCGGCGAGGACTTCACCCGGCCGACTCCCGACGCCCAAGTGACGTCCACGAAACCCGCGGCGCCTTCATTGCGCAGCAAACTGACGGGCTGAAATCCGTAGCGGGAGACGATCAGGCCCAGGCGTCCGTCGCGAGCGAAATCGGCGAAATCGCCGGCCATGTTGCCCATCGAGCGCCCGCTCAACCCCAACGCGGTTCCCGTGAGCATGCCCACTTCTTCGAACGTCCCGTCTCCCTTGTTGTGGTAGAGGAAGTTCGGCCCCACATCGTTCGCCACGAACAGGTCGGGCCAGCCGTCGCCATCATAATCGGCCCAGGCGACGCCCATGCCGCGCTGCCCGGTGGGATTGCCGACGCCGGCCTGCTGCGAAACATCCTGAAAGGTTCCGTCGCCGCGATTGCGAAACAGGAAGTCGCTCTCGCCGGGGGCTTCGGGCACTTCGACGTGCAGGCCTTTGTAGTCGAACGATTTGTCGCCCGGCTGAGGCAAGTGGCGCAGGTCCGAATGAACGTAGCGGGCGACGAAGAGATCGAGCAGCCCGTCGCGATTGTAGTCCGCCCATGCGGAGGCCACGCTGAACCCGCCCACGCGCAGCCCAGCCTGCGCTGTCACATCGCGAAATTTGCAATTCCCGAGGTTCTGATAGAGCACGTTGTGGCCGTAGCCGGTGACGTAAATGTCCGGCAGCCCGTCGTTGTTGAAGTCCCCGACCGATACGCCCATGCCCCAGCCGCGCGCGGTGAGTCCCGCCGATTCGGTGACGTCCGTGAAGTGCAGCCGCCCGTTCGCGCCGTCCTGATGGTAGAGCCGCACCATCAAGTCGCCGCCGTCCTGCAGATAACGCGGGATGGTCGAGTTCGTGACCGTAACAATGTCGAGCCGCCCGTCGTTATCGCAATCAAGCAGCGCCACGCCGCCCCCCATCATCTCGACGAGATAGCGGGGCTCGCCGGAAAAGTGCGGCACCGTGGTCAGACCAACTTCCGGCCCCACGTCGCGAAAGCGAAGCACGGAACGCTGAGGCGCCTTGCGCGCGAACGAAGACGCGCCCAGAAGCACGGCCAGAGCAAGCGCCGCCGCCCATAGCGCTGGAGAGAAGGCGGTGCCTCGAGGTGGGATTCGCAACGTCCGCTTGCGCTCGCGCAGAACCATCGCGTCACGATTCCGGCTACGGTTTTCCCGGCCCCCGCGCCGGAGCTTTCGCCGCCGCGCTTTCCAGTTCCTGGTACAGCTTCATCTCGCGATCCGCATCCTGCGTGCGCGCAGCGCGACGATACGCGTCCGCCAGTTCGTGGTGGATGGGCCCGCTGTTCGGGCTCAAAGCCGCGGCCTTTTCCAGATTGCCGATGGCGCCCGTAGTATCCCCTGCTTCGAGTTGCAGCTTGCCCAAGGTGTAATAGACGTGCGGGTCCGGCCAGTTCTTTTCCAATCCGGCCAGCAGCGCCTGCGCTTCGGCGTTCTGCCGCAGTTCGATCAGCGCCAGCGCCAGGTTGTACTGCGCGCCAAAATCCGCGGGACTCAGCTGGATCACCTCGCGGAATTCGCCTGCCGCGTCCGCGTAGTCCTTGTGCGACGCGAACGCCTCTCCCAGCGCCTCGCGCGCCGGCGCAAACCGCGGCTGCTTCGCCTCCAAACTCTTCAACACCGCGACGCCGCTCTCGTACTGCCCGGTGCGGATCAGCGACACGCCGTACATGTACGCGAGCTGCACATTGGGCCCGAGCCGCGCTTTGATGGGCTGCACCGCCGCCACCACGCCCGCATAATCGCGCAGCATGAAATCGCTGGCGCCCAGCGCGGAGCGGGCCCAGGCGTCCTGCGGATGCGCCGCCACGTACCGGCCCAGCGGACCGGCCGCTTCATCGAACTGTCCTGCGGCAAACGCCGCGCGGCCCCAGTTGTAGTCCAGCCCCGGAAGCGACGGGTTCCACGCATAAGCCCCTTCGAAATACGCAAGCGCGTCACTCAGTTGGTTCTTTCCCGCGGCGATGGCGCCCAAATTGTTGAAGCTGTCCGCAATGGCCGGGGCGATCTGCTTCTCGAAGGCGGCGACCTCTTTCTCCTGCGCCGCGTTCGCGGGCGTTGCTGTCGCGGGCGGCGCCGCCGCGGGACTCGAGCCTGCCGCCTTGGCCGGCGCTCCGGCGCCCGCGTTCGCGCTGCGGCCCTGATTCTGCAGGACGCTCTGGCGCAGCAACTCCTCCGAGATTTGCATCTCGGCCTTGCCTTCGGCCTCGTGCCCCGCCTGCAGCAGCAGCCGCGCCAGCATGTAGTGCGCGCGCTGCACCTGGTAATGGTTGCGCCGCGGGTCACGGGTCAGAGCGATCGATTTCCGGAGGGCCGCCTCGGCTTCGGCCCCGCGGCTCGTCTCCATGTAGGCCTGGCCCAACGCAAGAAACGCGTCCGGACTCGTGGGATCGAGTATCGTAGCGCGCGTAAGATCGGCCGCCGCTTCTGTCAATTTGTGCTGGCTCAGCTCGATGTAGCCGAGCTGGTAGCGGCTCAAGGGATCGTTGGGATTGAGCGCCAGCTCCGCGCGAAATTGCTCCGCAGCCTGCGGGTACATCGCATCGCTGGCGCCGACCAGGTACGCCGCTCCCAGCGAGTAGTGCGCGCCCGGATACTTCGGATGACTGGCGATCACCTTCTTGAACGCGGCAATCGCCTGGTTGGGATAACCCTGTTGCGCGTAGGCGGTTCCGATGGAGATTTCGGCCGCTGGGGAGCCGTTCGTCGCCTTCAGAATTCCGGCGAAAACCTCGGCGGCTTTGGGCTCGTTCTTGGCCCGCAGGTATTCGGTTCCCAAGGCATACGTGCTTTCGAAGTCGGGCTGCAGCGCGACGGCGGCCCGGAACTGCTCGATAGCCGCCGGCTGCTGTTGCAACTCCGACAGGACTCGCCCGAGCGTCAAATGAGCCTCGGCATTTCCCGGCTCCGCCTGGAGCGCCTCCTGCGCCAGCGATTTCGCCCGCGGCAGGTCGCCCGCGCGACGGCAGGCCTCGGCGTAATCCACACGAATGTCCACGTCGGAAGGGACCAGGCTGAGCGCCTCGGCAAACAACGGCAGCGCCTTCTGAAGATCGCCAATGTTCGCGCGGCCCAGCGCGAGGCGATGCAGCGCTTCGCCCAGGAACACGCGGTACTCTCCCGCCGCAGCGTCCAAGTTGCGCGCCGCCTGAAAGCTCTGCGCGGCCTGGTAGTCCCGCTGCAGCTTGTCCCCGGCCGCCGCGCGTTTCGCCGTCTGCGCGGACGCGCCAAGAGCAAGGATGGCTACAGAAACGCCGAGGCACAATGCTTTCACAGCGTAAACCTCTTCATGGCCGTCCATTACACCCGAGTGGTTTTCCGCGCGCGGTGATCTTCGTCACAAGACGCAATGTCGACTATCGAACGGCCGGTCGAGACGTCTGTCACATCCCGCGACGAATTTCCCGGCGAACTCTGCGCCTGTGCGGTCGTTTGCCGGCGGTGTCTCAAGCAAAGAGGGGCGGCCCCCTTCTGCGGGGAGGCCGCCCCTTCTGCTCTTCACTGGAACCCAAGGATCCCAGCCGTGCGGGCGTGCCCGCCATCTTGCGGGCGGGCCTGCCCAGATGCTATTGAGCAGGCCAGACCTGCGGTGGTGCTGGCAGGTCTGCCTGCCATCAAGCGCGCCGAAACCGGAACAAAACAGCAGGAGGGGCTCGCTGAGCGAGCCCCTCTGCCGGGGGTGGGTATGTGCCCGCCGTCCGTGCTGGCGGGGTTAGAAGCTATACTTCAGACCGAACATCAAGATGCGTCCGTAAGCGTTCGAGCTGGGTTCGAACTTCGAGTTCATATAACCCCACTGCGCCTGCGGGACGTTGTTGTTGTTGTATTGGTACCCACCACCGTTGATCGGGTCCAGTTTGTAGCTGAGCGTGACCGGATTCGCGTTCTGGAAACCGACCAGCGGGTGGTTCAGCCAGTTGGTTGCCGTCACACGGAATTCAACCGTGTGCCGCTCCGTGATATGGAACGTCTTGTACAGCGCGATGTCCGTATCGAAGTATGCGGGCATCGAGATGTACGGCAACTGGCTTGGACCGTTCGCCGTGATCGCGTACGGCTGCTGGCCATTCGAGAGCACGTAGCCCGTGGCATTACAGTTCGACGTGTTTCCGCCGGAGCACTTTGGTACCGCGAACTCCAACGGGGCCCCAGCCGGGCTGTCCGGCGCTGCGAACGACGAGAACTTCACCAGTTGGTTCCCGGCCGTACCGCTGGTCGGGTTAGACGTTTCGACTGGCAGAACCAGCATATTGGCGTCGGTTCCGAAGAACGACCGCTGCGTCAGGCTATCGTTCGCTACCTGCGCAACGCCGTTCTCATCGACATACGGGACCGCGTAGGTGAAGCCCATCCCAAGGTTGAATCCGGTCTGGGCTTGCAAGTCCGGCCCCTTCTGCCAGCTCGTGAATCCCGCGATCGTCCATCCGTTCGTCGCTCCACCAAGCACTTTACTATCCCCGTGGTAGAGCTTCCCAAAATCGAACACGTACGACGTGTTCCATACGTACGGACGGTCGATAGTCAGGACAACGTAGTTGGCCCGCATGTCGTAGGGGTTGATGTTGCCGTTGTTCTGTTGGCCGTTGAAGCCTAGTGCCTTGGACCATGTGAAACTGGTGTTGAATGTGAACCGGCCAGCCTGCTTGGCCCAGATCACCTCGAGGGCGTTGTAGTTGGCGTAGGCTTCGTGCTTCTCCACGTTGACCGCGTTAGTCCCGTACACGTTCACAAAGCAGCCCGCGTTCGTAACGGCGGTGCCGATGCAGTTCGCCGTCGAGTTGGAAACCTTGTAGGCTCCGTACGGACGATAATCGGCCTGCCCGAAAATGCACGCCGTCGGGTTGACCAGTGTGCCATCCGGATATTTCCCGCAAACGTTCTCCGGATCTGAGGCGATCCCGCCCACAACCGGATTCGGTTTGAAGTACGCACCCAGAGGCGTCTTATTGACGTTGATGAAGTCTCCGCCGCATTGTTGACCGCCACCGGAGACTTGCCCGCCGCACATTAACCCGCCGCTGTCATTGCCCTCATAGGCAATTTCGAAGTGCGAGCCCCACGGCAGTTTCTGGTCGATCGTCAAGTTCCACGTCGTCGTCCAGGGCACGTTATAGTCGGTTGGGTCAAGAATGAACCCGGTTCCGCTCGACGGCGCCGAGAACGTGCTGATTGGTTTTGGCAACAACCCCGTCTCGCTGAACAGAACCGTGCGGTTGCTGGGCAGAGCGGTTTGAATGCTCTGCTGCGCGAGCGCCAGAGCGCCGCTGTAATCGTTCACCTGATCGTTGAACGCATACACGCCCCAGCCGCCGCGCAGGACTGTAGCTCCAGTTCCGAAGATGTCCCACGCGATACCGAACCGTGGCTCGAAGTGGAATAACCGATTCGGAGTTCCGCTCAGCGGAATTCCCGGATTGATCCCGTGCCACTCCACACCTGGGTAAGCCTTCCCTTTCAGGATGTCTCCCGCGATGTTTGCAGGAAGCCAGACTGCGTTTCCGTACCCATCGCGGTCGTACCAGTGCCCCAGGTGATCGAAACGGACACCGTAATCAAGGGTGAATCGCCGCGTAAGCTTCCAGGAGTCCTGACCGTAAAACGCAAAGGTCTTGTACGCCTGGTCGTTCAACGGCAGCGAACTTTGTTCGTTGTAGTTTGTGGCGATGCCCATCAGGAAGTTGGCTGTGGGGTTCTGCGTTCCCATCTGCGTCCCTGTAATCGCATCACCCAGACTGTTCGCTGGAACGATCCCGCCAAACGAGAAACCGCCGTTGATGGGGTTGAAGTTGGCCTGGTTGTTTCCGGTCATCTCGTAGTAGAACCCGGCCTTGAACGTGTGATTCTTGAATACTTTCGTCAGATCGTCCGCAAACGCTGGGTTCTGCTTCTTGATGTAATACTGCCCGCCCGTACCGGAGAAAACGTCCCACTGGCTGAAGTCCGGCAGAGCGAAGTTCACGCCGTTCCAACCCGGAACCATGGTCTGCGCCAGAGCGTTTGTCTTGTCGAACTGGGTTCCGTAGGAGTCTGGATATCCCACGGTGCTGCGCAGCACGGCATTAAAGTTCGCCGGCGTCTGCGGTCCCCAGAACCAAGTCCAGAAAGCGGTCATCTGGTTCGTCAGCGTCGGGCTGAACACGTGCAGGTAATTGGCCGTGAGCGTCTTCGTCTGAGAAAGAGCGGTCAGGCCACCACCCGGGAAGCGAACCGAATTGCCCGGCAACCACCACATGTGCGAATCGCCGTCGCCCGGCTGCGCGTCGCTGCCATATTGCCAGGTGACGAACAGCTTGTTGTTGTCGTCGAAGTTGTAGTCGCCGCGTCCGCGATACATGTACCCGTTATGCAGACCAGCCACCGGATAAACGTAGTTGTAATTTCCCGCGATCGACGCCGGGTTCGCATTGGCCGGATCCCACTTCTGAATCATTCCCATCAAGGCCGCCCCACCGGGATCGATCAAGCTGGCGATATTGGAGCTGGTGATTGCCGCTCCATTCGGCCCGATTCCACCCGCCGACGGGTCGTAGCAGTAGGTTCCTGCTGCCTTCGGGTCCGTACTGGCCGCATTCACGCCGAGCTGCGCTTGGCACAGCGCGTTGTTTGCTGCGGTCGGCCCGAAATTCCCTGCCGCCATGTCCGCCGTCGGAATGGAGGCGTAGTCGATCGTCCCGCCTGAGGACAACTGGTAGAAGTGTTCGTACCCGAACCAGAACTGCAGCTTCTTCTTTGTGCCTGGTACCGGACCTCCCACGTTGCCGCCGGGATAGTAGTAGTGGTCGCCGGTCTGCACGTTCTGTCCCGCGTGGTTCAACTGCCAGGAATCGGAGTTGAAGATCGCGTTCCGGGCATAGAAGTAGCCTTGGCCATGCCAGTTCGCGCTACCGGACTTGCTGATGAAGTCGATCACCACCGGTCCCTTCGCGCTGTCGGCCCCGAACGCGGAAGTCTGAATCTTCACTTCCTGAATCATATCGGGGTTGGGAACCGTGATCGAGGTGCAGTCACAGCCCTCGTCGATGATGTTGGTGCCGTCCATGAGGAGTTGTGACCCACCGCGGTAGGGCGCTCCCGCCAGAGAGACGCCGTTCCCCACAATGGAACCGACCACTCCAACGGTGGATTGATCGAAGCTGCTCTGCGCTCCGTTGCTCGATCCGTTGGCAACAACAATGGCCCCGGGCAATGCGGCCAGCAACTGCGTGGCATTGCGAGAAATCATCGGCAGCCGGTTGAAGTCCTGCGCCGTCAGATCGAGTGTGCGGGCCGGTGAGTCCACAGGGATGACATCTGTGTGGGCCTCGATGGTCACCGTTTCCGTCGTCTGCCCCACTTCGAGCGTCGCGTTCACGTTGCGTTTATCTGTGGCTTGCAGCGCGATGTTCGATTGTTGGAAGCCCTTGAAGCCTTTGGCTTCCACCTTCAGCGTGTAGGTGCCCGGGTTCAGCGACGGGAAAGCAAAATACCCCTCCGACGTGCTGACCGTCGTGCGGACGTCTTGGGTCGCTTGGTTCGTCAGCGTCACATTCGCGCCGGGAATCACCGCGCCCGTGTTGTCGTAAACCGTGCCGGTAATCGTGCCCGTGATCTGGGCCTGCGCCGCCGGCAAGAACAGAAATACCATCGCAAGAATCGCTAAGCCCGCCACCGCGAAGCGAATCCATTGGACGCGATTCGCATTGACGCGCATGGCGTGCGCATTCTGACCTGTCATCTCTTGCCTCCTAGAACATCGCCCCGTTCGGCGTTCAAGCTCTTCCGCACCCGCTGGGTCGCTTGGATGCCGCACGGTACGCGCCCCTGCAAGGAGCGCCTGCAAAGGAGAATCATCGAAAAGGAAGGCACAGTCCTGAGGAGTTCGGAACGAAATACGCTCCCGTTGACCATGGCTCCCACCCCACTCGCTGCCTTCTGGCAATCGCGCCCGGCTAGAAAATCGATTTGGCACGGCGGCCTGCCTGTACGTCGATCGCTCGTGCCGCTCCAGGATTTTTCTCCAGAGGTCGGGTCGTTCCGATTGCCTAAACCCACGCTTCTCTCTTTTTGAGGCCCAGCCGGCAGGCTGGTTTGCGAGCCTCACAAGCGTAGGTGACTGACTTTTTACCTGTTCGGCTATCTACCGTCAGTGATCGTCATCACATCTGAGGTTGACGGCCCTCACGCGTACCAGCCCTGCCCCGGTACCCCAGACTGACCACACCCGCAGCAATTTCACCCCTTCTGCTCGCGCGATTCCCGCTTCACCTTCCGCCCTGCGTGCTACAATCCGCCTGGATTTCCCACGTGTGCAATGCGCTCACATTCCGAGTGCCTAGCATCGCCCTTTTGGCTTCGCCCTCCCACCTGCACCTTGCCGCTTCCTTGTTTCTAATGACTGCACTGCTCGCCGCTCTGGTCTTGTTCCCTTCCGCCGTCGTCGCTAGCTCTGCGGGTCGTAACGGCGGGGTTTCCGGCTACGTTCGCGACGCTGCATCTCAAGATCCGGTGGTTTCCGCCCGCGTCGAACTGATGTCGCCTGGGGGTCTGGCCGCGCCTATGACTTTCACAGGCGAAACCGGCGAATTCCATTTCGGGTATCTCCCCGACGGGGACTACCGCGTCGTTGTGAGCAAGATTGGTTACGAAGGAACCGAGATCGCGATCAGCGTCGTGGCCGGGCATTCCACCCCCATCGAGATCGATTTGAAGCGGAAGAGTTCCGATTCGGAATCGTCGACGAATGAGGAAACGGGGCGTCCAGAAACAATTTCCGCCCACGAACTTTCCGCGCCGCCGAAAGCCCGTGACGACTACAGCAAAGGCAAAGAGCTGATGGACCAGAAGGACTACGACAAGGCGATCGCCGCGTTCCAAAAGGCGATTCGCGAGTTCCCCGATTTCTATGAGGCCTACGCACAAATGGGCGTCACGCAATACCTGTCGGGACGCGCCGCGGACGCGCGCGCTTCACTCCAGAAATCCATCGACTTGAGCAACGGGGAATATGCCGATGCGCTGTTCGATCTGGCTGACGTGTACAACGACGTCGGCAATTACGCAGCTGCCGAACCGTTGGCCAAGCGGGTCATCACTCTCGACAGTACTTCCTGGCACGGCTATTTCGAACTCGCCCGCTCCCTCCTCGGCCTGAAACGCTATCCCGAGGCCGAGCGAAACGGGCAGAAATGCGCCAAGCTCGCGCCGTACAACCAGCGTGCCCGCGTGATTCTCACCAACATCCACATCGGCATGCACGATTACTCCGCCGCCGTGGACGACATTGACGCCTATCTGAAACTCGACTCCACGAGCCCCACCAGCGATACCTTGCGCTCCACCCGTGCGCAGCTCGCGCGAGCCATTGCTGATGCCCAGAAGAAATCCAGCGCGCCCCAAAAGACGCAAAAACCGATCGTCCAGCCCCAATGACCCCGCGCACCCTTGACGAATCCGAGCAGCGAAGAAACACGCAAAGGAGAAGACCAGGAGAATGAAGATTCACTCGATACACGTGTCGAACAAAAATATTCGTAACTTGTTGAAAACACAGCCCCAAGCCGAAAATGACTCGATACACAATCCGCGCTTCTACAGCGCGCTGTGCCGCACGAAATTCCGTCCTTCGTCCCCGAAATTCCTCGTTGCCATGGGAACAATTCTCGCCTTCTTTGCAGCATTCGCCGGCGCGCGCCAGGGCGTCCCGGATTATCGCAATCCGAACTTGCCCATCGCCAAGCGCGTCGCGGACCTGCTCTCGCGCATGACGCTGGAAGAGAAAGTGGACCAGATCGCCGGTGGCAATCGCCGCGGCGAAGGGTTTCTCGACACGACCGGGCATTTTACTCCCGCCCAGGCGCGCCAAATCCTGTTCGACCTGTACGATCCCTCCGGCGACGTGAGCCCCTACGACGCGGCCATCGCGCGCAACGCCGCGCAACGCTACGAGGTCGAGAAGACGCACCTTGGCATTCCCATCCTGTTCATGGGCGAAGCGCTGCACGGCTTCATGGAAAACGACAGCACCAGCTTCCCGCAGTGCATCGGGTTGGCCAGCACGTGGGATCCGGCACTGGTCAAGCAGGTGTTCGATGCGGCCTCGGACGAAATGTCCGCCGCCGGGGTGCGCGAGGCCTTCACGCCCGTGCTCGACCTGGCGCGCGATCCGCGCTGGGGCCGCACGGAAGAAACCTACGGCGAGGATCCGTACCTGGTGGCGCGCATGGGCGTATCGGTAGTGGAAGGTTTACAGGGCGATCCGCCGGCCGGCCCGGAAGCGAATGGGCTGTTCCCGATCGGTCCTCACCACGTTATCTCCACAGCGAAGCACTACGTCCATGGCCTCATGGAAGGCGGACGCAACACCGCGCCCTCGAATATCTCCGAGCGCGAACTGCGTGAATCCTTTTTCGTGCCCTTCCGCTACGCGATCGAAGAGGCGCATGCCGGAGCCGTGTTGGCTTCCTACAACGAAATCGACGGCATTCCCTCGAGCATCAATCACTGGCTGCTGGGCACGGTCCTGCGCGGCGAATGGCATTTCCCCGGGTTCGTTACGTCCGATGGGGGCGCGCTGCAGATGTTGTACGAAGTCCATCATGTGGCGGCCGGCCCCGACGATGCGGCGCGCGAGGCGCTGGCCGCCGGCATCGATTTCGA
>JBJKQB010000139.1:0-21880 GCA_046705825.1 Candidatus Acidiferrales bacterium
GTGGGCCTGGTTCGCGCACGGCGCGACGGGCGTCACGTGCTGTATCGCACGAATGCGGAGGCTATCCGGCCGCTGCATGAGTGGACTTCGACTTTCGAGCGCCTCTGGCGGCACCAGTTGCTTCGCGTAAAAGAACGCGCGGAGGCGAACGCCGGAAGGCCGCCGGAAAAGCCGTGAACCAATCTGCAGAAGCTAAAGAGGAGGAATCATGAGTTCAGCCGCACCAGCACTCGACAATCTGACCCTGAACATTACGCAGGAAATCCACGTCCGCGCGCCATTGGAGGTGACCTTTGCCGCCCTGCTCGAACAGCTCGGCCCCGGCGCGGACAAGCCCGATGGCGAGCCCATGGCCATGAAGATCGAGCCCTGGCCGGGCGGCCGCTGGTTTCGCGATCTGGGGGATGGCAACGGCCATTTCTGGGGCGTGGTGCAGGCCATCAAGCGCCCCACGCTGCTTGAAATTACCGGCCCACTTTTCATGTCCTATCCCGTGGTTTCGAACATCCAATACCGCTTGAGCGAGAGCGACAGGGGCACGCTAATCAAGTTCCATCACACGGCGCTCGGCCTGATTCAGGACGATCATCGCCAGGGTGTGGGCCTGGGCTGGACGCACATCCACGAGCGTGTCCGCAGTCGTGCCGAATCCGCGCTCAAGAAGTGATTTCGGCCGCCAAGGAGATTGAAGCTGATGGGCACAAAGCAGCGCAAGACGGCAAACCGTATAGCGTTTCCCAGCTTGAAACAGTGTCGATCCGTAGCCAACACCCAGGAGGAAAAACGATGAGCGAAGTGACGCACGAGCAGGTGAATTTGCTGTTGCGGCTGTATGAGGAGCGGCGCGAGCCTCGTTTGCGCGAGGCCCGCGACTGGTTCGCCAACAATTTCCACGCGAAAACTCTGGAGGAGGTGAGGGCGCTTTGTCCTCCGGGCACGCGGGAGAACGTCAACGTGCGCATGGTGCTGGGCTACTGGGAAATGGTGGCCAGCATCGCCAACCGCGGTCTGATCGACGAGGACTTCTTTTTCGAAACCACCGGCGAGCACTGGGGCGTGTTCGAGCAGGTGAAACCCGTCCTGGCGGCATGGCGCGCGGCGTTCAGCAGTCCCAACTTCCTCAGCAATCTCGAAAAGAACTCCGCGCGCCTGGAAGCCTGGCGGGAACAGCGCAGCCCGGGCTCGAACGAAACCATCCGCAAGATGATGGAGCAGTTCCGGCAGGCGGCCCATGCGTCGAAGACGCAAGCCGCTTCCGCCACAGACTAACGCAGCTCAAGAATCGCGCCGATGCGGGAGTCGCGCCTTCAGCACGGGGCGCCGCTCCCGTATTCCGCGCGGAGCGCAGAAATCCCGCTATTTGAGCGCGGACGCGGGTTTGGGCGCGATCACGCGCAGGACCATCTGCCAGTAATTGTCCAGCTTCACATTCTTGGTCTTCGATTTCACCAGTGACCCGTGCGTTTCGTCCGTTCCCTCCGTCAGCTCGAGCCCCTTCAGTCCCACCATGCCCTTGCTTCCCAGTTCCAGCGCCGGGCCCGTTTCCGCCTTCGGAAGATCAGAATGTCGCCTACTAGACCCGCCCGAACTTTGTGCCGAGAGATCGGGAAAGCCGGGCGCCATAGGGACGGGCAGAGTGTCGCTGAACTCCTTGGGCGGAGCCGTTAACGATCCGACCCCCACCGCTTGCACGGTCAAATTCAGCGGCAATTCCTTCCCGTCAGGGAGTTCCACGCGGTCGAAGACAATCCCCAGTACTGACTCGGGATTCTTCTCCGAGCGCTCCTGCACTCGCGTAACGTGCCCCGTGATCCGCGCGCCATCCTCGATCAGCACCTTTCCTCCCGACAGCACCGCCAGAGTCGTTTTGGCAAAAACTGGCTTGCCAACTTTGACCTTCTTGACGTCAATCGTCTGCGTGAGCTGGGCATAAATCACACGGCCCACGGCCAGCGTATCCGGCTGCTTGGAGGTGGGTGCGAGCTTCCCGGACTGCGTCTCGGGGCTCGACTCCGGTCCTGCCGGCTGTGCCGCAGATCTCGCAATTCGCGCAGACGTTTGCCCGCACGCAGCGCGCGCTGGAAAGGCTCCTGTCGCAACCAGCGCGGCAAGTTCCAGGAGCGCCATCTGCAGAAGGAAACGCCTTACCATCCGATTAACCTCTCATCCAAACCGGATTCTACACCGCAGAATGGAATAGCCCGCGCGCTGCATGCGGCGTCTTCCGGTTACGTCAAGGACGCAGACCGGCCGGGACTGATGCAGGCCATCAGAGCAAGTGCAGGATCAGTAAGGGAATTCGATCCTCAGTAGTTCAGGTGGAAATTCAGCATGTGCCAGTTGAAGACGAAGAAGACGTATCCCGCGCAGGCCAGCAGTAGCAGCGTATTCCAGATTCGCGTCCAAATCCAGAGAGAGCGCGTGCCCCACGAATAGATGCAGTAATACAGCACCAGTCCGGCGCCCGCGACCCCGACCACTCCCAGCGCTTGCAGCGCGTGCAGCTTGCCGCCGAACGACGAGCTCAGGAGTGCAAGGTTGTTCTGCGCCAAGGAAACCCACTCCGCGAACAGCGCGAGAAACGCCAGGTCCACCGCGCATACGAATCTGACCCATCCCCGCAGAATGCGATACGGTTTCGCAAGCTCGAGCCGCTTCCCGTAGTGGTGCCGCAGGATAGCTCCCAAAGGCCAGAACACCAGCATCAGCAGAAAGATGGCCATGGCGGACTCGATCACGATGAAATTGGCCGACCCGTCCTTCAGCGGCGGAACGCGCTGGCCCACACGGAACGGGAAATCCGTGGCCAGCCGCATGCGGCCGTCGACTCCCCGGAAAAACCCGACGCGATCCTGCCCATGCACTTCGCGGAAGAGCAGCGGCGCGATTTCCTCGAAATGCTCGGGATTCCCGGCGAAGTCGGTCATGCCCCCGACGCTGATCGTTCCGTCGGAATTCGCCGTCACCTTGGGCTGGTTGAATGCTGCCGCCACGGCCATGACATTGGTCTGCGAGCGTCGGCTGCTCCAGTATTTCCCCACCACTTTGCGTATGTCTTCGTGGGAATTCGAGGGCTTTTGGGCCGCGGGCGGGGTGTAGGGAAAATAGCGGTCGACGAAATGCTCCCACAATGCCTCCGGCCCCGAATCCTGTCCCTTGCCCGCGCTGTTGTACGACACGAAGAATCCCACATTGGCGTCCAGCATCAGGCCCATCAGGCTGTGAAACCATTGCGTGTCTCCGCCGTGCCCGATCACGCGCTGCCCGTTGCGCGACATCTCGTAGAACCCGTAATCGCCTCCGTTCAGGCCGGCCATGTTCGTCCATGCGCGCGAGTGCATCAACTCGGCAGTCTCCGGCTTTAGAATCTGGATCTTGCCGTACTTTCCATTCTGCAGCTGCGCGATCATCCAGCGCGACATGTCGTCGGCGGTGGTTGAAAGGCTACCCGCTGGCCAAACCTGCACGTACTCGAATCCTTTGGGCTTACCCGAGGCCCGGTCGTACCCCTGCGACATCAGGGGCGCGAGGTTCGCCGGCTGCGGCTGCCGGAACGTGGAGTGATTCATTCCCAGCGGCTGAAAGATGTTCTTTTCAATGTAATCGTCGAACGGCATGTCGGATATTCGCTGCACGATATATCCGGCGAGCGCCGCACCGTAATTCGAGTACGCCGGCGTCGTTCCCGGCGGAAAGATTTCGCGCGGCAAGTGCGTCGGCAGGTAAACGATCAACGGCTCCAGGTCTGAAGCCTTGCCCACGAACAAGTCCTTATACGACTCCTCGAACCCTGGCGTGTGCGTCATCAAGTCCTTCATGGTGATCGCGACGCCAAACCACGGCCGGATCTTGAAATTCAGATAGTTCTCGATATTGCGGTCCAGGTTGATCTTGCCTTGCTCCTCGAGCTGCATGACCGCCGTCCAGGTGAAGGTCTTCGAGATCGAACCCGGGCGGAACAACGTCGCATCCGGTGTCACCGGCGTGCGCTTTTGCATGTCTGCAAAACCGTAGCCCTTCTCCAGCACGACTTTGCCGTCCTTCACCACGCAGATCACCGCGCCGGCGATGTCGTCGCGCTCCAGTTGCATGGGAACGAAGCCGTCGAGAAAGATTTCCAGGTCTTCTCTGGTCAGCTTGGGCGCGGCGGGGGCTGTCTTCGAGGGCTCCGGCCGGCGCTGGGGCCGCCGCGCGTGCCTCATTTCGCGCAAATGCTGCGCACGCTGCGTGCTGCTCGCCGGGGGCCGGGCGGCGGCAACGGCTGCGCTGCAAAACGCCATGAGAATCGCGGCCCAGATTGCGGGCTGGGATATCTTCTGTCGCTTCATCCATTCCACCAATGGATCGGAAACGCCGCGGCTGTTCGGAAAAGTGGCTGCTCGTGCGCCGCATGCCTTGCGTGCGGCCCAATCTTACTCTCCCGCGCGCCGATTCCGGCGCAAGAATTTCATTCTGGCGTGCTTCCAAACATTCGCGCCAGCATCTAATACGCTTTATACTGGTCTATGAATCTTTTTCTGCGTCCCATTCAACGATGAATTCATTTGACGTCATCTGCATCGGAGCCGGGCCCACAGGCCTCGCCTGCGCCATCGAAGCCAAGCGCGGCGGCCTGCGCCCTGTCGTGATCGACAAGGGCTGCCTCTGCAATTCGCTCTATCACTATCCGACCAACATGCAGTTCTTCACCACCGCCGAGCGCATGGAAATCGGCGATCTGCCGATGACCACCGCCACGGCCAAGCCCACGCGTCCCGAAGCGCTGAAGTATTACCGCCGGGCTGCCGAGCACTACGGCCTCGAGACGCGGCTCTACGAGCGTGTACGCAAGATCGAGGGCCACGACGGCGCCTTTGTGGTCCACACGCACGATGCGGAGGGCCGCCCGCGCGAATACCACGGCCGGAAGGTGATCATCGCGACGGGCTACTACGACCTCCCGAACTTCGTTGGGGTGCATGGCGAGGATCTCCCGCACGTCTCGCACTACTTCACCGACCCGCACCCTTATTGGGACCAGGATGTCGTCGTCGTTGGCGCAAAGAACTCCGCTGCGGAAGCCGCGCTCGAGCTTTTTCGCGGGGGCGCGCGCGTCACGCTGGTTCATCGCGGGCCCACGGTCGGCGAAAAGCTGAAATACTGGGTCAAGCCGGACATCGAGAACCGCATCCGCGCGGGCGAGATCAAGGCCCTCTTCAATCACCGCGTCACGCGCATTGAGCCCGGCCGCGTCTACGTGCAATCGTGCAGCTCAGCGGCAAGCGGTTCCGACGGGTCGCGCGACGCCGAAAAGGCCATTTCCGCCGCGCAGGTCTTCGCCCTCACCGGCTATCATCCCGATTTCACTTTCCTGATCGAGCAGGGCATTCACCTTGATCCGGTCACCATGCGTCCGGCGGTGAATCCTGATTCGCTGGAGACAAATGTCCCGGGCATTCACCTCGCGGGAGTGGTCGTGGGCGGGCGAAATACTTCGGACATCTTCATCGAGAACGGCCGCTTTCATGGCAAAGAGATCATTGCCGCGCTGACCGGCAAAGGCCGTATCACCGAACCCGCCCCGGTTTCTCCTCCGGGCGAGTAATAGCCCAAAGTCGGCTGCTCTCAATCCTTGACGCGAGCGTTCGGGGAGGTTCGGAGAACGCAGGCTCTCGCCGGCGATCTACGCCGTGGTGGCCGACCTGACCGCACCTGCCGTTGGCGCCTCGCGCGCGGCCGAGGCCATCCGCGTCTTGAACAGCATCACAATCACCAGCGCATAGACGAACGAATCGAACGTGATTTCGATGCTGTGGGACACGCGCAGCACCGTCGGAAGCCAGTACGCGCTCAGCAAGCCGTACAGCCCGTTCGTCACCGCATGCGCCCATCCCAGCGCCAGCACCAGTCCCCAGCGCGACCGCGCCCACAACAATATTGCCGGCAGGGAAGCCAGCAGGAACAGAACGCTGCGCACAAATTCCACCGGCAGTATGACTTTCAAGCTCGGCAGGACCAGCCCGGCCACGCCCGCTCGATATTGCGCCAGCACGAATGGCGACACGGCCATGCCAAACAGAAAATAGATCACCGGAAACGCCAGGACGGCCAGCAAAATCCTCCAAGTCCAACCGAACGGGCCTCTGTGCACCTTGAGCGCCGGCGTGGGGTCTCCGGGATGGAACAGGCCAACCACCATGGCGGCGAAAACGGCCGCTGCGCCCGCGTACATGAGAATCACGAACAGCTCCCCGCCGTGCGCATATGAGGTCGTAAAGAACTTGGCCTCAATCGTCGTGTTCACGCCCAGATTGACGAACACGAGAAACGCGATGGCTCGCCATCGCGCCCGGTAACGGCCGGACAGTCCTGCCGCTAACGGTGCCAGTCCCAGCGCGAGCAGGGGACACAGCACAATCTGTCTCAGTTCGGATTTTCCGGCGCTCGCACCTGCGGGTAACGCCAGCGAATGCAGGTGAAACGGCATCAGGATCGCAACCGTCACCGCCGTGCCCACCAAAAAAGCGATGCCGCTCGCGACCAGCTTCCCAATGTAGACAACAATGTCCCTGGGACTCTTCATCTGCACCTCGCCTGGCGCACCCGCCTTCCGCCACGCTGAGAATTCGTCGATGTAGCGCCCGTTGCTTTAGCCATGCCGATTGCGCCGCGCCCCCGCGTAGCTTCCGTATCCATGCCCCGTCGCCGTCACTTTCCCGCGGAACATGCGATAGACAAACACGAAATAGCCCACCGCAATGGCCATTCCCAGACTCCACCAGATCAGGCCTACGGATAACGCATAACTCCCCGTATGGGCGTTGTACACCGTAATGTTCCGCGCCGGGTCCGTGGTTGAAGTCAGCAGATTCGGATAACCCCCCGCCGCTGCTCCCACTAGCATGAAAATCAGATACACGCAGGAAGAAAGGAAGGCTCCGCGCTCGTGCCCGCGCGAGCTCGCCCGCCACATGCTGAACAGCGAGCCTGCCACCACCGCCGGAATGACGTACAGCACCGGCCAGCTCTTGTAGTTGTCCAGCAGATCCGGTCGAATGTACAGTGTCGCCGCCAGGCTCGCGCCCGTCAGTGCCACAACCACGGGCCACAGCGTTCGCGCCGCTCGTTTGGCGCGCGCGTTGACCTCTCCGCTCGTCTTCAACGCCACATAGTAGGCGCCGTGCAGTCCCAGCGCAAACAGCGCCACGGCTCCCGACAGCACCGTGTACCAGTCGAGAATTCCCGGCTGCGGTCCGACCCGCCAATTCGTCCACAGCGGCAAAAAGAAATAGCCGTCCTTGCCAATGGGAACGCCGCGCAGCACGTTCCCCAGCGCCGCACCATAAAAAATCGCCAGCAGCAGGCTGGCCAGCGCGAACGACCCGTCGAACAATCCGCGCCACACCGGCGTATCGAGGTGCATGCGCAGCTCGACCCCAATCCCGCGAAAAATCAGCAGCCACAACACGATCATCAGCGGCAGATAGAAGCCGCTGAAGCCTGACGCGTACAGCAGCGGAAACGCGAAATACAGCGTCCCGCCGCCGGCCAGGAGCCATACCTCGTTTCCGTCCCATACCGGACCGATTGTGCGGATCATCGTCCGCCGCTCCTCATCCGTGCGCGCGATGAACAAATGCAGGATCCCGGCGCCCAGATCGAAGCCGTCGAACACCACGTACCCTGTAATCATGATGGCGACCAGCAAATACCAGGTCAGCAGCATCGCTTTCTCCTCTGCAACCGCAATCCCTTCGTCCCGCTTATGCGATCGTAATCGGAGTGCCCGACTCGATCTCCGCGGCCGCTTCTTCCACCGGGCCGTGCGCGATCACGCGGTACACCAAAAACAGAAACAGGATCGCCAGAATCGTGTACAGCCCCATGAAGCCGATCAGCGTGAACAGGCTGTTGCCGGCGTGCACGTCTTTCGAATAGCCCGCGGCCGTGCGCATCAGCCCATAAACGATCCAGGGCTGGCGGCCCGTTTCCGCCGTGATCCATCCCGCCGTGTTCGCAATGTGCGGGAAGGGAAGACAGCACAAGATGATCCACAGCATCCAGCGCGACTTGTACAGCAGCCCGCGCCAGAGCAGAAACGCGCTGACGGCCATCACCGCAACGAAGATCGTCCCCAGCCCCACCATGATGTGGTAGGTGTAGAAAACCAGCGGAATATTCGTAGGCCAGTCGTTCTTGGGAAATTCATTCAAGCCTTTCACCGTCGCCGTGGTCGTCCCGTAGAGCAGATAACTCAGCACCTTGTTCGCCACCAGCGGATTGTCGATCTTCTCGCTCTCTGCATCCGGCTGGCCCAGGATGACCATCGGCGCGCCCGATTCCGTCTTGAACAGGCCCTCCATCGCCGCCACCGTCACCGGCTGATATTTCCCCATCATTTTTCCGTGCAGGTCGCCGGTGGGAAAAATCTGGATGCAGCACGCGATGATCCCGACGATCACCCCAAGCCGCAGGAACGCGCGGCCCTCTTCGATAGACTTGTCCTCCAGCAAATAGTAGGCGCCCACTGCCGACATTACGAACGTGCCCGTAATCAGCGCCCCGCACATATTGTGCGAATACTGGATCAGCCCCCACGGGTTCAGCAACAGCCCCCAGAAACTCGTCACCTGAAAGCTTCCGTTGGCTCCCAGCTGGAATGCCACCGGGTGCTGCATCCACGCGTCGGTCATGATGATGAAGAAGCCCGAGAGCCACGACCCGGCGAACACCGCGAACGCCGTCCACCAATGCGCGATTTTGCTCAGTCTCTCTTCGCCGAACAGGAAGAACCCCAAAAACGCCGATTCGAGGAAGAACGAAAACACGCCCTCCATCACCAGGGGTTGGCCGATCACCCCGCCCGTCAGCCGCGAAAATTGTGCCCAGTTCGTCCCGAACTGAAATTCCATCGGAATGCCCGTCACCACTCCCATCAGAAAACTGATCCCGAAGACCTTGGCCCAAAAACGCGCGGCGCGGTTGTAGAGAGGATTGTTTGTGCGCAGATACATGGTCTTCAGAATGACGATCAGCGGCGCCAGCCCCATCGTCAGTTGCGGAAACAAGTAATGAAACGTGATGGTGAAGGCGAACTGCAGGCGGTGCATCATCAAGGCATCGTCCATCGGATACCCCTTGGAGGCTCAAGAAGGTGTGTAGCTACTCGGTATACTACAAATCGCGTGCCGCGGCGCAGCGAATTTGAAAAGCACGCCGGCTCCACTGTTTTTGCTTGTGGTGATCCTGCGCGCCCGGACAGTTTTGTTCGGCAGATCAGTGAGCGAGTGACAAAATCGCGTTGCGCAGATGCGCTGCCGGCTGAAGTCGGAAATTGCGAACGCTGAGGCTGCGGCCCGGAGACAGCGCTTATGGCGTGTGCACGAAGCGGGCGAGGCTCGTTTCAGGCGTTCGCCCGGAGTCCGTAGCGACGCTGCGCGCCGGCATGACGATTGCTGTCGGGCTTCCTGAACCCTGCTTGGTTCCTCCGCTCAGCCCTGCAATTACGAGCCCTGCGATCACCATCAGTGTTGCCAGCGTCTTGCTGCCTAATTGCCACCCGCGAAAGTCTTCCTTCAGCCAATCCGGCCTCATGCGCGTCAGCAAATATGCACCTAGAAAGATCACCGCGTAGCGCGCCCCCGAAATCGCGTCCACCAGCGCCGGATGCGTCAGGCTGATCGCGTAGGTGACCAGGAACGCGCCCAGCCCCGCAATGAACCGGTTCACGAAATACCAGAACCGGCTCCGCGGATTGTCCTGTCCTGATTGCGAGAAGATTTGTTTCCTCCACGAAGGCGGGATGAGCAGCGCCATGGCCGCGGCAAACGTCCCGATCGTGAACCACACGTACCCCGTCACGAAATACGTATGGTTGTAGACCACCTTGAGCAGCACGTTCTCCAATCCCAGCAGTCCCGAGGCCAGCAAGATTGGCGGCAGTAGCTTCCGTAACGGCAGCTTTTCCGATGCGAACATCACGAACCCGCCCGCCGTCATCAGCGCGAATCCGATCAACTGCTCGCCTTTCATTTGTCTGGAAAGCAGCGCAAAACTGACCGCCACCGTCGCCACGGGCGAAAACCCTCCCATCACTGCCAGCGTCTCTGAGGCCTCGCCAATCTTTAGCGCCGCGTAATAGAAGAACACGGCGACCAGGTCGATCACGCCGGTTCCGAACGCCAGCACGATCACCCACAGCCGCGCGCCGCGATATCCAAAGGGCACCAGCACCACGCCAAACGCGCCGAGGCTGCCCAGCCAGAAAACGTAACTGAACAGGTTCCTGGTTCCCGGCTTTTGCAGCAGCACTTTGTCCCAAACCAGCGAGAGCCCGATCATTCCATTCGCGATCAGCGCGATGAAAACGCCGTTTTTTATGAAGTGGAACATAATTCTTCGTGGTTCAGGAGATTGCTCCGCATCGTCGCCACTCGGCACAGGCCGGTTCGAGCGTCATTGTTGCTGCTCGCGCCTTTTCGCCCGCCGTTGTTCGTAGCGCTTTTTCTGTCGCCGCCACAGCATGTACCCCACGACCAGGAAGCATGCCGATATGCCCCACGACATCTTTTCGAAAAAGCTCAACAGGCTCTGAAACTCCGCGGCGAAAGCGAACCCGATCATGGCCATGGCGGTGACCCAGGTGCACGCCCCCAGAGCGTTGTAGAGCGCGAATTCCTTCCATTCCATTCCCAGCACGCCCGCCATCGGCCCCGCGATCGTACGCAGTCCGAAGATGAACCGAGCCCAGAAGATCGTCGCTTTCCCGTGCCGTTTCATCTGCGCCTTGGCCGCGCCGATATCCTCGTCGTCCGCGCGCGTCAGTTTCTTTATCCAGCGCAACAGCCGGTCGCCCAGCGCGCGCCCCAGCAGAAAGCCAATGTTGTCCCCCGTCGTCGCGGCCGCAATCCCGACCAGGATGACCCACTCGAGCTGCAATTCCGCCCGTTTGTGCGCCAGAAAACTCGCGAACATCAGCACCGTTTCGCCGGGGAGGGGAAGTCCCGCATCTTCTCCCAGCAACCCGCCGAGCACCGCCCAATAACCCCAATGCAACAGCCCTTGTTCGACGTGGGTGTATACCCAATGCATTTCCGGCCTTCGTCCCTGTGCCCGTCTCGACGATTTCGTTCGCCGTTATATTCCTGTGACCGCGAACGGGCTGGTCCGTCCGGCATATGTGGCTCTGGAATTACCGCTGTGGCGTGAGTTCCCGGACTGGCAAGGCGGGCATCGGTTCAGCACCCTGCGTTCGGCCCTTCTTTTCGATGCGGTCTTTCCTTCGCGCTTTCTCGCTTCTGCTCTGAGACGCTGACTCCCGCCCTCCCTCCATCTTATTGTGTTTCCGTCAGCATTGCCCCTGTATACGGCGGCGTGGAATCCCTGAGCCCCCGGCGCGTCCGGCCCCGGGCAAGCATGATCGACATTTCGGCTATACTGTTGCGCCGCGCGGGATCGCGTTGGATCGGGGGCAAGCGCGACCCCAAGGTGAAGGGTAACTCGCCATGACGCACCTCCACGTTCAGTGGGCCGCTGGCTGGCCTCTTTCTTGGGCCTTTGCTGCGATTGAGTTTGCCTGGGTCCTGACCGGCATCTACTTCATCGCCTCGGCCCTGTTGACCAACAAAATCAAGCGCCGCGAATCCTCTGCCGGACGCCTCTTGGATCTCATCCTGCTCTGGGGTGGCTGCGTCTTATTGTTCTCGCACATCCCCATTCCGAACCCGTCCCATACGCATTTCATTCCGCCGCGCGCTGCGCTCCAAATCCTCGGGATCGTGCTCACCTATGGGGGACTCACCCTCACGGTTTGGTCCCGCGCCCGCCTCGGCCGCTATTGGAGCGGCACCGTGGCTCTCAAGCAGGATCACCACTTGATTCACTCGGGCCCCTACCGCGTCGTGCGCCATCCGCTGTATTCGGGAATTATCATCGCGGCGGCCGGCATGTGCCTCTGCATCACGACCTGGAGCAGCCTGCTCGGCGCTATTTCTCTCTTGGCCTGTTTCGAGCGGCGCGCGCATAAAGAAGACGCTCTGCTGGCTTCGGAGTTCGGCCCCGAATTCGAGGCTTACCGCCGGCGCACCGGGCGTCTCGTGCCGCGCTTCGACTGAACGGAACGCGAAACTGCGCCTTGGCCAATCGCCAGATTCTGACGCATCAATTCGCGGGTTGCGCCGTCGATCGTGTCTCGCTCGATTTTGCAGGTGTTGTGCGAGACGTCGTAGAGCAAAGTGAGTTTCGCATCCGGAAGGATCTGCCGTTCGGAGCGAGTGCGAATGAGGATGCTGCGGGCCCGCATGTCCTCGATGAGCGCTTCGCCGCGCCAATGCTTGGCGGCCTGAGTACGGCTCATGGCGCGTCCGGCTCCGTGGCAGGCGGAGGAAAAGGAACGCCGTTCACTTTCGGCTGTGCCAGCCGGGATGTAGGACTCCGTTCCCATGGTGCCACCGATGAGGACGGGCTGGCCCGTATGGCTAAAGGCGGCGGGCAAATCGGGATGACCAGGGCCGAAACTGCGGTTCGCTCCCTCGCGGTGGACCTTCCGGGGTGTCGCTGAAGAAAGCCCCCGGCGCTTACAAGGATGTCCGCGCGGTCGCCGAAGCCGCCGAGCATGCCCAACTCGCCCGTCGCGTCGCCCGTCTCGTGCCCGTCATCTGCGTCAAAGGCCGACGCAACCCGCCCTGCGCAGCATCAGACCGTCAGCGGGACCGCGAGAACCTTTGCGGCGAGACTTTTCTCCACACCAAGACACACCGCAGTGAAGCTAAACCCTCGCCAGGGAACTCACCTCGGCCAAAAACCATCCTCCGGCAGGGAACTGGGCCGTCCCGAAACGCCCCTCCGTAGAACTGCGGAGAAACGCGCTGCTCCCACCAGCGAATTCCCTGCTAAAGTAATACTTTAACTTCTGTCTCGGCCCATTTTTCCAGACTCCGAACGCGACTTTCCAACCGTTCCGCCCCAACACATTCCGCGAAAATCCCGAACGCGAAGCGTGCCGCGGTGCCAAAAGGCTGCCGTGCTGGCGTGGATCTCGCAACCGGCGAACCACTCGCGCTGTGCTGTGGATCCTCGGCATGGTACCAAGCGTCACCTTAGCCACGCCTCCGCCGCCTCCCGGTTTACACAGCCCATTTCACTCTGCTAAAGTAACCGCCTATGCCTTCGATCGTTCATGAAGTTGCGGATACCTTCACCACGCTTTATAGAGGCTTTAGCGTCACCCTTCGGACCATGTTCCGCAAGACCACCACCGAACGCTTCCCGGACGTACCTCCGTCCGTCCAGCCGCGCTACCGCGGCCTGCACGTGCTCCAGCGCGACGAAAATGGCTTGGAAAAGTGTGTGGCGTGCTTCCTGTGCGCCGCGGCCTGTCCCTCGAACTGCATCTATATCGAGGCCGCCGAAAATTCCGAGAAGGACCGCATCTCAGCCGGGGAACGCTACGCCAAGGTCTACAATATCGACTATTCGCGGTGTATCTTCTGCGGTTACTGCGTGGAAGCCTGTCCCACTGACGCCATCACCCACGGCCACAGCATCCAACTGGCCCCCTCCAACATCAGCTCCCTCCTGTACCGCAAGCCCGCCATCCTAACATAATAAGCATTAGCGATTAGACAGCTTTCCGAGAAAGTTGTCAAGCAACAAATGGCTTTGTGAGTGAGTTTGATCGCCGCGTTTGGGCGCATGCCCCAAACACCTGCGGCACGAGAATGACGGACCTTTGCTTCTGAGAAGGTCGAAACGGAGATCCAGAAAGGCATCGTGGGCTGTTCTACCAAGGCGTCGAGTGCCGCCTGGACCTGCTCTGGGGCTATGCTTGCCTCCTTGGCTGGCAGCGCGGCGAAGGTGCCGTTCTTACGACAGGTGGTAAATTGTGGTTTCGGATTTCCCTACAACCCTGCCACTGCTGCGACCCGCCGATTGAATTGCTCGCTCGCCACTCGCCATTCGTCGCTTGTCACTGCCTTCGAGACCTGCGGTGCCGGTGCGGCCTGTCCTCCCAGCGCAGCGACCACACTGGAAATGGCGGTGCTTGCGGCCGTGATCCACAACTGCGCCTCCTGTTGCGCCTTCGGACTCATCACGCGCAACTGGGCCAGCTCTTTGGGATCGGAAAGGCCCTGGGCAAAAGTCTGCAGGCACCCCAGAAACTTGCCTTTCTTAGAGAAGGTGGCCGTTTCTGCCGCGTTGATGCAGGTCTGATACTGCGCGTTCAGGTTGACCGCCAGGTTCAGGTAGTTCGTCACGGCCGTCGCTTCCGACGCGCTAAATACGCCTGTCTGTGTCAGGCTGGGAAGATCCGCCTGCGCCACGGCCACTACTGCGGCCACGATGTCGTGCGCCTTCTGCGCGGTGGAATAGGCGTTGCATCCGGCGAAGCTAAAACACACCGCGACCACCGCGGCCTGAGCCGCTTTTGAGTTTCTCACTGGCTTTCTCCTTGTGTTCGGGAATTGAGGACCGAATTTTCAGCTGAATTTTCGGCCGAAATCTCTAGTGTGCCGATAACATCAAGTTCGATGGCGGGATGGCGGGGTGCAGCATAGGCACGCCAAACTGATACGCTCCTACATCCCAGGCCCCGCTCGCCGGGCGCGCCGTTCCGGGCAAAGTCAGATTGGCGTAATTGAGCGCGTTGCACAGCGGCGCCAAGCTGCCCGTGCACAGCGCCGTTTCGTTCGTGCCCTTCCCCACGGAGGCATTCGACCCGGAAGTGGGCTGCCAGCCGTTACTGAGCGAGTAGCCCTGCGCGTTCGCTGCCGCCGTGCTCTGCGCCACGCTGGTGGTCACACTCACCGATGTGGTGCATCCGCTGTCCACGTTGGCGAACGGGGTGATAGACGCGCCCGTGCTGGAAGCCGTTTGCGGCGCGGTCGTGCCCGCATAGCTGTCAATGATGACGTGGCCATTGATGATCGACATGCTCAGCGGGCATCCGCTCCCGCTGGACGAGCGGGTCATGTAGGCTGTCGCGCTCGGTGTCTTGCAGGTGTCGTTGTAATGGATGAAATTCCAGTTTCCCCGGTCCACCCAGCACTGACTGTACGTGCCCGTCATGTCGAACATATTGTTCGCGGTATAGAAGGTCTGACCGCTGATCTGACATTGCGAAGAGGGGTAGAGTTGAAGCGTTGCTCCCGCGGGTGTGTTATACACGACGTTCCCGATCAAGTAACCCCAGCACTTCCCGTAAATCTGATTCTCATGGTTACCGCTGTCGCTGCCGCTGGCCTGATCGGTTGAGAGATACATGTCATGGACCACGTTGCCTTCAAACAGTCCGCCAGGAACGAAGAGTGCGAAGCAATTATTCGTGTAGCGGCAGGTATTGTTTTTGGTGATGTAACCTGCCGCGATTCCCCCGCCCGTATAACAGCCGGTGGTGGGGCTGCCGCAGGAGCCGTTCTGATCGTCGAAAATGTTGTTGAGCAACTGGAGGCCGTTGCTGCCGGTCCCGTTGTCGAGAAATCCGCCAATCGAGCCCGCCTGCCCCAGGTCGGCACTCGATCCCGGCGCGACCGTGCCCTCCATGCCCCAGTCCTTAAACAGGCAGTTCTCGATGATGTCGCCGTAGGCCAGAGTGCCTGAGCCAGTGTCGGGACCGTGAGCCGTGTCCGCGCGGAACTGGCTGCGCAGGTTCGCGTTGGGGAGCTCGAAATGCAGGAATTCGATGCTGTCGAGGGTGATGTAATTGCCGCTGACCCACACGCCCGCGGCCGACACGCCTCCGCTCGCGGACACGATGGTGTTCTGAAAATCGAAAATCGGCCGGCACCAAGTCGCGCCGCATACGCCCGCGTTGAACCATGTGGGATCTACGCCAAAATAAATCTGCTGGCTGGAATTGCCGCTCCACGTGATGTGCCATTGGAAGCTGGCCACCGTCCAGGTGTCCCCACCGTAGAAAATGAAGCGGTCCCCAGCCGCCGGCGTGTACGTTCCGGTCCAGTTCTTCATGCCCGGCGCGTGCGCCCAGGGTGTCGTTTTCGATTGCGCCTGTGTGGAGGTGCGCGAGTCGGAACCCAGCGAGGACGAAATGTAAAACGTGCCCGCCCAGGCAGAAACTGGAAAAGAGAAAATGGAAAACAGAACCAGCAGCGCGAGACGAATTCCTTTTTCCCTTTTCCCTTCTCTATTCTCCATTTCAGTACGCCCCTTCCAGCTTGAGCCGCAGCGTGTAAGTCGGCGCGTTAGTGATGGCGGTGAGGAAAGTGACGGCTGTCCCGCCTTTCACGTTCATGGCTTGCCTAAATTGCGTGTACGTCGTCGCGTTGCAAACTGCGGTCGGCGAACTGGTGGCGAAATTGTTGCCGCTGGGATCGGTCCAGGTGACGTTCACGCTGAACGTGCCCGTGCTGGCCGCATCGCAACTGAGCGAAGCAGTGAAGTCGTAGCCGCCATCCGCCGGCGCGGTGTACAGCGTCGTGGTCCCGATGGCTGTCGTCCGACCCGTGTAGTCGGCCTGCGCCTGTATTCCGTACTGCTGGGGGAAACTTTGCACGAAGGCGTCGTAATTCGCGTTATCCGGAGACCAGATATAGGCGCGAAATCCGGGCGGCAGAGCGAGCGAGGATGCCGGCGCGCCACCGTTCGTCGAAATCGTGGAAGACGTCGGCGCCACGGTAATCGTTCCCTGCCCTATTGCGCCGTTGTTTTGCAGCACGAAGTAGAACCCATTGGCGAAACCGGCCGATCCGGCTTGTGGGAGCAAATAGGACTGCGGTGACGCGTTGGAGCCCAACACAATGCACCCAAAATCCGACGAGGCGATCGTGTAGTTCGTTCCGGTTTGTGCGTTCGTGCACTGGCCTTGAGACGCTGTGGTCAGTGCACCGGTTGTGGCGTCGAGGCCGCTGACCAGGGTTCGTGGAGAAGCCGGCAGAGGCTGGGGCAGAATCGTATTTGCGTCAGGCACGATCGTGGTGCGGTTTGCGGTCAGCGCCGTTGCGTTGAAGTCGTCGTAGCTTACCGCCCCGAGGCGCAAATGATTCCACGGAACGGAGAGCAGGGTTGGCGATGCGCTGCTGTCCACGCCGAAGCCCGCGGCGCCGCCAAAGGTGCCCGAGCGATTGAATTGAATCTGCGTGTCCGATCCGCCGGGCGACCCACTGCCGCCGCCGGCCGCATTGCCCAGTGTGCTTTGCATCTGGAAATCGGCACCATCGTACATCAGCGTCACGATTTGACCCGCAGCAATATCTCCCGCCGCGAGATCCGGACCAACACTTGTTCCCGTGCCGCCATTCTTCTTGATGGCGATTGCGCCAAGGCCGTCGACATTGAGGGTCGAGGCGCCTGTATTTGCGTGTCCCGCTTGAAAGTTGAATACGGCTCCAGCGGGAATCGCGGTCATGAGCGGCGACGTGGTGAGCACATACGTATTTGCGCTGCCGGTATCCGGATAGAAATTCAGACCGCCCGCGAGATTCAATCCCGCAGGAGTAAAGCGATGGAGCGAACTCATCATATTTCCCATGGGGAATTGCATCGCACCAGTCACGCTGGTGATGGTTCCGCTCAGCGTGCCTGCTCCCGGCACGTACGCTCCGGCGTAGCTGATGCCCGCGTTCGCATTCGCTGCCGAAGAAGCAATCGCCACGCAGTAGCCTGCGATCGCTGCAACTCCCGGAAGCGGAGCCGTCCAGGTGATTGCGACTGCGTTGTTTGAACCGCTGACGACGACCGGCACGCCAGCAATGCTCGGCGCCGAAACCGTGGCGCAGTTGTTGCTGGTGGTGGCAACGAAGGGGTAATAGGTTCCGGCTGGAAGGGCGCCGCCTGTGGTTGCCGTTGCGGAAACATTGGTGGGGGCAAACAGGTTGGCGAATTGAATGTCGACGCTTCCCTTCACCGTTTGCGCCAGCGAGGCGTTGAAACCATTGTTCGAGCCGTCGTTGAAAAGGAAACCGTCTGCGGCATCGATTCCGTAGGACGCTCTCGAGTTGGGACTCGAATAGAAGCGAAGGTTGGGAGAGGGATTCGCGCCGGTTGTGATCTCGCTGCGCAGCCGTGAAGCCGGGGCGATTGTGCTGTCCGCGATGAAATCCAGGCCTCCCTCGGTTTCGAGAGTGCACGAGCCGACCGGATTGCCGGAAGCGTCTTCCACGATCGCGCCGACAGGCCCGCGGACTTCGCAATCGCGGAGCAACCCAGCGCTCATACGGACGGCCACTGCTGGAGCGATGCCCGGAGCGCCGCTCGAGTTATAAATGTGGACGCCGGCGAGATTGGAGCCGGACGAATTGAAATTGATTATTGCGCCGGAGCCGGTCGCCTGAGGCAACGAACTGTTGAGGACGAACACGGGCCCAAACTGCGGCATGGCCGTTTGCCCGAGGTCGCCGGTGGCATTGCTGACGGTGAGGAAGTACGTTGTGCCGGTGGCGGGCGTGACATCTTCAAAAACAAAGTTGCCGGGGGTTGCGCCGGCAGCGTCGATGCGTTGAATGTATTGGAAGTTTGCGCCCGAGCCGCGCACGTGCTCGAGCTGCACGAAATCAACCACAGGCGTCTCCGAACCGAGCGGCGCTTCACCCGTAAAGAGCGCCACGGGCAAGGACGAACCGCCGCTATTGAGGCAGCCGCCGGTCATGCGGAACGACGAAACGTTGGTCACTTTCAGCGGGGTGTTGTCCGGAAGCCCGGTGGACTGCGACGTCGCGCACACATTCTTCAGAGCGATGTCCGGGGTGGCATAGAAGGAAAGCGCCTGGTTGTATCCGGAGATTTGCAGATTCTCGATGGTGATACCGCCCGCGTTTGCCGGATACCTGAACCCGAATACCGGCGCGGCGTTGGGATTCGATCCAAGATTCGCGACGGTGAGTTTCGCTTGCGGCGGCTGTTCGCCTTGCGCGGTCCCCTGGTCGCCGGATGCGGTGATGTGGATGTGCGGGCAAGGGATCGGGATCACGGGCGCGGTCGACGGCAACTGTGGTTGCGTCAGAGTGTACGTACCGGGCGGAAAGCTCAGAGTCGAGCCGGCAGTGCAGGCGGCGGCAGCGGCGTTGGCGATCGCCGCGGTGGAATCATTTGCGCCGGTGGGATCGGCTCCATAGGCGGTGACGTCAACGCGAGGGAGAGGTCCTTTGATCGATTCGCTGAACGGGACATTGAGCACGCTTGGAGCGGTGCTGCTGTCCACTCCGAGCCCACTTACGGAACCAAACGAATCGTGATTATTGATTTGCAGCTGCGTGTCCGAACCAGCGGGATTCCCTGCCGCGCCGGAACATCCTGCAGCGGTGGAATTCGGCGCGCATGGCAGCACGATTTTCGAGCTGTAACCGGTTGTATTCGATCCGGTGATGACTTCGACATAGGTTCCGGCGGGCGCGTAGTAGGTATAGTTGCCCAAGCCGTCGGCAAGCAAGGGCTGCGCAACCAGGAATTGCGGCGCGAGCGAAGGATCCGAATAGATGCTGGCGAGGGCGCAAGGCGGTGTGGCGCCATAGTTCGGCGTTGAACCGGCCTGGCAAGCCCACACGCTCGCGCCGGGAACAGGAGTTCCCTGCAGCGAAATGGCCACCGCCTGGCGTTGCGATCCCTGGCCAAAGGAGAGCGTGGCGCAGAAGCACACCCATGCGATAACTGCCGAAGTTCTTTTCATTGCTTCCTCGTTCTGCTGACGAATGCGGAATTCGAGCGCGTCAAGCGCGACGATACTTTTCCGACCTAGCCAGGACTTCGTTTGCGTAATGTGGATTTGCGCCACCGTTCCAGGCTTGCAGCGCGTCGCGAATGTTGCCCTGGTTCACGGAAATTTTGTGGGCCAAGACGCGGCAGCCGACATCGACGCCAATTTGCGGATCACAGAGCGCCGGAAAATCGGCGGTATAGCCGAATTCGCGCGCGGTCTGCCCCATTACCTGCATGAGGCCCCAGGAGAATGCGCGGGCGCGAGCCTCGGTCGGCGTAATGGCGGAGTTCTTGAAGAGCGGAAAACAGTAGCGATTGAAAAACTCGTTTTCGTAGCGAATCGCGTACGTCTTCCAGCTCGACTCCTGCTCGATGACAGCGCACACGAGATCGACATCGAGGCTGTGGCGAGCGGCCGAGGCACGAGCGACGGCGATGAGTTGGTCGTTCATGCGCTAGTCCTCGCGCGGGCCGCCGAGTTCGATCCAGCGGACCGGGGGCGTGGGGCCGGCCTCAATTCCCTGCTTTTCGCAGAGCTTAAGCAGGAGTTCGTAGATGTGCGGAAGGTGGTTGGTGGCCATGTCGTGAACGAAGGCGCGGTTCAGTTCGTCGTTGCGGATGCGGCGGTAGAGCCAGCGCAAGAAGAGAGCGAGCTGAACGAAGGCGCCAAAGATCAAAGAAAGCCAGTAGGGATCGAACTTTCGCATGGGAGTGGTCGTGGACGTGTTTGCGTACAATTTTGGTCGTTAAAGCGACCTTAAAAGCGCTTAAAACTGCCTAAAGAGCCCAAAATGGCGGGTGTGTGCGACAGGTAAGTCCCGGTGAATCAATTACTTGGCTCTAAGGAGGGCCGAATTTTGCACTTTTTCGCGAGCGACTGAGCCGAGAGTTAGCAGACGCGTCCGACTGTCGGGCCGGTTGTTGTAACGCGAAGACTTCTTCTGCCGCCCGGCCAGTCTGGCGCTGGGCACGGAGCGGTTCTACTTGGGCACGGAGGGAGGCGGCGGCTGCTCCGGAAGCGGAAGAGTCTCCGTCTTCCAGACCAGTTCGGACATGCCGAGCCGCGTGTGAGCCGCGTCGTAGACGTAGTATCGAACGCCCTTCGCGTCCAATTTTTGGACGAGCGCTTGAATCTGGGCGACTTCTTGAATGGGCACTCGAGAATCGAGGATTACGATCAACGTGTAGCGCGGAGTGGATTGCGTGGCAGCAACGATAGCCGACAACGGGGCGCGGGTCCGCGGGTTTGTGGTCAACCCAATAGAGCGCCTGACCGTGGACCTCTCGAACCCACAAGATGACGGCTTTATTCTTTTGCGAGGCCGAGCTCTGGAGTTGGGCCCCGACGATCACGCTGAACGGGCCAAGAAGGATTATTGTTGCCAACACGGGCCCGCCAAGCCTTGCTCGCGAGATCATGTCTTAATCTCCCACGTAGCGCCGGTACGTGACGTTAGGGTGCTCGCGTGACGGATTGAACGAATCGTCGAGGCCAATCTCGCGTTGATGAGCCGCGATCGCGGTCACGTGGCCGGCGCTGTCCACGGCTATGACTATACCCGAATGACCGGTCGCGTCGGAATAGTGGAGCGGCCACGCTGCGACGTCGCCCGGTTGAGGCTTCTCGCCGGGCTGGAGAAAGCGCCAGCCGGGTATGGGTGAATTAGCCCACTCGGCGGCGCTTGGAGCACCCAACGTCCCATCAGCCTTTTTCACGAGCGGGTTGGGCGCGCCTGATTCAGCGATGGCTCTCTGCACGAAGAGATTATAGGTTGGGTGGCCGGGTGCGTAGGGCATGGAAATGTCGCCGGCGTGTTTGCGCGCGCTTTCCGCGATGCGAGCGCGCCGTTTGACGTTTGCGGGCCTGCCTTCGTGACTTGCTCCGCGCGCGCTTTGGCCGACGGGTTCGTGAATCAAGACATGGCCTGATCGATAGTCACCCAGTGACCTTCAGTACCTCTGGAGACCTGATTACGCGGAGTGGGTTCGGAGGAGTCAGCGAATTTTGCCGGGCGCAGCGAGCCTTCGAAGGTCAGACCGAGGCGGCGCCGCTACGCTCGGCAGGGTCAACGCGGCCGGGATTAGCCGAAGAGGGACTCAATGCCGGAACCGATGGCGGAGCCGATGCCCGGGCCAAGGCCAAAGAGATTGGCGAGGCCGGGGGTTGAGCCGTCGGAAGCGCGCTGGCGGACGCTGAGCAGTTCGGCGGGAACGCCCATGGCGCGGCCGAGTAGGTTGGTGTCCACGCCGAAGG
>JBJKQB010000140.1:0-6430 GCA_046705825.1 Candidatus Acidiferrales bacterium
AGTTGAGACACCAGCGCGTCGTCGGTTTGCCGGGTAGTCCTCGAAGGACTCATGCTATAGACGTTTTAGTCCAGGAAGTCGTAACAGGCAAGCGTCAGGAATTCCGGGAACTCTTCGCCCGTCATCAACCCTTCCAGCACCTCTGCGGCCAAATTCAGCGATTCGCTGCCGCCCATTTGTTCCTTGCGCTCCGCAATCATTTCGGCGACGACTTTCCGGGTGACTTCTTCGCCGCTTTCGAATTTTGCGCCGTGCCGCACCCACTGCCACACCTGGGCGCGGCAGATTTCCGCCGTGGCGGCGTCCTCCATCAGATTGTAAATGGGAACGCAGCCCTGGCCCTGCAGCCAGGAATGAATGTATTGCAGGCCAACGTCGATGTTCCAGCGCAGCCCCTGCTCGGTTATGTCTCCCGAGGGAACGGTGAGTAGATCCGCCGCCGTTACCGGCCGAGGCTTGCGAGCCGCGCCAATCTGGTTCGGCTCGGGCATGTATTGGTCGAAGATTTCTTTGGCTACCGGAACGAGCCCCGGATGGGCCACCCACGTTCCATCATGTCCGGCGCGAACTTCGCGCAGCTTGTCCTGCCGCACTTTTTCGAGGGCGCGCTGATTTTCCTCCGCGTCGTTGCGAATCGGGATTTGCGCGGCCATCCCGCCCATGGCGTGGATGCCGCGCCGGTGGCAGGTTTGAATCAGCAGTTCCACGTAGGAAGAGAGGAAGTGGCGTTCCATGGTGACCTGCGCGCGATTGGGCAGCACGAACGCGGGATGCGCCCGGAATTTCTTGATGAAGCTGAAAATGTAATCCCAGCGCCCGCAGTTGAGGCCCGAAGAATGTTCGCGCAGCTCGTACAGAATCTCCTCCATCTCGAACGCCGCCAGAATCGTTTCGATCAGGACCGTTGCGCGGATCGACCCGCGCGGGATTTCGAAGCAGTCCTGCGCGAAGCAGAACACCTCGTTCCACAGCCGCGCTTCCAGGTGGCTCTCCAGCTTCGGCAGATAAAAATAGGGACCCGTTCCTTTCTCGATCAGCGCCGCGGCGTTGTGGAAGAAGAAAAGGCCGAAATCGAACAGGGAAGCGGAAATGGGCCGGCCGCGAACCTGAAAATGTCGTTCGTCCAGGTGCCAGCCGCGTGGCCGCACCACCAATGTGGCCGGGTTCTCGCCCACCGCGTACTGTTTTCCCTCCGGGCTGACGTAGCGGATGACGCCCCGCACCGCGTCGCTCAGATTCGCCTGGCCCTCCAGCGTGTTCTTCCACGTAGGCGAGTTGGAATCTTCGAAATCGGCCATGAAGACATTGGCCCCCGAGTTCAGCGCGTTGATGATCATCTTGCGATCGACCGGCCCGGTGATCTCGATCCGCCGGTCCTGCAAATCTTGCGGGATCGGCGCAACCTTCCAGTCGCTTTCGCGGATCGCTGCCGTTTCCTTCAGGAAGTCCGGCATTTTTCCGGCGTCGATGTCCCGCTGCACTTGCTGCCGCCGCGCCAGCAGTTCCTGGCGGCGGGGCTCGAATTTTTCGGCCAGCGCTTGCAAAAAAGCGGTGGCGCCGGGAGTAAGAATTTCCCCTTCAGCGGTCGTGCGAACCAAAGTTGTGCTGTTCATGAAGCCTAACGAAGGCGCTTCTCGGTGTGCGGTCGCGGGCACTAGGTCATTTCGGACCACCGAGCCGAAGCGGACACGCTGGTTTGCCGCGACCCGGGCCTTTGGGCTTTACTGAACCCGCCGGCAAGATCGGAGGAATCATGCACAGCAACGGCAACGGCAATGGAAATGGCGCGAAAGGCGCTTGGCAAACCAGCCCGCGATGGGCAGGCGTGACGCGCCCGTATAGCCAGGAAGATGTGGACCGCTTGCGCGGTTCGATCCAGGTCGAGCACACCATGGCGCGCCTGGGCGCTGAGCGCCTGTGGAATCTGCTGCACTCCGAGTCTTATGTGCCGGCCCTGGGCGCCCTGACCGGAAATCAGGCCGTGCAGCAGGTCAAGGCGGGACTCCCGGCGATCTACGTCAGCGGCTGGCAAGTCGCCGCGGACGCCAACAATGCCGGCCAGATGTATCCCGATCAGAGCCTCTACCCCGCGGACAGCGTTCCCAACATGGTGCGCCGCATCAATCAGGCCCTGCAGCGCGCCGACCAGATTCATCATGCCGAAGGCCATAGCGGCGTCTATTGGTTCGCTCCGCTGATTGCCGATGCCGAGGCTGGCTTTGGCGGCAACCTGAACGCCTTCGAGCTGATGAAGGCCATGATCGAAGCCGGGGCCGCTTGCGTCCATTTCGAGGATCAACTTTCCTCCGCGAAGAAGTGCGGCCATTTGGGCGGCAAGGTTCTTGTGCCGACCAGCGAGGCCATTCAGAAACTGATTGCCGCGCGCCTTGCGGCGGACGTGTTGGGCGTTCCTACGCTGATCATGGCCCGCACCGATGCGGACAGCGCGCACCTGCTGACCACGGATATCGATCCGCGCGATCGCGAGTTCCTCACCGGAGAGCGCACGCCGGAAGGCTTCTTCCGCATCCGCGGCGGCCTGCCATCGGCGATCGCCCGCGGCATCGCTTACGCGCCTTATGCCGACCTGATCTGGTGCGAAACTTCCAAGCCCGATCTTCGCGAGGCCCGCGAGTTCGCCGAAGGCGTTCTTCGCGCGCATCCGGGGAAAATGCTGGCCTACAACTGCTCGCCATCGTTCAATTGGAAGAAGAATCTGGACGACACCACCATCGCGCGTTTCCAGCGCGAGCTGGCGGCCATGGGCTACAAGTTCCAGTTCATCACCCTGGCGGGCTTTCATGCGTTGAATCTGTCGATGTTCGAACTGGCTCGCGGCTACAAGCTGATGGGCATGACCGCCTATTCGCGCTTGCAGGAAAAGGAATTCAGCCGCGAACGCGAATATGGCTACGACGGCGTGAAACATCAGCGCTTCGTCGGAACCGGCTATTTCGACGCGGTGCAGCAGGTGATTGCGAGCGGGGCATCCTCCACCACGGCCCTGCACGACTCCACCGAAACCGCGCAGTTCCGGCACACGTCGCCCGCGCCCCGCAAAGGCCAGGGGCCGGATGCCGCCTGCCAGCCCATTCTCGGTGAGTGCCCGGCCATAATTCCGCCCGTAGACGTCGAAGCGGATCCGAGTTGGTTCCAGCACGATTGAACCCAACCGGCAGGGGCGAGCGCGCCGGCAAGCGCCTCGCCCCGCCGTATCAGGGCATGACCGGTCGTTCTTGAAAATATAAACCCCATTTCTGCGCGGCAGCCATCCAACGATAAACCTTGCCCTTCGGCCGGGCTGTCATCCCGCTCGCCCTGAGGCACGAAGGGAACCCAGTCCCGCGCCTTTGGCGGGAATGGGGGTCAGGGATCTGCTTTGGCCTGTGCGTCGACAACACAAGAAATCAGAAAGCTGCCGGCAATACGCCGCTCGAATTGGACTTTTCCTCGGCGACAGGCTAATGTCGGCGCTTCCCGGAAAGTCTTTTCGGTGGCGCCGTGCGAAAACTTGCGCAAGTCGAGGAAGCCAAGGCCCTGATGACCGAAGCGATGGACTGGTCCGTCTTCAAATGGTTGTGGGAGAAGGGAAGAGTACGCGAGACCGCGGACCGGGCCAACGCCGCCCTCGACGATTTGAACCGTAAAGTCAAAGCGCGCTGGCGCGACGACCTCAAAGCCGCTTACAAGGAGTTTCACTCTAGCCCGGCCCGCGGCGCCAAGCCGCATCCGGCGCAAGATCCGCCCGCGATCGAGCCCGAGACTTCGCTCTTCCTGGAAACAGTGAAACGAGCGGATGAGAAGGCCCATCGCGCGCACCTGGATGCGGAAAAAACGTTCGATGAGGCGGAAAGGATTTTAAGCACGCGTCTCGCGGTGGAAGGCTGCCACAAGGCCATCCGTTCGTGGGAATTGCACGAAGCGGCCATTCGCGAGGCCGAGCACGGCTGCGCTCCGAAAACGGCGAAATCAGAATAAATTGTGAAAACGCTGAACGAAGTGTATTCCTCGCTGGCCACACGGCGCCGCTATGAAGTGTGGTTCATTCGCCTCGGCCTGGCGGACCATTCCGGGGCTTGGTGGTTCCGCTACCTGCTGATGAATCCGGGCCGGCAAGGCTGCCCCGAAAATCCGCGCGGAATGCCGGTACAGGTCTGGGCCACCTGGTTTCCTTCGGGCGGCAAACCCCAAAGTTTCATTCAAGGATTTCCGCTGCAGGATCTCGAACTCAGCCCGCGAAACCAGGTGCCATTCCATTTTCGAATGGGCCGAAACGCGATCGATGAAAACTCCTGCCGCGGCGCATTGCAGCTGGAAGGGCACACCATCTCCTGGGACCTGCGCTATCGCTCCACCTTTCACTTCACCATGAGCAATAAAGGCTGGATCGGCTTTTCCCGCACTCCGCATTCCGACGGCATCTTTTCCGGGCAAATCACGCTCGACGGCCGCACCTTCTCCGCAGATCCCCTGGGGTTTGGCCTTCAGGGGCACAACTGCGGCTACCGCCATCGCAACACGTGGAGCTGGACACATGCTTTTTTCTCGCATCCAGGAGCTTCGCCCAGCACCTTCGAGGCGCTCGTCTACGAGATGCCGTTCGGCCTGCTGTTCCGCAAAGCAGTGCTGTGGCATGGCGGCGAGCCGCATGTCTTCCGCAATTTGCGGGAAATTCGCAGAGATCGCAACGGCCTGCTTTGGGAGTTTCGCGCTTCGACTCGCGATGGATTGCAGCTGGAAGCCACGATCGATGGCCGCGGTCCCAGCGCGCACCATCTGCCCTATATCAAAACGGACTGCTCGGGCAGCTTCGAGGTGGCGAATAACAGCCTGGCGCGAGCGGTTCTGTGCCTGAAGCGGCGAAATGGCCGAGTCGAAACGTTGGAAACGCCGGCAGGCGCGGTGTTGGAAATGACCGGTGGCTGAGCTATTCCGCGGAATGCGCGCGGGCCAGGCGGTCCGCAACAATCGAGTAAGCCAGCGGATTGAAGGCCATGCCGATGTGGGTCCCGGGGACTTCGAAGTCCACCGCCGGATTGTTGGTCATGCAGTAGTGCCAGTCCACGATGCCGTCGTGGCGGGTATAAACGGCCGTCTGCAGCATCGACCGCGGCACTTCGCGCCGCAGCGAATCGACGAAGTTGCAGGTACAGTAGCCCGTGTAGCACCCCGGGAGAACGGCCGGGCCTTGCTCCTTGATGATTCGCCGGCGAACCGCCTCCGCCGCGTGCAGCACCGTGCGCGTCATCACCGTGCCGCGAAAGGGAGCAGCCAGCGTGATGACGGAAGCCACATCCTTCGGGCGCTGGCCCGCTACTGACCGCGCGATCACGCCTCCCAGGCTATGGCCCAATAGGTGAATCTTCCGGCCCGTCTCCGCCCTCGCTCGCGCGATGGTTTCGTTCAAGTGGCGCTGGATCAGCAAGTTAGGACAATCCGCATTGATCCCGATCCCGGAAAAATACGGCCGGTAGCCGATGCGTCTCAGCCAGCTGTGGATTTCTGTCAGGTAGAGGTCGGTGCCCAGGAAACCCGGAATGATCACCACCGCCGAGTCGTCTCCGCGCGGCACCCCGAAGCCGTAATAGACGGGGGCGGCGTGCAGGAGCAGAACCTCTGCGCCGAAAAGGGCTTCGGTCCAGAGCGGGGCGTCCGCTTCCGTCTGGGGAGGAACCAATATCTCACGTTTCCTGGCCTTGTTTCGACGATTGTTGAGCGTTTTCTGCGCCCGCAAGTCGGCCCCAAGCCTCGCCCGTTGGCTGCTTACCCTCTTTTGCGCTCGCAAGTTTTCCCCGGCTTCGTTGGACCCACGCACAAGCTCACCTCTTGTGCGCGACGACTGGACGACTGATGATGGCGGGATTATACCGCGAGCGCGCCAAAGGTCCATAGAGTCTTCCACTCAAGTTTCAAAAATCAGCGCTTCACGCCTTTGCGGGGCTTGCCCGGAGCCTTAGCCTTTCCCAGGCGTGCCTCGAGTTCCGCAACGCGCTGGCGCAGAGCCTCGACTTCCGTGCTGGCCTCTGCGGCGGGCGCTTGCGCCGGCGCGCCTCCCAGGAACCGCTTCATCACTTCCACCGGCGATAGTATGGCCGACTGCACTTCGCCCAGGCGGTTCTGCACTGCTTCCTGCACCTTCTGGTAGGTGTCGAAGGCGGACTTCAAGTACCACATGATGAATTCCTGACGCACCTCGTCGGAAGCGACGATCAGCTGCCGCAGCAACTCCAGAGGCAAGCCCGTGGGTTTCTCTTTGGCATCTTCGGTGATGATTTGCGTGAGGGTAACGCGAGTCAGGTCCCTGCCGCTTTTGGCGTCCACCACCTTGACGTCCTGGCCTTCGCGAATCAGACCGGCGATGTCGTCCAGGTTGATGTAGCGGCTGCCCGCCGTATCGTAAAGCCTGCGATTGCCGTACTTTTTGATGAGC
>JBJKQB010000141.1:0-16260 GCA_046705825.1 Candidatus Acidiferrales bacterium
CCCGAACCTGCACGTAGAGCCGGCGGTGTTCCGTGCGCAAACGGAAGCCGGCCTGCACGCGCGCAACGAAACGAGCGCGATGAACGAAATGCTGAATCGCATCGATGCCACGAAGAAGGAACTCAGCAGCTTCGCGGCGACGGTGCAAAGCAGCAAGGACGAAGACATGAAGTCGAAGTACGCGTCCATCCTCGCCAGCGGCCGCGAGCTCTCCAAGAAGCTGGATGACATCAAGTACGCGTTCATCAATCCAAGCATCCAGATGAACGCTCCGGAAGACAGCATCCACGCCCTCACGCTGCTTCAGGGGCAAATCTCGCGGCTGATGTTCCGGGGCGCGGGGAATTACGGCGAGATGCCGAACCCGCGGGACATTGCGTATGCGAACGGGCTATACGCGCAGCTTGGCCAGCAGCTCGCGAAATTCGACGATCTGCTGAAAACGGACGTGGTGCAGTACAACAAGGCGGCTCAGAAGGAAGGGGCTCCGGGGGTGTTTGCGGGGCCTGCCATCGAGGTGAAAGCTACGCCGAAGGTGATGTAAACACCGGCGCAGCGCGCATCCCGAGAGCGAAGAGAGAAGGGCCGGGCCGTCCCGGTGACGGCTGGGGCGTTGCAGCGGCCATCCCAGGAGCCCGGCCCTTCACATCCGTTTCGACGCGCGAGCGGCGGGATGGTTAGCGGGTCGCTGGTTTTGGACAACGCGCTGGAGCGGGCGCTCCGTCTGTTGCAGCGAGTGTCGAGTGAGTTTGGCTAGACTAACTAACTCGACTAGACGGCTTCGATGTGGCGTTCTTTTTCGCGGAGGGAGGCGGCTCGCGCGTGTTCGCGCCGGGACCCACCGCCGCGGGAGTTTTCCTGCTGGCGGTGCGCGATGACGTCGCGGATTTTCGGCAGTGCGGCTTTGGTTGCGGCCATGCCTGCAGCGACCAGTTGCGGCGTCTTCACGAATTCATCCCACAGGACGTCGTGAACGTCGGGCTCGATCAGCACATCGGTCGCATCGCGCCAGGGCTGATGCGAGGTCGTCTGCAGAATTGAAAACGAGCGGCTGATCACTTCGATGGTGTTGCGCGGGCGGCTGTGCAGCAGGCCCGGCTCGAGATTCACGGAAATGACCACTTGCGCGCCCATATGGCGCGCGCACACGGCGGGCACGGATTCGGTCAGAAAGCCGTCGACCACCACGCGATCGTCAACATCGATGGGCAGAAAGAGGCCGGGATAGGCGCAGGAGGCGCGCAGTGCCGGCCCAATTTCACCTTTGGTGAAATAAGCGGAGCGGCCAGTCAGGAGGTCGGTGGCGACGACGCCGAGCGGGATTTTCATTTCCTCGAAACGGTGCAGCAGCGTGAACTTGCGCAGAAAATCCTCGAGGCGCTCGTTGGAGGCCATGCCCATGCGGGAAATGGTCCAGCGGCCGAAGTCGCGGAAGCGCGTAGCCGATCCCTGGCGCTCCATTTCCTGCGTCGTGCTGCCGCTGGCGTAGGCGGCCGCGATCAGCGCGCCAACGCTGGTTCCGGCGATGCAGTCGACGGGGATGCCGCTCTCGTTCAAGGCGCGAAGGACGCCGACATGTGCGATGCCGCGCGCAAAACCGCCGCCCAGGGCCACTCCCACGCGAGGTCTCTCGCCTTCCTCCGCATAGGCGAATGAACGCAAGCCTCGCATCGCCTGGCCCAGCCATCTGAGGACCGCACTCAAGTCCTGCCCCCTGGACTGCCCCTACATACAACTGTAGCGCACTTCCGGGCGCCCGGTGTTTCCGATTGACCCCGCCGATGCGATTTTGCAACGATATTCGTGTTCCCGAACCGGGCGACGAACGAATTCCTTGCCGCAGACCCAAAGGGCCTGGATGCCGCGGCCAGAATTTTTCCATCGAGGAAACTATGAAGCGCCGAATCGAAAAAGTGGCCGTTCTGGGTGCGGGTACCATGGGCGCGCGCATCGCCGCTCATCTGGCGAATGCGGGCTTTCCCTGCTATCTGCTCGACATCGCTCCCGACAAATTGAATGCGGAAGAGCAGCGCAAGGGACTCACTCTGGAGAGTCCGGCAGTCCGCAACCGCATCGTCCATGCGGGCCTGCAAGCCGCGAAGAAATCCCGTCCAGCCGCTTTTTTCACGCCGGAAACCGCGCGCCTGATCACGCCGGGAAATTTCGACGACAACCTGGGCTGGTGCGGGGAGGCGGACTGGATCATCGAAGCCGTCGCCGAAAATCTCGAAATCAAGCGGAAACTATTCGAGCGCGTGGAAGCGGTGCGCAAGGCCGGCACGATCGTCACCAGCAACACATCGGGCCTGCCTATACACCTCATCGCCGAAGGACGCTCGACCGATTTTCAGGAGCATTGGGCGGGCACGCATTTCTTCAATCCGCCACGCTATCTGAAACTGCTCGAGCTGATTCCCGGACCCAAAACGCGGCCCGAAGTGCTCGAGACGTTGAGCGAGTTTTGCGACCGGCGGCTGGGCAAGGGGGTGGTCGTGGCGAAGGACACTCCCAACTTCATCGCCAATCGCATCGGCACATTCTCCATGCTGAACGCGCTGCGGCAGATGCAAGCGCTCGACATGAACATCGAGGAAGTCGATGCGTGCACCGGGCCGGCCATCGGGCAGCCGAAGTCGGCGACGTTCCGCACCGCGGATATCGTTGGGCTGGATGTGCTGGTCCACGTGGTGCGCAACATCTACGAAAACATTCCGCAGGACGAATCCAGGCAGATGTATTGCGTGCCTCCGTTCGTCGAGGAAATGCTGAAGCGCGGGCTGCTCGGCGAAAAAACCGGCGCGGGGTTCTACAAGCGCGTAAAGAAAGGCGGCGAGTCGGAAATTCTCACGTTCGACTGGCACACGCTGGAATACCGGCCGCGCCAGAAGGCGCGGTTCGGCTCGATTGAAGCGGGCAAGGCTGTAGACGATACGCGACAGCGGCTGGGGATGCTGATTGGCCCCGCGCTCGAGGGCAAAGCCGGCGACAGAGCGAATCAGTTTCTGTGGAACACGCTCAGCGAGAGCTGTCTGTACGCCGCGCGGCGCATTCCGGAAATCGCCAATTCGATACTGGACGTGGACCGCGCCATGCGCTGGGGCTTCGCCTGGGAACTGGGGCCGTTCGAGGTGTGGGACGCGATTGGCGTCGAACGCATGGCGAAGGCGCTCGAGCGCGAGGGCAAGGCTCTTCCGCCCGTGGTTGAAAAAGTGCTGGCCTCGCCCAGGAAGGCGTTCTACGAAACCGAGAAGGGCCGGACCAGCTATTTCGATCTGGCGAGCGGCGCGCTCAAACCGGCGGAAGAGACGGCGGGCCTGATCGTCCTGAAATCGCTGAAGGAACGCAGCGGCGTGGTCCAGGAAAACTCAGGCGCGAGCCTGATCGATCTGGGCGATGGCGTGCTTTGCTGCGAATTCCACTCCAAAATGAACGCAATCGGCGCGGATATCGTGGCCATCATCCAAGCGGGCGTAAACCGCCTGGGGTCCGAATTTGACGCGATGGTCATCGCGAATCAGGCGCCGAATTTCTCTGTGGGCGCGAACCTGATGCTGTTGCTGATCGCCGCGCAGGAAGGCGAATGGGACGACGTGCATCTCGCCGTGCGGCAGTTTCAGCGTTGCAACATGGCCATCAAATACGCGCGCGGCCCGGTGGTGGTCGCGCCGCAAGGCATGGCGCTGGGCGGCGGCTGCGAAATCTCGCTGCATGGCGCGCGCATCCACGCGGCGGCGGAAACGTACATGGGGCTGGTCGAAGCGGGAGTGGGGCTCATTCCGGCGGGTGGCGGAACGAAAGAAATGCTGATCCGCGCCAACGAGCACGCCGCGGGTGGCGAAGACCTCGATCTGTTCCACGCCCTGAAACCCATCTTCGAGAACGTCGCGATGGCCAAAGTCTCCACCAGCGGCGAAGAGGCTCGATCGCTGGGCTACTTGCGGCCTGCGGATCGGATCGCCATGAATCGCGACCGCCAGGTTGCGGACGCCAAGGAAACGGCGCTGGCTATGGTTCGCGCCGGATATCATCCGCCCGCGCCGCCGGAGATCCGCGTTCTCGGGGAAGAATTCCTGGCGGCTGCAAAGCTCGCGATTCACATGCTCGCTCGCGGGGAATACGCCAGCGACCATGACGCCGTAGTCGCGCGCAAGTTGGCCTACATCCTGGCGGGCGGCAACGTCACGGCGCCGCAGACGGTGTCCGAACAGTACGTGCTTGACCTGGAACGCGAAGCGTTCGTCAGCCTGTGCGGCGAACGCAAAACGCAAGAGCGCATCGCGCACACGCTAAAGACGGGCAAGCCTCTCAGAAACTGAGATACAATCGTGCAACCGAGCAGGCGCGCGAGCCCTTGATACGCGGAACGAGCCGCCCCAACCTTGTTTCCGATGGGAACTCGGGCGCTGCCGCGAGGGCAACTTTTCGGCTCCGGATGCGCTCTTACATTCCGGAAACCTGTGAGCTGCGGGGCGAGTCCAACTGTGTGGGTGCGGAACTGGGGTTGTGCTCAGCGGTATTCCTGGAACTCGTTTCGCCAAAACCCGGAATGTTGTGAGGACTCCCGCGGCCCCGGCTGCAACGCGTGATCGCGCGCAGCGGCGCTCGAAGAAACGGTTTCGACTCGATTTGGAGATGATGATGACATCGCGGTATAGGCATTCGCTGCCTTTTCTTATTGTGTTCACTGCTGTTCTGCTGTTCGGCGCAGGTGTTGCGCGGACGCAGGCGCAGACGCCGTCTTCTCGCACGAAGACGAACACCATGGTTCCTGTGTACGACATTGCCAAGGAAGTCAAAGTGCAGGGCACCGTCGCGAAGATGGACGGCTTCGGAGCCAGTGGGCCCATCGGCACACACATCCTGATTCAGACCGCCGCTGGTCTGGTCGACGCCCACCTGGGATTTGGTCCGGCCAGCAGCCCCAAGCATCTCGGGCTATTCGTGGGCCAGAGCGTCACGGTAATCGGCATGATGGAAACCGCGGGGAACAGCAGCGTGCTGATGGCGCGGATCTTGACGACTCCCAGCCACATTTTCGTGCTGCGCAATGAGCACGGGCTGCCGATTCGCGGCACGCTGCACGGCAGCGCGCGTCCGGGGACACTTTACACCGCGCTCTTTGCGCCCGGGTTGTGCAGCGAATCAGGTCCCACAACGTTGTGCAGAGGCCTCTGAGGATGCCAGCAAAAACCCGGCTCGGCTTCCTCCACGTCCTTCACCGCAATTGGAGCAAATCGGCAGCACTTCTCATTTTCTGCACCGCCGGAGTGATCGCGATAACCGGGTGCGGCAGCGGCAGTACCAGCAATTCGGGAACACCGCCTCCTCCCTCTCCCGCTGCGAGCGGATTGACGATTTATCCTGCTACGGCGAGCGTACCGGTGGGCGGCCAAGCAGTGTTTACAGGTTACGTCCCGAGCCAGCCGACGGCAACGGTCACGTGGGCTGTCAGCGGGTCTTCCGCCGGCAGCATCACCGCGAATTCGTCGGGGCAGGGCGTCTACACCGCGCCCTCCTCCGTGCCCAGCCCGGCGCAAGTCTCTGTGACCGCAACGTCGGGCAACTTCTCGGCAACCGCTGTCGTTACGATTACGGCGGCGCAAGGCGTCGTCGTCAGCCCGGCCGCTGCGTCCGTGCCAGCGGGCTCTCAGACCACCTTTACGGCCAGCGTAAACGGCTCGGCGGCGACTGGAGTGACGTGGCAAGTGAACGGAACGCCGGGAGGCGACGCCGTGCATGGCACCATCGACAGCAGCGGCACCTACACCGCTCCTCTTTCGCCTCCTCCGGGTGGATCCACCGTAATCACGGCGGTGGCGGGCGGAAATTCGGGAACTGCGACCGCCACGATTGTTTTTTCCAACGCGGCCCTGAACGGGAATTATTCGTTTTCCTATACCGGCGACGACGGGTCCGGTTTCCTGGGCGTTGCGGGGGAATTCACGGCCGACCCGGTTTCGGGAAGCGTCACCGGAACCGAAGATTTTCTGGGTGGCAGCAGTGGGCCATCCCTCGGGCAAACGCTGAGCGGAACGTACTCGATCGGTCCGGATGGGCGCGGCACAGTGGACTTGAGCAGCAGCACGGGCGAAGTCTGGCTGATCGCCCTCTCTTCCAATCAGCACGCCTTGTTGATCAACTTCAATCAAAAGAGCGCGACCGCCGGCGGCGCAACCGGAAGCGGAACGATCGACCTGCAGACCAGCGCCAATCCGCTGGCGGCGGGCCGCTACGTTTTTCAGCTTGCGGGCTTGAATAAGAGCGGGTTAACGCTCGGCGTTGCCGGCACGTTCAGCAGTTTTGGGAACGGAGCGCTCGCCGCCAGCGGCAATGCCATGGATGTGAATGACGCCGGATCGGTGACCGCTGACGACACCTCGCTGACCGGGTCGTTCAGCGGGAACAGCCTGTCCCTTCAAAGCACCGCGTTTAGTTCCCTGGTCAGCGGCACGGCAACATTCGATTTCTTCGTGGTGAACAACAATCATCTTCGCTTGATTGAAACGGACGGCAAGGCATTCATGGCTGGTGACGTGTTCGCCGCGCCCGCGCAACCCGCCGGGGCCTATACGGCCAGCTTGCTCCCCAACGGCAATTATGCTTTCACCATGGGGGGCGCCACACAGAGTCCGTATGCGGCGGGGGGTGTTTACACCGCGAACGGCGGCGCCAGCAGCACGTCCACCAGCGGAAATATCACGGGCGGAGTCTTCGACAGCAACAATGGCGGAACGCAGTTCCAGACCGATGCCGCGCTGAAGTCCTCGTCCTACAGCGTGGACCAGAACACCGGCCGGATTTCCGGATCGCTCACGACAGCCGCCGGGACATTCGACTGGGTGGGCTATGTCACTTCGCCCGTCGATCCCGCCAGCCCCAATTCGCTGGAAGTGCTGATGCTGGAATCGGATTCCAACGCCAGCGCCAGCGGCGTCGCTTATCCGCAATCGTCCACCGCCCAGCCGTCGGGGACCTTTGCTTTCGATCTAACCGGTCAAGCCACAGGCAACAGCTCCGGCGAGCAGGACATGCTGGCCCAAGTAGCAATCAGCGGCGTGACGATCAGCGGGACGATGGACATCAATAATTTCGCGCTGGGGCAGCTGGCGCAAGGCCTGCAAATTGTGAGCAGCAAGAGCACAATTACTTCTCCCGACGCAAACGGGCGCGGCACGGCGACCATCGCCGCCTCCGACGGCGCTTCGTTTCCCATGGCCTATTACGTGGTGAATTCCCATCAAGTGCTGTTCCTGGAAACGGACAAACAGCGCGTCACCACCGGGATCATGCTGAATCAGTTCTGAGCCGCTTCACCTCCGTCTATCCGACCAGCCGCCTTCGAACCAGCCGCGCGCGTGGGGCTATCCGCTGTTCGTTTTCGCCCGCCCAAGCGCCGTGGCGGCTCTGAAACGGTACGAAGGTACTATTGCTATGGTTCTAGTACTGCCCCCAAAATCAAAACTCGTCGGGTAGACCACAGGTTCATGAGGGACGGCCACAGGCCGTAAGCGACGGATGGCCCTAGCAGGCAAAGAGATCGCCGGCAAAACTTCCACCGCGCAATCGCCAGTTCAAAAAATGCCCACGGCATCCAAGCCTCTCCCTGGAAATTTGCGATCCGATGCGGTCTCTCTGGAAGTCCCGGTCAAGGTGCACGGCTCGCGCATCGCATTAGGCAGCGGCGCCAATTCTTCGACCGAGCGATTCGAAGAACAAACCAACACGATGATCGTGTTTCCCGAAGGGGGCGTCCTGCGCATGACCACTCCCGTCAGCGCGGGCCAGATGCTCGTGCTGACCAACTTGAAATCGCGGCAGGACGCCATCTGCCGAGTGGTCAAGGTGCGCACCTTTCCCAATGCGCCAAGCTACGTGGAAATTGAGTTTACGCGGGCGCTCGCGGCATATTGGGGCGTGTATTTTTCTCCGCGCAGCGCAGCCGGGGCCAAAACTTCTGCCGAACCGCCGGCGCCGCAATCCTCGCCAAGGCCGCCCGAAGCGGCGCACGCGGCTCCTGCGGCAATTCACGATTCATTGCCAAAGCCAATTTCGCAAACGTCAGTCGCGCCGGCACCCGTGCCGGAACCGCCAGAGTTGCGCGAGCTGCGCCTGCCAAATCCGCCCATGCCCCCAGCGCCACCCGCACCGGCCGCTGTCCCCGCTTCGCAATTCGTCTTGATTGGATCGCATGAAGAGGTGGCGGTGGCTGCGGAGAGCACGACTTCCACGCTGCCTTCCGAGACGATGTCGCCGCTTCCCATCCCCGGCGAGAATCGGATACACACCCCCGCGCCGCCCTTAACGATTTCCGATCTGCGCGCCCCAGCGAACTCCTCGCGTCCAGAAGCACCCTCGCCTTCGAGCCAGAATGCGTCGAGCGCTTCAACTCCTCTAACCATCGAGCCGGAACGCATGTCCGTCAGCTTGCTGGCGGAGAGCACTGCCGCGCCCGCCGCTTCGGCCAGAATCAGACCTCCAGTGCTGAGCGGATCGTTTGGCACGCGGTTGGATTCCCCAAGCACGGGCGACGAGTCGCTGGCGGGGGAGTCGCGACACAACTGGCTATTGATCGCGGCCGGAGTGGTGATTCTCTTTGGCACAGTTGCGGCCGGGGCATGGTACTTGCGCGCAAGAGTGGCGCAAAACCAGGCTGTCTCCGGCACGAGCGCAAATCCGGCAGCGGCGGCACCGCAGAACATCCAGCAGCCCGCGGTTCCACCGGAATCGCAATCGCGCACGGCGGCGCAATCGGCAACGCAGACGTCACCGGTTGCCTCGATCCCGGCGAATCCCGCAGAGGCCCGCCGCGCTGAACCGAAGAAGATCGACGCCGCTCCGCAGAGCAATCCCGTGCTCGTAGGAACCAAGGACGCTTTTGGCGCTCTGGGAGAAGAGCGGCCGCCTTCCACTGCGGCCCGGAGCTCATTGCCGGCAAGTGCGCCGAAAACGGCCGAAAAAGCTCCGGCGACGAATCTGGCGCCAGCTCCGCTGAACGCCCATCCGACGCTGAAGAAGCGCGCGGTCAACCTGCCTGGGCAGGCGCCGGCGGTCGAGCAAAGCGCCGATCCTGGCGCAGCGGGCCTACTGGCGATGGGTCCATCCAAGTTGGCCGTGCCAGCACCACCCGAAAACCACGCGCTACCCACAGCGCCGGGTCGCGTGGGAGGCATGGTCAAAGAGCCAAAGTTGATCTCGACTGTGATGCCCATGTATCCGTTTGCCGCCAAGGAAGCCGGCGTCCAGGGTGACGTTGTGATCGACACACAGATCAGCGCCAGCGGGTCCGTTGCGCGCATGAAGGTGACCTCCGGACCGGCCATGTTGCGCCAGGCAGCCATGGACGCTGTGCGCCACTGGAAATATCAGCCCTCCGAACTGGACGGCAAGCCCGTCGCCGTCGAGATGCTCGTGACCGTTCGATTCCGCCTCTGATTTGTTCTACTGGCGGACGGCAGACGCGTTCCCTCCCGAAGCGGTTGCTTTTTTCAGAGCTATGGCATCCAATGTTCTGGGTTGACCTGCCTGGGAACTCGAATCTGAGGTGAAGCCATGCGTGAAGCTGTGATCGTAAGCTCGGTTCGGACAGCGGTGGGCAAAGCGCCGAAAGGGGCGTTGCGCACAACGCGGCCGGACGATTTGGCTGCTACCGCCATCAAGGAAGCGTTAGCGCGGGCCAAGGGCCTCGACGCGCGCGAAATCGAGGACGTGATCCTTGGTTGCGCCATGCCGGAAGCGGAACAGGGCATGAACGTGGCGCGAATCGCCGCATTGCGCGCGGGTTTGCCAGTCGAGTCCTCGGCTATGACCATCAACCGGTTTTGCTCTTCGGGCTTGCAGGCGATCGCGCTGGCCGCCCAGCGCATCATGGCCGGACAGGGCGAGGTGGCCGTCGCCGGGGGCACAGAATCAATGAGCATGGTTCCCATGGGCGGCAACAAAGTGGCGCCGAACCCCTGGTTGATGGACCACCATCCGGACACGTACCTGGGCATGGGCCTCACGGCGGAAAATCTGGCGAAGAAATACAGTATCGCGCGCGAGCAGGCGGACGAATTTTCGCTTGCCAGCCATCACAAGGCCCTGGCCGCCATCGCGGCCGGAAAATTCAAGGATGAGGTCGTCCCGGTGGAGGTGAGCTACACGGTACTGGAGAGCGCGGCGGGAGCAAACGGAAATCCCGCGAGCGCGCGCGCCAAAACGGTGAAGGTCACGTTCGACACGGACGAGGGGCCGCGCGCCGACACTTCCATGGAAGCGCTGGGCAAACTCAAGCCCGCCTTTCACGCGCATGGCACCGTCACGGCGGGAAACAGTTCGCAGACCAGCGATGGCGCAGCAGCGTCTGTAGTGATGAGCGCCGAGCGCGCCCGCGCTCTGGGCCTCAAGCCTTTGGCGCGTTTCGTTTCCTTTGCCACGGCGGGCTGCCCGCCTGAAGAAATGGGCGTCGGTCCGGTTTTCGCCATTCCAAAAGCGCTGAAGATTGCGGGGCTGAAACTTGAAGACATCGACGTAATCGAATTGAATGAAGCCTTTGCGGTGCAGTCGCTGACCGTGATCAAGCTGGCGGGACTGGATCCGGCGCGGGTGAACGTGAACGGCGGCGCGATCGCGCTGGGGCATCCGCTGGGCTGCACGGGTGCGAAGCTGACCGCCACGATTCTCCGCGAACTGGAGCGCCGAAAGGCGCGTTACGGCATGGTTACCATGTGCGTGGGCGGCGGTATGGGTGCGGCGGGAATTTTCGAGCGCCTTGCCTGATGTAAAGTCACGGCCGCCTGGACCGGGGTTCAGAGAGGTGGCTTCGTGAGGGGCGCCTGTTCCCGTCGTGCTAACGCGCCAAAACACCAACAAGCGAACGGGATGTCGATCCGGAACGCTGTGGAAGTGCGAGTCGTTCTTATTCGAGAGAGCCTATGCCTGCTACAGCCTGGTATTTCGCGTACGCCAGCAACATGAACCGCGCGCAGATGCAATCGCGCGCCGGGCAGATTCTGGAAGAAAAGCCCGGCCGTCTGGAAAACTACGAGTTGGCCTTCAACAAGAAGGTTCGCGGCGGGACCGCGGGAGCGAACCTTCGCCCCGCGCCCGGGAAATTCGTGGAAGGCGTGCTCTACAAAATCAACGAATCGGCGTTTCGCAATCTAGACCGCGCGGAAGGCGCCCCCGTTCACTACCGGCGCATTCAAGTCACAGTGAAGGATGGCGAGGGCAAGCCGGTCACTGCGCAAGCGTTCATCGCCACCAAAGTGGAAAAGGGCCTGCGCCCCGCCTCGCATTATCTGAAAACGATTCTCGACGGCGCCACCGAACACAACCTTCCCTCCGAGTACATCGAATCGATTCGCGCGGCCGCCCAAGGGGATTGAGCCCGGCGATTTGCTCTTTGCCGCGGCAGGCGCGACAATCGGAACCAGCGGTCACCACAAACCGAGGAAACTCATGGCCACCAAAGCTTCCGAAACCGCCGCTCAAACGCGCAACCGCGGCGGCGCATTCCTGATCGCATCGTGCGCGCCGGAAGACGTCTTCACTCCCGCGGATCTCACCGACGATCAACGCCTGATCGGCCAGACGGCCGAAGAATTCGTCGCCAAGGAAGTCCTTCCGAACGTTGCGGAACTCGAGCAGCATAAAGAAGGGCTGATGGCCGAGCTGCTGAAAAAGGCGGGCGAACTCGGCCTGCTGGGCGGAGCGATTCCCGAAGAATACGGCGGCGCGGCAGTGGACAAAGTTTCCGCCACGGTGCTCTCGGAAAAAGTCGCGGCTTACGCATCGTTCGCCGTTTCGCACGGCGGCCATTCCGGGATCGGAACGATTCCTCTCGTCTATTTTGGGACCGAAGAGCAGAAGAAGCGCTTTCTGCCGAAGATCGCCACAGGCGAAAAACTTGCGTGCTACTGCTTGTCCGAACCGCAGGCCGGGTCGGACGCCTTGGCCGCGCGCACGCGCGCCGTTCTTTCTCCCGACGGCAAGAGCTGGATCCTCAACGGCCAGAAGATGTGGATCACCAACGGCGGCTTTGCGGACATCTTTACTGTGTTTGCCAAGGTCGATGGAGAGAAATTCTCCTGCTTTATCGTCGAGCGCGGCGCGCCCGGCTTTTCCATTGGCGCGGAAGAAAAAAAGATGGGGATCAAAGGCAGCTCGACCGTGCCCATTTTTTTCGAGAACGCCACCATTCCCAAAGAAAATCTTCTGCACGAAGTCGGGCGCGGCCACATCGTGGCCTTCAATACGCTCAACGTCGGCCGCTTCTCGCTGGGCGCGTACTGCCTGGGCGGCGCGAAGTACGTGCTGGCTGCCGCCTCCAAATATGCGAAGGAGCGCACCGCCTTCGGCAAATCCATTTCCGAATTCGGCTTGATCCAGGCCAAGCTCGGCGAAATGGGCGTCCGCATTTACGCCGTCGAATCGATGATCTATCGCTCCGCGGGCATGGTATCCGCCGCGGTGGCCGAAGCGAAATCCGACACCAGCAAAACACAGCAGGCCATGCAAGTCCTCGAGGAATACGCCATCGAAAGCTCCATCAGCAAAATCGCCGGCAGCGAGACGGTGGATTATTGCGTGGATGAAGCGGTGCAGATTTTTGGCGGCTACGGCTATCACGAGGATTATCCCGTCGCGCGCGCTTACCGCGACAGCCGCATCAATCGCATCTTCGAAGGCACCAACGAAATCAACCGCATGCTGATCATCCAGATGCTGATGAAACGGGCCATGGCCGGTGTTCTGCCGCTGATTCCGGCGGCTATGAAACTGGCGGAGGAAGTTCTCGCAGGGCCATCCTTCGAGGAGGCTCCAAGCGGCGACTTTGCCGAGGAAGAACGTTCGCTGGCGCAGGCGAAGAAGATTTTCCTGCTGGCGACTGGTTCTGCCGTTCAGAAGTACCGCGAGCAGCTCGCAGATCATCAGGAAATCGTCGCTGCGCTGGCGAACATTGCGATGGACGTCTACGCCATGGAATCGTGCCTTCGCCGCGCGCAAAAGTCCGCCGCAGGCCGAGCCCAGGCCGGGGGTGCGATGGGTGCCGCCGCCCGCGTGTTCATCTACGACGCCATGGACCGCATCGAGAAAGAAGCGCGCACCGCGCTGGCTGCAACCGTCGACGGCGACATGCTCCTGACGCAACTCGCCGTGCTGCGCCGGTTCGCCAAGCACGCCCCGCTCGACACAATCTCTCTCCGCCGCGATATAGCAGGCGCGGTGCTGGCCCAGGATCGCTATCCTTTCGAGGGTCGCTAATCACTCACGCTGAGAAGAGGCAGGTTGGTGGCGCTCCCTTGTAGAACATGGTCTGCGTGCGCGGCCGGAAATTGCGGGCCGGCAGTTGCGGAATCAATCGTTCTTCTGTGGTGCGGCGGCCAGAATGTCGCGAATCTGCCCGGCTTGGCTGAAGTCGGGCCTGATCTGCAGGGTGTATTCGAGTTCCTTTTTGGCCAAGGCGTATTTCTTCTCTTTTTCGTAAGCCAGGCCCAGATGGTAGTGGTAGGTCGGGTTTTTCGGATCGCCTTTGACGGCGGTCTTGAACAGGTCTGCGGCGGCGCTGTAGACGCCTTGATGGTAATACGCCCAGCCCAGGGTGTCCGCTGAGTTCGGAAGATTCGGCAGTCCCTGGCGCGCCGTTTGAGCGAGCGTGAACGCAACGTTGATATTGCCCCCGTGTTCCAGCATCAGGTAAGCGAGATTGTTGGCCGCGGACGGATAATTGGGAACGATCTGCAGCGCCTTCTGATACTGATCCTCGGCTTCCTGCCACTGGTTCTTGGCTTCGTACACGCCGCCGAGCGCGACATAAAGCTGCACATCTCTCGGATTGCTCTGCAGAGCGCGCTGATAGTTGCTGACGGCTTCATCCAGCGAGCCGCGCGCCACCTCCAGGCTCCCGAGCAGAAGAAACGCCTGCACGTTGTTGCCGTTCAGTTGCGTCGATTTCTGAAGCGCCGCTTCCGCCGCGCCGGAATTCTGATCCTTCAGCTCGAGTTCGCCCAGCAGCTGATAAAAATCGCTGTTGTTAGGGGACCGGGTGATCTGATCCTGGACCAGCTTCAGCGCCTTGGCGGGCTGCTTGCGCAGAAGATACACGTTGGCCATTCCGGTCACCGCCTGCGCCGAATTGGGGTCGCGATCGAGCGCCTGTTGATACAACTTGGCGGCTTCGTCCAATCGTTTCTGCGCGAAACGCAAGTCTCCCAGGCTCGCATACCCCGACGCGGCTTGCGGCGCGGCCTGCATCGCTTTCTTCAGGTCCGCCTCTGCTCCCGCGATGTTGCCTTGCGAGCCGAGGGCCTGTGCGTGAAAGATGTACCCCTCGGGTGAGTTCGGCGCGTACTGGATGATTTGCGCCGCCACATTGGCCAGCGTCTTGAAATCACGATTATGGAGCGCCAGCGTGGCCAGGGCGCGCTGGGCCTCGATCATTTGAGGCCGCAGGCGGACCGCTTCCTTCCACTGCGCCTGGGCTTGCGCGGAGTCTCCGGCAGCGGCATAGGCCAAGCCCAGAAAATAACGTGCCAGCGCGTAGTTCGGGCTGTCCTTCACCACCGGCCCAAGAACATTGATGGCGTCCTCGGGCTTGCCCTGAATTTCCAGAATCTGCGCGCGATACGTAAGGGCCACGGGGTCGGACGGATGATTCTTCAGGACCAGGTCGTCAATCTGACGCGCTTGATCGATCTTCTTTTCGTTGATCAGCAGCTCGGTATAGGTTTTCGCAACTTCCCAATCCTTGGGATGCTGCGCATACAGTGAAGCAAATTCCGCGATGGCCTTGCCCGCTTCTCCCTGAGTGATGTAAAAATCGCCCAGCATGCGGTAGGCGCGCGGATCATCCGGCAGGGCGCTTTTGGCGTCGAGCAACACTTTGACAGCGGCGTCCTTGCGGCCTTCATCCAAGTACAACTGGGCGAGTTCGGCCCGCGGGAGCGGATCCTTGGAATCCAGGGAGATGGCGGTCTCGAATTCCTGCTCCGAATCTTTCCAGCGTTTTTGGCTCTCGTAAAACCGGGCTAGGGCCAGCTTGGGCACGGCGCTTTTCGGGCCCAGCTGAGCCGCCTTCTGATAGTTCTTTTCCGCCTCGGCAAAATCCTTGGCGTTCTGTTCGATGCTCGCGAGATTCAAGTAGCAGTCCACGCGCGTGGGAGCGAACTGAACCGCGCGTTCGGCTTCCGTCAGTGACTTCGCCGTGTTCCCCTCGACCGCATAGATTCTGGAGAGCAACATCTCGGCGGAGGCATTGCGTGGATCACCTTTGAGCACCGTCTCAACGCGGCTGAGGGCATCCGGAAGCTTGCGCGCGCCGAGCAGGATGCCTGCCAGTTCCAGTTGCGCCTGCCAGTTCGTCGGATCGTACTCGGTGGCGCGGCTGAGTTCTTGATACGCGTGCAGGACGTCATGCTCTCTGAGATAGCATTGAGCCAACTGGTAATGCGCGGCGGCGTATTTGGGGTCGATCTGAATGGCGTTCTGAAATTCAATGGTGGCCGCGCGAACGTTTCCCTTCTGCAGGTAGGCGCTGCCTTTGTCCAAATAATGCTTCTTGGCGACCTCGGGGTTCCGCGAGCAGCCGGCGAAGAACACCGCCGCGGATAGCGCACACAAGAGAACAAACCGACGCAGGGGCATGCTCAAGGTACGAAACTCCCTTCCAAACGACTCACGGACCAGCAATCGAGCAGCAATCGAGCGTCCGCTCGACAGTAGTAGAACCCAGGCTTTGCCCGGCCGCAGCATCGTCTTTAATCAACTGAATCTACTTAACTTAGCTGACCTCCGGCTTCTCAACCGCCCCGGGTGTGCGCGAACTCAAGGCTTGGCGGAAGGTACCCGGCCGCTGGAGTGGAAAACCAATTCCCTATTGTAGAGCAGAGTTACCACTTTCTGGCAGCGCCGCGACGTCCGCTACACCCGTCCCACTGTTTTCTGAGTGCCGTAAAGATACTGTTTTCAGCAACATGCGTCTACCGTGGGATTCCGACCCGACTGGTTCCGGTTGGTGGTTGGCTCGCTCCGCCCGCGGATCGCCGATCTGCCGGATAGGCCCTAAGCACCTGAGTACAAACGAGATATCCCGTCGCCCTGTGATTCCCGGCCCCCTGGCATGTGCATTGCAACAGGATGTGGCTGCGGACCAGCCTGTACGGGTGGAAACAAGGGTGGAATTGTTCTCGCGGAGGGCTGGTTTCGGAGAAAGAATGAACTCCTTGCTCTCAACAGATAGCACCTTCTTTGTAGCCAGCGTGAGTCCGGCGATGGCCGCAC
>JBJKQB010000142.1:0-10099 GCA_046705825.1 Candidatus Acidiferrales bacterium
GGAGGTCGTGCGGCGGCGATTTGAATCGGTGCGCAAAGCCGAGCGCCGGGGCGGGGACAAGTCCCTGGCGGTCGATCTGCTGCGCGACGAGATGCTGAGCGGCGTGCCCGCTATCCATCGCGTCCTGTTGCAGTGGGCCTGGCCGTCGCGAATGCGCGATTTCTTGAGCCAAGCGGGATTGAAGATCAAGCCGGCGAAGCTACTCATGATCTGCGCCATTCTCGCGGTTGGCTCATATTTGATCGCTGCCCATTTTCTACCGCACTTCCTGATCGCCTTCTTCATCGGAGCCGGCACCGGGCTCATTCCGATCGGCGTGGTGGCATGGATGCGCAAGCGGCGCCTGCGACAATTTGAAGAACATTTCCCGGAAGCGCTGGACCTCCTGGGGCGCGCCGTGCGCGCGGGCCATGCGTTCACCACGGGGCTGGAGATGATCTCTAAAGAGTCGTCTGAGCCCATCGCCGGGGAGTTTCGCACCACATTCGATGAGCAGAATTTTGGACTTCCTTTGCGGGACGCGCTGTTGAATTTGGCCGAGCGTGTGCCGCTGATCGACGTGCGGTTCTTCGTGACGGCGCTCATGATTCAAAAGGAAACGGGCGGCAACTTAGCTGAGATTTTGGACAGCCTGGCGCACGTGATCCGCGATCGCTTCCGGATCTATCGGGAAGTGCAAACGAAAACTGCACAAGGACGACTGACGGCCGGCATCCTCATCGCCCTTCCGCCGTTCATGATGTTTGTGCTCGGGATAGTGAACCCGCACTACGTCGGGGTTCTGTTCACCGACCCGAAGGGGCCAACCGTTCTGACCGTCGCGGCCGTGCTGCAAATCATCGGAGCTGCGCTGCTCTGGAAGATCATCCATATCGAGGTCTGAAGGCGGAGATCAGTCATGGTCTGGGAAATTACGATAATCACATTCCTCGCCAGCATCGCTCTGATTGGAGCTTTGTTGTTCGCCTTTATGCCCGGAGAGGTTGGAATCGGCACGCGGCTATCACGCCTGCTGAATCCGACCGCGCCGGCAAAGGAAGTCGGATTCGCGGAGAGGCAGAAAGGGAAAGTGCGCGACACGCTGGCCTCGATCGGACAGGTGGTTCCGACGTCTTCGACGGGGAGTCAATCGAAGGCCCAGCTGTTGATGCAGCGAGCCGGGTATCGCAATCCGAAGGCGTTGATGGCCCTGCGAGGCATGCAAGTCCTAATGCCGGTTTGCCTGATCGGGATCGCTTTGGCCACCGGGATCTATCGTTCCAACCCGATCTTTATCCTGCTGCTTGCGGCAGTGCTCGGCTACATGATTCCGGAAATGTGGCTGACGTGGCGGGTGCACGCGCGCCAGCATCGGCTGCGCCTAGCTTTGCCAGATGGTTTGGACCTGCTGGTGATCTGCGTGGAGGCCGGTCTGGGATTGGACCAGTCCTTGATGCGAGTGGCGGAGGAATTGCGAATCGCCCATCCGGAACTGAGCGACGAGTTGCAGCTCGTCACGTTGGAGATGCGCGTAGGGAAGACGAGGCTGGAAGCTTTGCGCGAATTGGGTCGAAGGACAGGACTCGAGGACATCAAGGCGCTCGTCGCGATGCTGATCCAGACGGAGCGGTTCGGCACGAGTGTGGCGCAGTCACTGCGCGTCCATTCGGACGACCTGCGGATGAAGCGGCGGCAACGCGCGGAAGAAATGGCGGCGAAGACAACGGTAAAGATGGTTCCACCGCTTGTTTTCTTCATTTTTCCGGCGCTCATGGTTGTGATTCTGGGACCTGCGATTATCACTCTCATGCGGCAGCTCATGCCGGTGCTGCACCATTAGGCGGCGGCAAGCGGGTTGATGCAATGCGAGAAGGACGGAAATTCAAAGGAGGACGAGAATGACGAACTTGGCATTGTTAATGGACAACGTAACTATGATTCGGGTGGTGGCGGGGGCTCTGGCGGTCGTCGTGCTGTTCATCATCATTTGGCGGCGCAAGCGCAAGGCAACGGAATAACCGGGAGAGTTGCAGCATCCCGCGCGAGAGCGGGGCGGCAGAACTATGGCGAATAATCATACGAGCGATGTGTACGTCTACAACAAAACGAGGGAAACGTTCGTCGCCACCGAGGCCACGATAGCCGATTCCTATTTTCCGCGGCTGATCGGGCTTCTGGGAAAAACGAAGCGATGGGCGCGACACGGGAAGGGGTTGTGGATCATACCGTCCCGGGGCGTGCACACGATCGGGATGCTGTTCCCGATCGACTTGATCTTCCTCAGCAAGGATAAGGAAGTTGTGCACGTCGAAGAGTACGTGCGCCCATTCCGGATCTCAAGCGTTTCGCTCAAGGCCACGAGCGTCCTGGAGTTGCCGCCCCACGCCATTTATCGATCGCGGACGCAAGTCGGCGATCAGCTCGAGATAGCGCGCCTGAACAACGGCTACAAACAAGAGGCGGTTGCGGGCTAAGCGATCTCGCTGCCGATTGCCGTGCGCGGCCGGCCGGGAACGTAGCGATATCGCACGTCTTCGCACGGAAGCCGATGCGGCGCGCCGCTCCGAACATCATCGAAGGCGGCCGGTGTAAACGGCCATGCCTACGGCTGCGTCCATTCCCATCTTTTCGAGAGCCACGACGTCACGACGCGTTTTGATTCCCCCGGCGGCGATGATCGGGTGACCCACCGCTCTTCGCAGTTTCTGATACCAGGCCAATCGCGCGCCTCGCAGCGTTCCTTCCCGATCGACATCCGTGCACAGGAAAGCAGCGCAAAACGGCTTGAGACGATTCATGACCTGATCTGGGCAGAGGTCCAATGATTCCGTCCAGCCGCGCACAACGATGCGGCCTTTAGCCACGTCCATAGCGATAACGACTTGATTGGGCTGGAGATGCTCGAGCAGCCGCCGGAAAAAGCGATGATTCACTTTGTCGCCCTTGAATGCGGCGGTGCCCACGATCACCTGATTCGCGCCTGAACGTATGAGCTCGACAGCGCGAGATGCTGTCCGAATTCCTCCGCCGACGCGCACTTTGATTCCGTATTGCGCGCACGCACGGGAGCACAAGGCACGCACGAGAGCATCGTTGCACCCCATTTCCATGGCGGCGTCCAGGTCGATCACATGCAGCCAGGGATAGGACTTAAATTTTTCAAGCAGGCCCATGACGTCGCGAACGGCCAAAGCACGCTTCTTGCCATGCACGAGTTGCACGGCTTGGCCGCCTTGCAGATCGATGCAGGGAATCAGCACGGCCATCGCACCGGGATGCCTCGTTCCGACAAATCCTGCTTGAGCCCGCGCAGCGATTGAACACCGTCGTGAAAGATGGATGCGGCCAGCGCCGCGTCGGCGAAACCGGCCTCAAAGATTTCGGCAAAATGCTCCGGCAGCTTGGCCCCGCCGGAAGCAATTACCGGCACGTGGACCCTGCGCGAGATTGCGGCGGTCAAGGGCACGTCGAATCCGGATTGAGTTCCGTCGCGGTCGACGGAAGTGAGCAGAATCTCTCCGGCGCCGAGCTGCACGGCGCGCAGCGCCCAATCGAGGGCGTTCAGACCCGTTGCGTCGCGGCCGCCGCGCGCCATGACATGCCAACCGCCACCTGTGGATTTCGCGTCGATCGCCAGCACGACGGCCTGCGATCCGAATTCGCCGGCGAGTTCCGCGAGGAGCTGCGGGCGCAAAACGGCTGCTGTGTTGACCGTGACCTTGTCGGCGCCGGCGTTGATCACGGCACACGCGTCAGCAAGATTGCGGATTCCGCCTCCCGCTGTGAGCGGAATGGAGAGTTGCGCAGCGGTGCGGCGAATCGTTTCGATGAATGTGGACCGGCGATCGCGTGAAGCAGCGATGTCGAGCACCACAAGCTCGTCAGCGCCCTCCGCGTTGTAGCGCGCCGCCAATTCAGCGGGATCTCCGGCATCGCGCAGACGCGTGAAATGCACGCCTTTAACCACGCGCTCGCCATCTGTATCCAGGCAGGGAATGATGCGCCGCGCAAGGGTCATGCCGCCAGCTCCAGGAAATTGCGCAGAACGCGTTCGCCCGCGGCTCCGCTCTTCTCGGGATGGAACTGGACGCCAAACAAGTTCCCCCTTTCGATGGCAGCGATAAATGGCGCCGCGTAGGCGCACTGCGCCGTCATTTCAGGACAGCCGGGCACAGCAAGCGCGGCGTAGGAATGGGCGAAATAGAAATACGCGCCGGGAGCCACACCGGCCAGCAGGCGCGACTCGCGTTCGACACAGATTTGATTCCAGCCCATATGAGGCAACTTGGCGCAGGCCGGCAAGGCGCGAACGGCTCCCGGCAGAAGTCCCAGCCCGCCGAGTTCAGGAGCCTCTTCACTACATTCGAAAAGCACCTGCAGGCCGAGGCAGATGCCGAGGAAAGGAACGCCGCGCCCAATCGCGTCGAGCAGAGCGCCGCGCAAGCCGCGGCCGTCCAGCGCGCGGATGAGCGCAGCATAGTGACCCACTCCGGGTAAGAGCAAGGCTCTCGCGGAAAGAATCTGTTCGGGCCGGGAGGCGCGCCCGGATTCTGCTCCGAGACGGCGCAGTGCGCGGTCCACGGATGCGATGTTGCCGGCGCCGTAATCGATCAACGTGAATTTCACAGCAGGCCTTTCGTGCTGGGCAGCACGCGGCGCAGGCGCTTGTCCCTGGATACGGCGAAACGTAATGCCCTGGCGAATGCCTTGAACGTCGCTTCAATCTTATGGTGCGAAGACCGGCCGTACAGGACGCGCAAGTGGACATTGGCCTTGGCGGCGTGCGCGAAGCCCTGAAAAAAGTCGTCGACCAGTTCGGCTTGCAGATCGCCGACCATTCGAACCTGCGCGCGCGTGTCGCAAACGCAAAAGGCGCGCCCTCCGAGATCGACCGCGGCAGCCGCCAGCGTTTCGTCCATCGGCATCAGAAAGTACCCGGCCCTCATGATCCCCCGCTTGGAGCCCAAAGCGGATCGCACGGCTTCGCCGAGAGCGATACCGGTGTCTTCGACCGTATGGTGCTGGTCGACATCCAGGTCGCCGTTCGCCTTGAGAGCCAGATCGAACGCGCCATGGCGCGCGACGAGTTCCAGCATATGATCGAGGAAGCGGATCCCGGTTTGCACGGTGGCCGTTCCTCGCCCGTCCAGATTGATCCGCGCGCGAATGTCGGTTTCATTCGTCGTGCGGCGAAGCGCTGCCGTTCTCGTTCTTATGCGCGTCATTTCATTTGCTCTTTCCAGTGCCGCTGGATCATAGTCACCAGTCGGTGCATTTCTGCCGGCGTTCCAATCGTGATTCGTACAAACCCGGGCCCGATCTGATCGCTTCGTTCGCGAAGAAGAATGCGCCGCCGTTCGAGGAACTTGAACAACTTCGCCCCGCGCGGCCCGAAGTTTGCCAGGAAGAAATTGCCTGCGCTGGGGTACACCGCAACACCGAGGCGGCCAAGTTCCGCGGCGAGCCAGGCACGCACCGACCGCACTTGAAGGATGTTGCGGCGCATGGCCGCGCGGTCGCGCACAGCCGCTCGCGCGGCCGCAAGCGCCGCAAGGTTTACGGAAAACGGCGGCATCGCACGCCGCAAAATATCGAGGGAGGATTTGCGCGCAATCACCGCGCCCAAGCGCAGAGCGGCAATTCCCGCCGCCTTGGAAAACGTGCGAGTCACAAAAAGATGGGGATATCGGCGGATCAAGGAAACGACGGAGACGCCGGAAAACTCGGCATAGGCTTCGTCAATGACTACTGCGGTGTTCGTGCATCCCTGCAAAATCCGCCGCAGCTCGCCGCGTCCGAGAAGCGTTCCGGTGGGATTGTTGGGATTGGCGATGAAGAGCACGCGCGGCTTTTTGCGCAATGCCGCGAGTATGTCCGCCATCGGAAAACTCATATCCGGCCGGTAGCGACACGCGTTGACGCGCGCACCCGCGATCTCCGCAAAATACCGGTACATCGGAAACGCCGGCTCGCAAATGAGAATGGGGCCGCCCTCTTCGACAAAGGCATCGAAGAAGACACGCAGCGCTTCGTCCCCGCCATTCGCGAGCATCAACTCGCCCGCGCGGATACCGAAGTAACGTGCTAGATCCCTTGTAGCCGCCTGGTACTCCGGATACATCGCCAACTGTTTGGGCGTGAGCTCTGCCAGCGCGCGGATCACGGCCGGGGAACAGCCCGAGGTGTTTTCGTTGAAGTCCAGGCGAATCTTGTTCAGGCGGCCCTCGGCAGGCGCTTCGTATGTTTCCCGCTTGAGGATCGCAGCGCGGACGGGCAGAGACGCTTTCATCGGCGGACCTCGATCGCGTTTGCATGGGCCAGCGCACCCTCGGCTCGAGCCAGAATCCCGACATCGTTTGCCAAACGCATGAAACCCGCGCGTGTGATGGACTGAACGGATACGCATTTTACAAAATCGGCGGCGGAGAGGCCGCCCCGCGCGCGCGCCCATCCTCCCGTGGGCAAAACATGATCGCTGCCGCTCGCGTAGTCACCGAGCGGCTGGGCGGACCAAGGGCCGAGAAACACGGTCCCCGCAGCCTCGATTTTTCGCAACAGCGCCCGACCTCGGATGGGCAGGCTGAGATGCTCCGGCGCGAAGCGCGAGACGAAGCGAAGCGCCCGTTCCAGCGAGGGCGCGAGAAGGATTGCGCCAGCTTTTTGCAAAGAGGTGCGCGCGGGATTTGCGCTCGGCAAGCGCCGCAATTGTTCGTCGAGCGCAGCGCGAACGCGGAGGGCGAGTTCACGCGACGTCGTCACCAGAAAGATTGCCGCATCCGGGGCGTGCTCGGCCTGGGCCAGAAGATCGGCGGCGATCCACGAGGCATTGCCGCGTTGCGCAAGCACGATCGTTTCGGTCGGACCGGCGGGAAGATCGATGGCGCAATCGCCGCTGACGATCTTCTTGGCCGAGTTCACAAACCGGTTTCCCGGGCCAAAGATTTTTTCCACGCGGTCGATTGTTTCTGTGCCGTAGGCCAGAGCAGCAATCGCCTGTGCTCCTCCGACGCGAAGGACTTCCGTGATGCCCAGCACGCTTGCGACAGCGAGCAGCTCCTGGCTCGGGTTTGGACACGCCACCATGATTCGCCGAACGCCGGCGACCTGTGCCGGGACCACCGCCATGACCAGCGTGGAAAGAAGTGGGAATCGCCCGCCGGGGACATAACAGCCGATGCGTTCGATCGGCCGGACGATCTGCGCGATCCTGACGCCCGGCTCGACTTCGAGCGTCCACGGCTTTGGCAGCTGCTTCTCTGCCACGCTGCGAACATTTCTGGCGGCGCGCTGCACGGCGTTCAGAAATTGAGAGCTCGCCGATCTTCCGGCAGACTCCAATTCTTGCAGCCGCACCGCGACGCCGCCCTGTGAAGGATCGAGGCCGTCGAGCCGTTTGGCCCAGGCGAAGAGCGCCGAATCTCCGCGGCGCCGCACGGCGTCAACGATGCGAGCGGCGATGCGATCGGCTCGCGAGTCGCTGCGGCGCCGCGCGAGCAGAATTCCTGCCTCTACCGCAGCGGTGAGTTTCAGAATTCGCATCAGAGCACGATTTTGTTCAGGGGATACTCGACAATCCCCTGCGCGTTAGCAGCTTTGAGTTTCGGCAGAATTTGGCGCACGACGGACTCCTCGACAATCGTGTTCACTGCGACCCATTGCGTATCGCTCAACGGCGAAATGGTGGGGCGCTTCAGAGCGGGCAGGACCGCGAGCACGCCGGGCAGATCGTCTTCGCGCACGTTCAGCATCAGGCCGACCTTGCTGGCGGCGGCGATGGCTCCCTGCAGCATCAGAATGAGGTTGCCGGCCTTCTCGCGCTTCCACGCATCCTGCATGGCCGAGCGATTGGCGATGAAAACGGTGGACGATTCCAGGACAATGTCCACGATGCGCAAGTGGTTCGCGCGCAGCGAGGAACCGGTTTCCGTCACTTCGACGATGGCGTCCGCAAGCTGCGGGACTTTCACTTCCGTTGCGCCCCAGGAAAATTCCGTGCGCGCGGAGATGCCGCGCTCCGCCAGATAATTTTGGGTGACGCGAACGATTTCGGTGGCAATCACCTTGCCCGCCAAATCGCGCGGCTCTTTCACCGGCGAGTCCTCGGGAACCGCCAGCACCCAGCGCACGCGCGCGAGACGTTGCTTCGCATACACGAGCTCCGCGAGCTCCTCGACATCAGCGCCGGTTTCCACCACCCAATCGTGCCCGGTGATTCCCGCGTCCAGCGCGCCGGTTTCGACGTAGCGCGCCATCTCCTGCGCGCGCACCATCAGGCAATCGATTTCGGAATCGTCGATGGAGGGCACGTAGCTTCGCGAACTGGTGCCAATCCTCCAGCCGGCCCGGGCAAACAAATCGATGGTGGCTTCCTGCAAACTGCCTTTGGGAATTCCCAGCTTCAGGCGTCTCACCGCTTGCCCTCCCGCCCGTAGACTTCGTGCGGCTGAAAGACGCGCTCTTCGACAACCGCTCCCTGTCCGTCCCGATCGAGCTTGCGGAAAAAACAGCTGCGATAGCCTTCGTGGCAAACGCCGGGGCCGACCGGCTCGACGCGGAGAAGCAACGCGTCCAAGTCGCAGTCGACGCGCAATTCGCGCAGTTTCAGGATGTGGCCGCTCGACTCGCCCTTCTTCCACAGCCGGTTGCGCGAACGGCTGAAGAAGACGACTTCCTGCGTCGAGCGAGTCTGCGCGAGCGCTTCCGCGTTCATGAAACCCAGCATGAGCACTTCGCCCGTGCGATGGTCCTGCACGATGGCGGGAACGAGGCCGTTTGCTTTTGCAAATGCGATTTCCACGTTTCGGTTTCCTCCCCAAAAAAGAGCCGCAAAAAAACAAAAAGCCCGCTGGGCTTTGCTGCGCCAGCGGGCCGAAGAGTCCTTGTTTAGCGAATCGCTATCCAGCACTCAACGGGCGCGGCGCGGCACAATGATGATGATGGTGCCGATGGAAGCGCGCGTTGAGGTTGCCGTTCATTGCGAACCAAGAACGATAGAGCATTCCGGCAAGCGAATCAACAGGAATGTACATTTCGAAATCGCGCGCCGGTCCGGTTGACTTTGCCGGCAGCGTTCGCTAATCTGCCAAAGTTCTTGGTAGAGGTGCGGAGACCACGAGTAGCAGCGCCCGCATTTCCGAGCAGCTTCGGAGGCGTTGCGAAAAGGGGTTTTGCCGACTCCGCCGAAATCACCGCGAGAGCTGAAATCGCGGTGGTTGGGGGACAAGTCCAAGGCTTGTCCACTGTCATCCGTTTCAAGCGGATGGAGCGCTATCGAGAAGTGCCGGGACTCGAGCCGTACCTCTCGCGTACCCCCTCTTCTCCCTCCGTTCCATCCCGAAGGAAGCACCAGCGTGGAAAATCTGTTTGCCCTCACACGGGCGCTTGTGGACATCGAGTCGGTCAGCGGGAACGAAATGGCGGTTGCCGCTTTTCTGTTCGACGAGCTGTCGCGCATCGTTTCGCGCTACGACGGCCGGATCGAGCGCATGCCGGTCGAGGGCGACCGCTTCAACCTCTTCGCGTTCTGGGGCCAGCCTGTCGTCACCTTCTCCACGCACATGGACACCGTGCCGCCCTTCTTTGCCAGCGCCGAAGACGACGAAAGCATTCGCGGCCGCGGGTCGTGCGATGCCAAAGGAATTATCGCCGCGATGATCGGGGCCGCCGAAACGCTTTTGCGTGACGGACGGCGCAATTTGGGGCTGCTGTTCGTCATCGGCGAAGAGCGCGACAGCCTTGGCGCGAAAGCGGCGGCGCGCCAGCCGCGCGGATCGAAATACCTGATCAACGGAGAGCCGACAGAGAACCAGCTTGCGCTGGCCGCGAAGGGCGCGCTGCGCCTGGAGATTTCCGCCGCGGGCCGCATGGCGCATTCGGCCTACCCGGAACTCGGCGAATCGGCGATCGAAAAGCTGCTCGATGCGATCGAGGCGATCCGCAAACTCCGGCTCCCGGCGGATGAACTACTTGGTCCAAGCACGATCAATATCGGAACAATTTCGGGAGGCCGCGCGCCCAACGTGGTTGCCGATGCGGCCAGGGCTGAAGTCTTCGTGCGACTAATCGGCGATCCGGAACCGGTTCGCGAGGCTGTGCGGCATGCGATTCGCGATCGCGCACA
>JBJKQB010000143.1:0-11103 GCA_046705825.1 Candidatus Acidiferrales bacterium
GTGGACGTGCAGAACCTGGTCGCCTCGAATCCGGGGGCGCTGCTTTCGGATACTGCCCCCAAATGGATGGTCTCGCTCTTCACCTCTCTCGACCTGTTCACCTTCTGGGTGCTCATCCTGCAGGCCATCGGCTATCGCGCGACCAATCCGAAGAAAATCTCTTTCGCCAAGGCGCTCGGCGCAATCGTGGTCGTTTGGCTTGTTTTCGTTCTGGTGAAGGTGGGACTCGCCGGGGCCTTCGCCTGATACACTCGGCCGGATGGGATTTCGATTTGAGATCTTAGCCACCGACCCGACGGGCGCGCGGCTCGGGCGGCTGCACACGCCGCACGGCGCGATCGACACGCCGGCGTTCATGGCGGTGGGCACCGCGGCCACGGTGAAAGCGCAGACGCAGCAGGACCTGGAAGCGCTCGGCGCCCAAATCATTCTCGCCAATACGTATCATCTATATTTGCGGCCGGGCCATGAATTGATCCGCGAACTCGGCGGCCTGCACCGGTTCATGTCCTGGCCGCGCGCGATTCTGACCGATTCAGGCGGCTACCAGGTCTTCAGCCTCAGCGATCTGCGCAAGGTAACCGACGATGGCGTCACCTTCCGCTCGCATATCGACGGCTCGGAACATTTCCTCTCGCCCGAAAAAGCGCTGGAAATCGAAATCGCGCTCGGCGCGGACATTGTCATGGTCCTCGATGAGTGCATCGAAGCGCCCTCTGAGGAAACGCGCGCGCGCGAAGCCGCGGAGCGCACGCTGGCCTGGGCGCGGCGCTCGTACGATTATTTTGCGGCGCACGGCGACCGCGAACGCCAGATGCTCTTTGCCATCGTGCAGGGCGGCACGTTCGCGCACTTGCGCCAGCAGAACGCGGATGCTCTCGTCGCTCTCGATTTTCCCGCCTATGCCATTGGCGGCCTGGCTGTGGGCGAAACCCACCAGTTGACCTGCGATATCGCCGGAATAACGGCCGCGCGGTTACCCGCCGCCCGCCCGCGCTATCTAATGGGCGTGGGACGGCCCGAGCAGATTGCGGACTACGTCGCGCTGGGCGTCGACATGATGGACTGCGTGCTGCCCACGCGCGGCGCGCGCCACGGCTGCCTGTTCACTTCGCAAGGCCGCTTGCTGATTCGCAACGCGCGCTTCGCCAAGGACGCCCGGCCCATCGACGAGACCTGTGGATGCGCCGTGTGCCGCCGCTATTCGCGAGCCTATCTGCGGCATCTCTACGCGTCCGGCGAGCCGCTCGCGGCCATCCTGAACACCCACCACAACCTTTACTTTTACCTTGACATCATGGGCAAAATTCGCGAGTCTATCGGTTTTGGAAGGCTCGAAAGATTCCGCTCTGACCTTCGCGCACGTCTTGATCGTCAAATTTGAGCAGGCTCGAACGCGTTAAGTGGCGGGGCAGTATCTTCGGAAGGCGCTCCAACATCTCCCTGCGGCAGACGGGCCCTGCGGGTCCCTGCTAAGCTCGGTAGGAGTACCCCCGTAACGGAAAAGGTGCAATGATCATCCCGCTGGCATCCCTGATCTGGACACATATCGCTCTGTTCGCGCAGGCCGCTGCGCAGCCGAGCTCGATGGGCCTGTTTTTACCCCTGATCCTCATCATGGTAATCTTCTATTTCCTGATGATTTTGCCCGCGCAGCGCCGCCAGAAGAAGACCCAGCAGATGCTCAAGAACTTGAAGACGGGCGACAAGGTGATCACCAACGGCGGCATCTTTGGCACCATTGTCGGTTTGGAGGATGATGCCGTGCAGTTGCGCATCGCCGATCAGGTGAAGATCAAGGTCACGCGCAGCGCGGTGGCGGGACTGCAGCCCGAGGCGGCACAGAAAGAGAGCACCAAGACAGCATGACACCGCAGCTTCGTTGGAAATTTGCATTTATTTCGGCCGTGATCGTTGTGTGTCTTTTCGGCCTGTTTGGGTTCCCCAATTCCCTGGCCCAGGTCGCGCAGAATTTCAAGAACCGCATTCAGCTGGGGCTGGACCTGCGCGGCGGAAGCCACATGGTGCTTCAGGTGGAAGTGCCCGTGGCCATTCGGCAGCGCACCTATCAGACCATCGATGACCTGAAGAAGCAGCTGCGCGCGAAGAACGTGAACGTAGGCGACGTGCAGATCCTCGGCGACACGCAGATTCTGGTGAAGAACGTCGATCCCGCAACCTCCGGCACCTTCCGCGACGTGGTCACCCAATTTCAGGACTGGACGCTGGCCCCCGCCGCCGGTCAGCCCAACGGCTATGTGCTGACCATGAAGAATTCGGCCGTTTCCGATCTCCAGCAACAAACCATGCAGCAGGCCCGCGAGACCATCAACCGCCGCATCAATGAGCTCGGTCTCACCGAGCCTACCGTTGCCCCGGTGGGGACCGCGAATGAGATCCTGGTTGAACTGCCTGGAGAAGGCGATCCCACGCGCGCGAAGGAAGTGATTCAGGCCGGCGGACAACTTGCTTTCCAGAAAGTTCTGGACCCGCAACCCTATCCGTCCGAAGCCGCGGCGCTGTCCGCGCACAACGGCGTTCTTCCTCCCGACTCCGAACTGGTTCCCGGTGCGTCGGAGGGAGGGGCGCCGGGTGAGCCGCAGTCGCAGGTCTACTACCTCCTGCAGCGCTCCCCCATCATCACCGGCGCCGACTTGCGCTGCGGCTGTTCCGCTGTGCCTAGCGGCGACTACCCCGGGCAATATCAAGTGAACTTCACCGTGTCCACGGTTGCGGCTTCGCGTCTGGGGCCGTTCACCGCCGCCAATATCGGGCAACGGATGGCCATCGTTCTCGATAACAAGGTGGAAAGCGCGCCCGAAATCCAGGCGCGCATCGACGATAGCGGCAGAATTACCGGCAACTTTTCGCAGGAGAGCGCGCAGAATCTGGCGCTGGTGTTGCGCTCGGGCGCGCTGCCGGCCCCTATTAAGTATCTGCAGGAAGAGACGATCGGGCCCTCGTTGGGAGTCGAGTCGATTCGCGAAGGCGTCCGCGCATCGGTGGGCAGCCTGCTTGCCGTCATGATTTTCCTTGTGATCTATTACCGGCTCGCTGGTGTCAATGCTGTTGTGGCGCTGATTTTGAACTTGGTGATCTTGATGGCCTTCATGGGGCTTTCGGGGGCCGTGCTTACTCTGCCCGGCATCGCCGGAGTGGTTTTAACCATCGGCATGGGCGTGGACTCTAACGTCCTTGTATTCGAGCGCATACGAGAGGAATTGCGGGCCGGCAAGGCACCTGGTTCGGCGGTCGACGTTGGTTTCGAGCGCGCGTTCCTGACCATCATCGACACGCACATCACCACGTTAGTCTCGGCGGCGTTCCTGTTCCTGTTCGGAACCGGGCCGGTCCGGGGGTTTGCGGTCACCTTGATCGTCGGCTTGCTGGCCAACTTGTTCACGTCCATCTATGTGTCGCGGGCCATTTTCGATCTGCACTTGGCACGCATGCCGCGCCAGGCGGAGTTGAGTATCTAAGGCCGGATACCTGATTATCCCACGCTGCCGGACGGCCCTCGGGCTGATCGCAGGCGGCACAGCCGGGTTTCGGGAACAAATTCGGGAAGCCGGTGTCAAATAGGAGCGGATAGGAGTCTATGGAATTCTTCCACGGCGTAAACATTAACTGGATGGGGAAGGCGAAGTACTTTGTCACCATGTCCCTCATCCTGTTGGCCATTGGCTGGATCTCGGTGTGGAAACAAGGCTTGACCTACGGAATTGATTTCCGGGGCGGCACCTTGGTGGATGTCCGATTCGCCTCCACTCCGCCCATCGACCAGATGCGCAAGGCCCTGGACGCCGCCGGTCTGAAGCATTCCACCATTACGCCCATCCGCGATTTCTCCGATCCCAATTCCAAGAACGATGTCGAAATCAGCCTGGAGAAGACTGAGAACGATCAGGGGCTTGACGCCCAGCGCCAGGCGGTCCTGAATGCGCTGAACAAGACGTTTGGTGTGCCCAGCGGCAAGATCGATTTCAATTCCGTCAGCACCGCGGATTTGGCCAATTATCTGACGGCCAAGGATCCGCTGAACTTGGGCGCTGCGGCAGCCGACCGCTACAAGCAGCTTGCCGCCGCTTTGACGGGCGAGCGCTCGGCGCTGGGTATCGTGAAAAATTTCGATCAATTGAACAGCGTCCCGGGGGTTACGCCGGCGGTCACGAACTCGCTGAAGAGCGGTTTTGTTCTCGCCGCTTTCGCCCTTCGCGGAAGCAACAGCGTTGGCCCCAAGGTGGGCTCCCAGCTTCGCCACCAGGCGTTCTGGGCCACCATATACGCCCTGGGCGGGATGTTGATTTACGTCGCTATTCGGTTCTCCGGCAGCGAGCTTTTCGTGCGCGGGGCGCGCGGCATCGGGTTCGGCGCCTTCATCCGCCGCTGGATCGATACCATCATATTTGGAGCGGCCGCGGTGATTGCCTGTTTCCACGACGTGCTCATCACTTTAGGTTTCTTTTCGCTGACCCATTACGAGATCTCTCTGACCGTGATCGCCGCGCTGCTGACCCTGGTCGGCTATTCCATGAACGACACGATCGTGATTTTCGATCGCGTGCGTGAAAACCTGCGTTTGATGCGGCGCGAGCCGTTTCCAGAAATCGTCAATAAATCGATCAATCAAACATTGTCGCGCACCATTCTGACCAGTGGGCTGACCCTGCTGACGGTACTGGTACTCTACCTGACCGGCGGCGAGGCGCTGCGCGCGTTCTCTTTTGCTATGGTGGTCGGAGTTGTGGTAGGAACGTACTCCAGCTTTGGCATTGCGGCACCCATCGTAGTGGTCTGGAATAAATATCAGGCAAGCAAAGGAGCGGCTCTTCGCGCCCCAGCCCCGAATGAAAAGCGGGTCGAAAAGCGGACTGTCGCCGCAGCAAGGAGGTAAGGATGTTTGACGACCTGGTAGTTTCAAGCGCCCACCCTACGCACACGCATAAGAGTTGGACGGTTGCGGCTTCCGCGATCGTTCAGGCGGTGATTGTAGGCGTGTTTATTTTGATTCCGCTGTTGGTGACCGAGGCGCTGCCCAAGGAGACGGTTGCGGCTTGGATTACGGCCCCAGCTCCGCCGCCACCACCACCACCGCCGCCGCCCAAGGTGCAGGTGGTGAAGCAGGTTACGCCGCCGATGATTCAACAAGGCAAGCTGACGGCGCCCACGGTCATTCCGAAGAAAGTGAACATTATCAAGGAAGAGCAGCCTCCGCCGGATGTTGCGGCAGGTGTGGTCGGCGGCGTGACCGGCGGCGTGCCGGGCGGGTCCGCCGGCGGCGTTCTGGGCGGGATTATTGGAGGCACGGGCGGCGGGCCGCCACCACCTCCCCCGAAAACGCCCCAGACGCTTCGCGTGGGCGGCAACGTACAGCAGGCCAACCTGATTCATCAGGTGATGCCTGTATATCCTGAAATTGCGAAAACGGCGCATATTCAGGGCACGGTTGTTCTGCACGCGATTATTGCGAAAGACGGAACGGTTCAGGAACTGCAGTACATTTCCGGGCCGCCTTTGTTGATGAGGTCGGCCATGGATGCGGTCCGGCAGTGGCGGTATCGGCCCACTCTGCTCAACGGTGAGCCGGTGAAAGTCGACACCACGATTTCTGTCGTCTTTACGTTAGGCGGATAAAGCAGTCAACGGTCCGGTTCGCTCCTGGCGAGCCGGACCGCAGAGTTTTAACCGGCAGAAATCTCGCTGCCGAGATCGTTTGGTTAAGGAACGGAGGAGGAACAAATTCAATGCTTGCGACTTTACTTTGGGCTGGTTTGCTAGCTTTACAGCAGCAAGGCGGCGAGGTTGGCTGGGATCTCGTGACCATGTGGCACAACATGGGCATCCCCGCAAAGATTGTCGTTGGTGTGCTCTTCGTCATGTCGGCTTGGTCCGTCGGTATCATGATCGACCGGGCCCTGATGTACAGCGCGGCGCGCAAACAATCTCGCGTTTTCGTGCAGCAGGTGGCCGGAGCGCTGAAGGACAACAAGCTTGACGAAGCCATTTCCATCGCCGAGCGCAACAAGAAGAGCCACATCGCCAAGGTTGTGGCCACGGGACTCTCCGAGTTCCAAGCGGCGTCCGCGCAGGTGGGCGATGAGGAAGTCATCGAGGCGGCTCGCCGCGGGCTGGAACGTTCGGTGGCCATCGTTCACGCCGAAATGAAGCGGGGCCTTTCCGGGCTCGCGACCATCGGCTCAACCGCCCCCTTCGTGGGCCTGTTCGGCACCGTGATGGGCATCATCAACGCATTCAAGGGCATTTCCGCGCAGAAGGCCACCGGGCTCTCCGCTGTGGCCGGCGGTATTGCCGAGGCCTTGGTCACCACCGCGCTGGGCTTGCTCGTGGCTGTTCCGGCGGTATGGACCTTCAACTACTTCACCAATAAGGTGGAAGCTTTTGACGTGGAGATGGACAACTCCTCCATGGAGTTGATCAACTATTTCATCACGCGCCGAGGCGGAAAGAAGTAGGTCATCATGGCGTACAAACCCAAAGCGCCGCCGGTGATGGCCGCTCCCAACGTCATTCCGATGGCGGACATCATGCTGGTGCTGCTGATCATCTTCATGGTGGTCACCCCCCTGTTGTCGAAGGGCGTCTCGGTCGACATGGTGCGGGTCCCCAATCCCGCGGACATGCCCAACGCCGATAAGGACGACGCCGTCATCGTGGCGGTCACCCGCGACGGCAGCATTTACCTGGGCAATAACAAAGTCGGTCTCGAGGACCTGCAGGACAAGGTGAAGGACAAGGTTTCGGGCCGGTTGGATAAGACCGTTTTCGTTCGTTCCGACGCGCGGGCCAAGTTCGGGCAGGTGAAAGCGGCGGTCGATGAAATCCGTTCGGCTGGCGTGGACAACATCGGCTTGCTGACACAGCGCGTGGTGCGCGAAGCTCCGCCTCCTCCTCCGCCTGGCGCAACGGGCGGCTAGGCGAACGCACGGAAGTAAAGGAGTCTCATCATGGGAATGGCAGTTGGTGGCAATAAGGGCGTGATGGCCGAACCGAACATCGTGCCCCTGATCGATGTTCTGCTGGTGCTGATCATCATCTTCATGGTGATCACGCCGACAATCTCGCAGGGGCTCGATACCATCGTGCCGCAACCCGCGCCGCCGCACCAGAAGGAAAACCAGCAGTTGCTGAACAAGACGATCGTGGTTTCGGTGACGTCTGGCGGCCAGGTGATGATCAACCAGGACAAGAGTTCGTGGGACCAGTTGGAGCCCACGCTGGCGAAGATCTTCGCGGAGCGCGCGGAGAAAGTCGCCTTCGTCAAGGGCGACGACACCACGGAATTTGCGGATGTGGCCAAGGCCATTTCGATCATGAAAGCGGCTGGCATCGACCACGTCGGCCTGATTACGAATAAGATCGAAGCGGGCCAGTAAGCGGTCCCGGCACGGACCGCCCCGAACTCGCGGGAGTCCCCGAGGGGTTCGGTGCGGCTCGCCAGCCGGCCCGCGGATCGCTACCTCCACACTTAAGGGAGCACGTGCATGCAGCGCAATCTCCAGAATGGGTTGTTAGTTGCCGCCATCGTGGCCGCTCTTGTGGCGTCGGCCGGATGCGACAAGCTGAAGGCCCGCGATAAGCTCAACAAGGGCGTGCAGGCCTACAAGGCCGCCCAATTCGACCAGGCGGTCGAGGATTTCAAGGAGGCCAAAGCCCTCGATCCGAAACTGATGAATGCGCGGCTCTACTTGGCCACCGCCTACGCCAGCCAGTTCATACCGGGCGCGCCCTCCGACGAGAACATGAACTACGGCAGGGAGGCGATCGCGGAGTTCAAGGACGTGTTGGCCGTCGACCCCAACAATCTTTCGGCCATCGACGGCATCGGCTCGCTGCTCTACAACATGGCCAGTCCCTATAACGAGCAGCTTCTCGAACAATCCAAGCAATATCACGAGAAGCACATTCAGGTCCGGCCGCAGGATCCCGAGCCGTATTACTGGATCGCGGTGATCGACTGGGCCATCGCGACCCACGCGAACAACGCCATGCGCCAGCAGTACAACGAGAAGAATGTCAGGAAGCCTCTCAAGGCCGGTGATCCTCTGCCGCCCCAGTTGGCCAAGGAGTTTGCTCAGAAGTACGGGGCCACCATCGCGGAAGGCATGGAGAACGCCCAGAAGGCCATGGACCGCAAGCCGGAGTACGACGAGGCCATGGCCTACCTGAATCTTCTCTACCGCCAAAAGGCCGATACGGAGACGTCTCTGGAAGCGCGCGACGCGGATATTAAGCAAGCCGACGATCTGGTTCACAAGGTCATGATCATCAAGCAGCAGCGCATGGCCAACCCGACCCAGGGGGGCGCGTCGTAGCCGCACCTGCGGAGCGCTAGCGCCGGCAGAAGGTGAGCGGGTGGCCAGCGCTCCTGCCCGGCATGATCCTGTTTCGGGGGAAGTACCATTTCCAGGGTGCCGGTCGGTCCTGTGAGGTGTTGTGCGAGCCCATTCTCTTCGCCCGCTGAACTTTTCGATTTTCTGCCTGGTTTCAATTGTTGTGCTTGCCCTCGCCTTGCCGGGTCTCGCAGCTCACCGCTCGCGAGCGGCGCGGGGGCATTCATCGGCGCAAGCAAGCGAGCCTTGGACGCCTCAAGAAACTGTTGAGCCCGCCGCTCTGGTCAAGGAGCTTTCACGTCCCGCCGCCCGCCGCCCGATTGTTGTTTGCGTTGGGTTTCGCACGCTCTATGAAGGCGCGCACGTTCCCGGAGCTTCGTTTCACGGCCCGGCCATGAACGCGGAAGGCTTAACGGACCTCAAACACTGGGCCCAGCGCTTGTCCCGGTCCGCCAACCTCGTGATCTATTGCGGCTGCTGTCCGCTGGCCCACTGCCCGAACATGCGCCCAGCGTTTGGTGCTCTCCGTTCCATGGGCTTCACCCATCTGCGCGTGCTCCTGCTGCCGCACGATTTCGCGCACGACTGGGTGGAACGCGGTTATCCCGTCGCCAAAGGCGAGTGAGGCTTCGTCAAGGCGAGCCTCACTTTCATTCGCCTCGGTTACCTGCCGCGCAGCACCCATTTCCCCGCTTTTGCAGAATCCAGCGTAGAATTGGAAAAAATGAGCTCAGGGACCAATCCATCGGTTTGGCCCGAAGCGCGCCGCAGCGTGGATCTGCGCTTCGTCGAGTTGCTCGACAAAGTGCGCCGCAATCGACCCGGCGACGATCTCGATCTGCTACGCCGGGCCTACGACTTCGCGGCCGAGCAGCATAAGACCCAAACGCGCGTCTCCGGCGAGCCCTTTTTGTCCCACCCCGTAGAAGTGGCCCACCTGCTCGCGGATATGAAATTGGATGTGACGTCCCTGTGCGCGGCGCTCCTTCACGATGTGGTCGAAGACACGAAAATTCCGCTGGAGGAAATTTCCAAGGAGTTTGGCGCGGACGTGGCCCGCCTGGTGGAAGGGGCGACAAAAATCAGCCGCCTGGACCTGCTGGCGCCGGAAGCGCGGCAGGCCGAGAACGTGCGCAAGATGCTTCTGGCCATGGTCAACGACGTGCGCGTGGTGATGGTGAAGCTGGCCGACCGGCTGCACAACATGCGCACGCTGGAATACCTCGATTCGGAACGGCAGCAGCGCATCTCGCGCGAGACGCTCGAAATTTACGCGCCTGTCGCCAACCGCCTCGGCATGGGGCTGATTCGCGGCGAGCTGGAAGACCTGGCCTTTCGCTATCTGGAGCCGGATGCCTTCTTCGAACTGCAGAAGAGGCTGGAATCGAAGCACAATTCCTATAACCGCTTTTTGCAGGAAGTGCAGGAAACGATTCGCGACAACATGATCGAAAGCGGGATTCCCGCGGAGGTGCAGGCGCGCGTCAAGCGGCTCTATTCGCTGCACCTGAAAATTCAGAAACAGCAGCGCACTCTGGATCAGGTTTACGACCTGCTGGCCGTCCGCGTCATCACCGACACCATCAAGAACTGCTATGCCGCGCTCGGCGTCATTCACCAGATCTGGCGCCCGGTCCCCGGGCGTTTCAAGGATTACATCGCCATGCCGCGGCCCAACCTGTATCAGTCGCTGCATACCACACTGATTCACACCGGACAGCCCTTCGAAGTGCAAATTCGCACGCAGGAAATGCATCGCATCGCCGAACAAGGCGTCGCCGCGCACTGGAAGTACAAGGACGGTTTGGCCGCCAGCGCCGCGGACGATCAACGCATCGTGTGGATGCGCCAGTTGATCGAGTGGGTGCAGGACATGCAGGAGCCCAGCGAATTCCTTTCCACACTGCGCGTCGATTTGTATCCCGAGGAGGTCTACACCTTCACGCCTAAAGGGCGCGTGGTGGTGCTGCCGCGCGGCGCCACTCCCGTGGATTTTGCCTATGCGGTTCATACCGAGGTGGGGCATCAGTGCGTGGGCGCGAAAGTGAACGGCGCGATGGTTCCCTTGCGCCACGCGCTCAGCAATGGAGACGTGGTCGAGATCGTTACGCAAAAAGGGCACGGCCCTTCGCGCGACTGGCTGTCGTTCGTGCACACTTCGCGGGCGCGCAGCAAGGTCCGCCAGTGGATCAACCTGCACGAGCGCGAAGAAGCCAAGGACGTCGGCCGGCGCTTGCTGGAAAAGGAAGCGCGCCACGCCGGAATCAACATGAAGAAGATTACCGGCGAGGACTGGCAGCGCGTGGCTTCCGAGTATGGCTGCGCGCGCGCCGAGGATCTTTTCGCGGAACTGGGCTATGGCAAGTGGTCGCCGCGCCAGGTGTTGTCAAAAGCGACGGGGACGGAGATTGCCAGCGAGGGGGGCGAACCGGCCCAGCCGAAAATTGTTTCCACCGTGAAACGCATGCTCGGCATGCACGACGCCGCCATCCTCGTGCGCGGGCATGACGATCTGATGGTCTACCGCTCGAAGTGCTGCAATCCCATTCCGGGAGACGAGATCGTCGGCTACGTGACGCGCGGGCGCGGTATTGCCGTCCACAGCAAGACCTGCCCTAACGTGGAAAATCTTTTGTATGAAGCCGAGCGCCGCATTCCCGTCGAGTGGGCGCATGCTCCGCTAGCCACCTTCTCCGTTCGCCTGCGCAATTTTACCGAGGACCGCCCGGCCATGATTGCCGCCATCACGGCG
>JBJKQB010000144.1:0-2731 GCA_046705825.1 Candidatus Acidiferrales bacterium
CGGGCTGATTTTCTGACTGCGGAAATTAGAATACGAAATCTGCCGGGCTGAAGTCTCCAGCTACGTTCGAACCTAGAGCAAAGGCGAAATTCGTTGGCGAGACACCGGCGCTCACAATGCCGTGGCCGCGCGACAGTCAAACCCCAGCTCGCGCTTGCATTACCTCTGCTTGCACGGCAACTCCGGCGAGTGGGATCATCACTGCGCTTTTTGGGGGGAGCCGAATGATGGACAAGGGGATGCTGGTCATCGTTGCGGTCGCAGCGATGGTGTGCGGCGGGTTCATGTGTAGCAGCCCGCGGATGCGGGGCGGGCAAGCACAGAAGGGAGCATGGGAAGCGGGGCCGGGGCACGTCACATTGCGGCTGTGGCCGCATGGCGCGCCGGACGCGACGACCCCCGCCGGCCCTGAGAAGAACATGACGACGGCGAAGGACCCGCTGGCCGGCGGCAAGCCCGTCATGCGCTTGACGAACGTTTCGACGCCGACGATCACTCTGTATCAGCCGAACGGCAAGAAAACCGGCGCGGCGATCATCGTTTTTCCCGGAGGCGGTTACCAGATTCTCGCGATGGACCTGGAAGGGACGGAAGTCTGCCGCTGGCTGAATTCGATTGGCGTGACGTGCGTCCTGCTGAAGTATCGCGTGCCGGATTCGGGCCCGTATCCGAAATCGGCGCAGGCGCTGGAGGATGCGCAGCGCGCCGTGGGCATGGTTCGAGCGCGCGCCGCCGAATGGCACATCGATCCGCATCGCGTCGGCGTGTTGGGATTTTCAGCGGGCGGGTATTTAGTGGCGGCGCTTTCGACGCACTACGATCGCCGGCTCTACCCGCCAGTCGACGCGGACGACAAGCAAAGCTGCCGTCCTGATTTTGCAGTGGCGATTTATCCGGCGTATCTGACCGAGCCGGACGGCACGTTGAATCTGGCGCCAGCCATTCCGGTGACGAGCAAAACGCCGCCGACGTTCCTGCTGCAAACCGAGGACGATCCATTCCACGCGGAGAGTTCAATTGCGTACTTCATGGCACTGAAACGCGCCAAAGTGCGGGCGGAGCTGCACGTCTACGCGCAGGGTGGGCACGGGTATGGCTTGCGGCGCACGGCGTTTCCGGTTACGCGCTGGCCGGAGCTGGTCGAAACGTGGCTGCACACGATCCACGTCCTTCCCGGGCCTCGATCGTAAAGAGGACTCAGCGGGAGGCGTTCCTGCGCCGGTACACAAGGCCGGCAATCAGAAAAAAGAGGATCAGCGTGGGCAGCAGCAAAATCAGAATTCCATGGCGCAGCGCCGCATTGGCGTGCGCGTGCATTTCGCCCGCCTGAAACCATACAGAGCGGGCCGGCGCGGAGGCCGCCGGGACGATTGCAGCGACCAGCGCGATCGTCAGGGCGGCGAAAGACGTTATTCGTTTCATCATCATCCATATTTTCTGCTTCAAAATCTCACGCTCCTTGCGGGCCGGCGTTCCCGTCTTCAGCGCATGAAGACGAGGATCAGAAACAAGAATACCCAAATCGCATCCATAAAGTGCCAATACAGCGCAGCGACTTCTGTGGCCGTTCCTCGCGCCAGCCTCCGCGTAGGACGCAACAGTACCCAGAGGAGAGCGATTACGCCGCCCAGCAGATGCGCTCCATGCGCCGCCGTGTAGAGATAGAAGAAGCTGCTGCTGGCGTTGCTCGCGAGGGAAACGCCGCTGGTGGCCAAGTCTTTCCACGCGACGACCTGCCCGATCAGAAACAAAATGCCTAAGGCTGTCGCCACGCTCCACCAGCGGCGAAAACCCGCTTGATCGTTCGCGCAAAAACGCCGGCGGGAGCGCGCGAGGGCCATGCTGCTGGCGATCAGGAGGCACGTATTCAGCCACAGAATGCGCGGCAGGGAAGGCAAGGGAACCCATCCGCTGTGGGGCATTCCCTTGCGCACCACGTATGCGCTCACCAGCGCCATGAAGAACATCAGGATGCCGGCGAGAGCCATGGCCATGCCGGTCACATAGGTGCGCTGGGGTACGCGCCCAGTGGGCGAGGCCCGTCGTCCTCGAGGAGTGATTGCCGCTGTGTCGATGCTTCGCATTGCTTCCATTGGCCGCTAGCTGGAGACTTCCTGCGGCGCGCTTTGCAGCACAAAATCTTGGGGAGCTCCAGGTACGCTGAACTCGTATGGCCCGCGATAGACGCGAGGATATTCTCCGGCAAAGTTGTCGAGCGGGGGCGGCGAAACGGTGATCCACTCGAGCGTTGTGGCCCGCCAGGGATTCCTGGCGGCTTTTTCCCCGCGGCACAAACTCCAGAAGAAATTCCACAGGAACAGAAGCTGTGCCGCCGCGGTCACCAGAGCCGCCCACGTCATAAACACCTGCAGCGGCTGCAGCCGCGACAAATAGCCAAACGCATTGAACTGCGCGTAGCGCCGGATGCCGCCGGCCAATCCCAGGAAGTGCATGGGGAAGAAAATCAGGTAAGCGCCCGCGAAGGTGAACCAGAAGTGCAGCTTTCCCAGCGTCTCGTTCATCATGCGTCCGAACATTTTTGGAAACCAGAAATAGGTGGCCGCAAAAATCGCGAATATTCCCGCCATGGCCATGATCAGGTGAAAATGCGCGACCACGTAGTAGGTCGCGTGCAGCATGCTGTCGACAGCCGGCTGAGCAAGAAAGAGCCCCGAGAGCCCGCCGGTCACGAACAACGAGACGAAGGCCAGAGAGAAGAGCATCGCGGTGG
>JBJKQB010000145.1:0-6691 GCA_046705825.1 Candidatus Acidiferrales bacterium
GCCCCGAACCGCGCTCGTCGATGAACACCAGCCGGTTGTGCCGCGCCAAGGGCAGCAAGTAGGGCAGAAAATAGGTGTGGTCGGCACCTGGTCCGCCGTGCACGATCATCAGCGGCGCTCCCTGCCCCACAGTCATGTAGTAAATCATCACTCCGTGCGCGTTCACGAATCCCTGGTTCATCGGGTACACCGACGAGCTTCCCAGCGCCGTCGTCTGGGTCGGACCTGCCAGCGCCGGACCTGCCAAAAGTGCCATAACGAATGCCGCGAAAAGGATTCTGCCTCTCATCGTCTTCTCCTCGTTTTCATACCCCTCGAACGCCGTTCAGGACCGCGAGTGTACAGCTTTCAACGTGTCCGGGGGTGAAGAGTCGCTCCTCCGGCCGCCGATCCAGACTGAAAGTGAACCGATTCGGATGGTTATGGTACGCGCACATGGAAATTCGATAGAGAAAAAAGTCACAAGAATCTCTCTTCGGCGAGCCATGCCGCCTCCGTTGACCAGCTGCAACCCATTGATTCTGCGGCAGAAACAAGAAATTTCCCCTTATGGAACCCGGCTTGCTCTCACTGTAACAGGGCATTCATAGAGGGTGACGCCAGGCACGCACGCCACGTCGCCGGCAGGAGGAATTGATATGACTCAGCTTTGTACGATGAAGTGTCCGAAGTGCGGAAGCACCGCAAAGAAGGCGCGTCCCGCCGACCAGTTCAAGTGCGAACATTGCGGCTGGAAATTGTAGAAAAGCAGAAGACAGAAGTGGCCGGAAGTCGTTGCACTTTCAACGTCAGACTCTCAACCGCAACCCTTGCCCGTCTTGCTCTTAAAGCTGAATTCCTCCTGCTAACTCTCGGTTCTCTTACGCCCCCAGTTTCTTTCGCGCCGATACGAACAGACTTACTGCTAGCGCCGCGAACAACAGCACGCCGAACCAGGGCGCTTGCCGCAAGTACGCCATGTGCCGTTCACCCCAGCCACTGAACAGGTTGGCGCGCCACGGCAGTCTCAGGATGCTGATCAGCCAGTGCGGCACGTGCTTGCTGAGTTCCGGGTCCTGCGCCAGGTTGAAGACGATGGCGAGCAATCCAAATACGCCGCCCGCCGCAATCAAACCGCTCGCATAGAGCGAGCCCGGGCTGACTTCGCTTTCCGTCTCGCCCTCTTTCTTCAGCCCGCGTTCTGCCGCCCAGCGGACTACGCCCCCGGCAAACATGGCCATGGTTGTCGCGATGGACAAATACGAGCCGACAGCGAAGGGCAGCGAGCGGATTCCCAGCAACTCGACGGCAATCACCAGAAACACGCCCAGAAACACCAGCTTCCACGGCAGGCGCTGATTCAAAATGCCGCTGATCACCGTCGCCATCAAGCGCGCTTGCGGCGCCGCGGCCTGCTCGCTCCCGATGCCCTGGATCCATTGCACCTCGATCTGTTTTGTCGACCCGTCGTACAAGTATTTCCCGTCGGGGATCACGCGTGAACCCAGCGCGTTCACCAGTTCGTAAGTCTTGCCCTCGTAGGCGTAACTCTTTTGCTGGATGGTCACTCCTGCCGGCAGCTGATTGATGTCCAGCGCCATGTGCACGGGCTTGTATTGCGCCAAGCCGATATTCATCAGTAGCAGCGTTCCGCCCACCGCCAGAGAGGAAACCGCTACGCCGATAAGCAACGCAAGCTGCTGCTTGCGCGGTGTTGCGCCCACCAGGAATCCTGTTTTCAAGTCCTGCGATGTCGCGCCAGCAATGGCCGAGGCAATGCAGACCACGCCGCCAATGGTCAACGCCAGTACGGCGTACGGATTTGCCGTCCAATGCATCACCAGGAACATGGCGCAAGTCGCCATCAGGGTGGCAATAGTCATTCCGCTCACGGGGTTGGAGGAATTCCCGATCAGGCCGCTGATGCGCGAGGCCACCGTCACGAACAAGAACCCAAATACCACCACAAAAATGGCTGCAATCAAATTCGACAGAATGCCCGTCTGCGCGCCCGGAATCGGCTTGAATTTCAGAAAGGCCCACATCATGGCCACGATCACGGCGGAGCCAATCAGCACCAGCTTCATGGAGATGTCGCGCTCGGTGCGCCCGGCATCGTCCAGTGCCGCCTGTTTCGAGCGCACGTCCTTTAGTCCCGCGCTCAGCGCGGAAAAAATGGTTGGCATCGTCTTGATCAGAGTGATCAGCCCCGAAGCCGCCACCGCTCCCGCGCCCATCGGCCGGATGTACGCGGCCCACAAATCGTCCGGCGACATCTGGGGAATCGGCACCGTCGAGGGATACAGCGCTGTGTGCGGGGTCAGCGAGCCAAAGAACTTGATGGCTGGCATCAGCACCAGCCAGGAAATCACGCCGCCCGCAAACAGCGTCCCGGCCACGCGCGGCCCGATGATGTAGCCGACGCCCAGGTATTCCGAGGTGATCGCCGCGCGGAACGATGCGCCCGGCAGCCAATTCGGCTGATAATCCGGCTGGCCGGTCCACCACTGCATCGTGTTCATGCAAAAGGTATAGACGCCGCCCAGCCCCAGTCCCCAAAACACGCGGCCCGCAAACGATCCGCCGCGCTCGCCTGCCACCAGCACGTCGGCGCAGGCGGTGCCCTCGGGGAACGTCAGGTTCCCGTGCTCCTTCACGATCAGTTGCCGCCGCAACGGAATCATGAACAGCACGCCGAGCCAGCCGCCCAGCAGCGCGAGAAAAAAGATTCGCCAGTACTCGGTGTTGAGCGAAAACCCCAGGAAAATCAGGGCGGGCATGGTGAAAATCACGCCCGCGGCGGCCGATTCGCCAGCCGAACCGGTGGTCTGCACGATGTTGTTTACGAGGATGGTGGACCGGCCAAACGCCCGCAGGATGCTGATGGACAGCACGGCGATGGGAATCGACGCGGAAACAGTCAAGCCTGCGCGCAGCCCCACGTACACTGAGACAGCGCCAAACAAAACCCCAAAGAGCGCCCCCAGAATGATGGCGCGCAGGCTGAATTCAGCAACCGTCTCTCCGGGCCCTACGTACGGCTTGAACTCGTGCATTGGCGCCGTCGAGTTCCAAACTTTGGTTGTCGCCATGGTCCACCTGCCTCGCATTCCGCCCGGGCTGCCGTCCCGCCGCTTGCACCGAATTGGCGAGCGTGCCCTGCGCTGACCTCAGGGTTCGGTTCCACGTAAGTGCGCCGGAGCTTCAGCCCCCTAAGCCGTGCGCAGCTCTGGCGTTTCTGCTGTGGCTCCGGCCAAATGGCTCCTCAGGTAGGCCGGGCAAGGTAGCACCTCCCGTCAACCGTGGCAAGCTAGCGCAAGCATTCTGTCGTTAGCGCATGATATGTCCGGTTGGATTAGCAAGTGAAATGTCCGCTTTTCGGTTTGTGGAGCTAGCGCAAGCATTCGACTGGGACGATGGCTCCTCGAAGCGGGGGCGGCTGAAGGTCCCCAGCCACGCAAGAATCGACTCGCCAAGCCGTCCCACCTCTCCGGGTCCCCCACAGACCTGCAGGCGCAGGTGCTTGCCTGTACCCAAGGACAGGTTTATTCCCGCCGGTCTGGGTGTATCTTGCAGTACACAGAAGTGCACCCATGGGATCCGGTCGCGATTTCCCACAGGCGCACCTCGGCAATGAATAAAGTGCGGCGGTGCTTCGGATGGATCGCGAGTACGACATTTTCGAAGTCTTTGCGGACGGCAGAATCATCTGGCGCGGCTTCGTGCGCGGGCTGGAAGAAGCGCGCGCCACGGTAAATCGTTTGGCGGCGCAAGCGACAAACGAATTCTTCGCCATGCACACCCCCACACAAGAGGTCGTCGCCAGGGTGAAAGGAACAGGGCCGCGGAAGAAGGCGGCCAACCACAGTTAAGCACCCGCTTCCACGCAGCTCGTGCGCTCACGAAGTGGCAATATCGGTCGAAGCTGGCCGTTCGCCGCTTGCCGCATGTACGGGTCGCCATTGACGCAGTTGCGATCTTCAGGCATCCTCCCATTCGTTCTGGAACTGCGGTGCACTCTTCCGGACCGTCAAATAACAGAATCGGATGATCACTCGCTCTACTTTGTCGCGCACGTTAGCCACGCTAGGTTGCATCGTGCTGCTTGCGTCTGCCGCGATGCATTGCCTCGCTTATCAGAAGTTCTCTGCCCCGGCAGTGCATGCGTCGAATCTGCCGATTGCGCTGCAATCCACCTTCGAGCTTGCCTTTCTCTCGATGGCATGGAGTTGGATCGTGCTTGCGCTCATTGTGCTGGTCGTCACGTTCGGGGAAGCGCGTTTGGGCAAGCTTATCATCTTGATCTGCGGGCTCGCTGTGCTGATTCAGGCTGTAGTCACGGTTCCTATGGTGGGATTATTCATCGGAAACGAAATGATCGGCATCGCATCGTTGCTGATCATCATCGGAGGCTTTTTGTTCCAGGGTTCGCGCATAGCAACCCATGGCCTCCCGCTCGTCACCTCCCGGTAGACCCGCAAGGCGTACGGTTCGTCTACACCGTAACTGCCGCGCCCGAACGGATGGGCAAAGGTGGTAATAGACGAGCGCCACTGTGCCGGGTCTTGAGTTCGCCAGCAGCGGAACGACGCGGAACGTGTTTTATCCCGGCAGAATGAGCTTGCATTCTCAATCATCGCTGTTATGAAATGCGGTGCCGTGACATGGGGTGCCCGGCGCGCGGGGGAGCGGGGCGAATTCAGATTCCTGAAACGAATTCAATTCATTGAGAGAGGCCATCCGTCATGTTCAAGACACGCTGTCTTTTCTTGCTTTCCTGTGTGTTCCTGGTCTTGCCGGCAGCTTCGGCGACCGCGCCGCACAACCAGGTCACCAGTGCGCTGCGCTGGCGCAGCGTGGGTCCCTATACCGGCGGGCGCGTCACTACCGTCGCCGGCATCGCGGCCGAGCCCAATGTGTTTTATATGGGAACGGCGGGCGGCGGCCTCTGGGAGAGCGATGATTACGGCCATAACTGGAAGAGCATTTCCGACAAGGACTTCAAAAACGGCAGTATCGGCGCTATGGCGATCGCTCCCTCCAATCCGAAGATCATCTATGTCGGAACGGGCGATTCGGCCCCCCGCAATACGGTCCTGACCGGCGAGGGGATGTACAAGTCCACCGACGGTGGAAAGAAGTGGGCATTCATCGGCCTGGGCGACACCCACATCATCAGCTGGATCATTGTCGATCCCGCGAATCCCGATGTGGTGTACGTAGCGGCGCTCGGCCACTTGTTCGGGCCCAATCCGGACCGCGGAGTCTTCAAGACCACCGATGGAGGCAAGACCTGGAAGAAGATTCTGTACGTCAACGACGACACGGGCGCGATCACCATGGCCATGGACCCGTCCAATCCGCAAACGCTGTACGCAGCGATGTGGCAGATGTCCCGGAGCCATTGGACGTTTTCAAGCGGCGGGCCAGGCAGCGGCATCTACAAGACGACTGATGGAGGTGCGAACTGGACCAACATCTCGCACCGCCCAGGATTGCCGGCCGGCATCTTCGGGAAGGTGGGCCTCGCGGTGGCGCCGAGCCGTCCCAACGTTGTGTACGCGCTGATTCAAGCGGACTACAAGGGCCAGGCGGGAGCCTTGTTCCGGTCCGACGACGCAGGGCAGAACTGGACGTTCGTCAACGACAGCATGAACATCACGCAGCGCGCCTTTTATTACATGAACGTCTATGTCGATCCCAAAGATCCCGAAACGATCTATCTGCCCAACGTCGGAGTGTATGTATCGCACAATGGGGGCAAAAAGCTGACCGCGCTCCATCCGCCGCACGGCGATAACCATGTGCTGTGGATCAATCCGAACAATCCCCAAATCTTCATCGAGGGCAATGACGGCGGAGCGACCGTCACGCAAAACGGCGGCAAGGCCTGGAGTTCCGAGGACAACCAGCCGACCGGGCAGTTCTATCACGCCAATTTGGATGATCAATTCCCGTTCCATATTTACGGTGCGCAGCAGGACCGGGGTTCGGACGAAGCGCCGAGCGCGGTGCCTGCCGGCGTTATTCCGCCAGTCTGGAAAAATGTAACGGGTGGAGAGATGAGCTGGGTCGTGCCGACACCCGGGCAGCCCTGGGTCACCTACGGCAGCGGGTATTACAGCATGGAGTGGAAAGAGAATCGCCGGACGCACTTGATCACCAACGTGAGTCCTTGGCCAGACTACAAGTTTGGTCTGGCTGGCTCCAAAATCAAGTACCGCTACGGCTGGATTCATCATCCGGTGGTGTTTGCCCCCGGCAACTCGAAAGAACTGTTGATGGGAGCGAACGTGCTGTTCGAGACCTTGGATGAAGGCATCCACTGGAAAGTGATCAGTCCGGACCTCACGCGCAACGACAAGAGCAAGCAAGGGCGGCCGGGCGGCCCGATCAGCGCGGATGTGACAGGCGAAGAGATGTTCGACACCATTTCCTCGATCGCCTTTTCGCCGCTCACGGACAACGTTATTTGGACAGGCTCCGACGACGGTCTGGTGTATGTGACCACCGATGCGGGCGGGCACTGGACGCAGGTGCGCCCGCCGGAGCTGCCCACCTGGTCCACGATCACTTGCATCGAACCATCGCATACGGACCAGGGCACCGCTTACGTTTCCGCCAGCCGGTTTGACTGGGATGACTTCCACCCGTACGTGTACAAGACCACCGATTACGGCAAGACCTGGACGGCGATCACCACCGGGCTGCC
>JBJKQB010000146.1:0-10701 GCA_046705825.1 Candidatus Acidiferrales bacterium
CTGCGCATTGGAGGCTGGCTCATTCCCGAGATCTTTTTTCCAGCCGTCCTGTTCCCCGCCCTGATCTTCCTGGCGCTCTATCTCTATCCCTTTTTCGAACGCTGGGCCCTGTTTGATGACGAACCGCACAATGTTCTCAAGCTGCCCTACGAAACGCCGGTCAAGACAGCTTTCGGCTGCGCGCTCTTCATTCTGGTTCTGGTCTGCTTGTTCGCGGGCAGCGACGACATCATCGCCATCGCCGGCGGCTATTCCGTGGCCGAAATACGGACCATTCTCCGCGTTCTCTTCTTTATTGCGCCCGCCGTCACGGCCATCCTGGTTTATACCGCATGTTCCATCTGGCGCAGAAAGCGTGCGGGATTATACGTGGAATGAGCGGACGCACCCCGCGTGATGTATCGGGGAGTGCTTCTCATCAGGCAGTGCTTCGTGGTGGGAGCTTCGGCTCTGCCATCTTTTCCGGGATTTTCCGGCTGCCGAACTCCGCCGGGACGCGCCTCAGACCTGCGCAACCGCGCTCCTACTTTTGCTCGCGGATCTGCTGGCTCAGATATCGCTCATAGCCCATCTCTTCCATCTGGTGCATCTGCGCTTCGAGCCAGTCCACGTGGTCTTCCTCGTCCTTCAGCAGCATCTCGAAGAGTTCGCGGGAAGCATTGTCGCCTTCGTCCTGCGCGATGCGCACCGCGCGGTTGTACATTTCCACCGCGTCCAGCTCGAGCTTCAAATCGCTGGCGATCTGCTCCTTCACGTTTTTGCCGACGTGGATGGCCAGCAGTTCGCTCATATTCGGCGTGGCGTCCAGGAAGAGGATGCGCTCGATGAGCAGTTCGGCGTGTTTCATCTCGCCGATGGCCTGCTTCTTGATGTATTCGCCGAGTTTTTCGTATTTCCAGTTCTCGCACATCTCGGCGTGCAGGAAATATTGGTTGATGGCGGTCAGCTCTTCCTTCAGGGCGGCATTCAGCTCGGTAATGACTTTTTGTTTTCCTCGCATGGCCGCGATTCTATTTCATTGCAACTTGCCGCGCAACGCCCGGCGCGAGAAGCGCCTGCAGCGGGAGAAAACAGCCTGGCGTCCGCCAGGCTTAAGGTCACAGAGCAGGGAAAGCTCTACGCGGCGCGCGGACCTCTTAGAATGCGTGCCGGGAGGAACAGAATCGCGCGGATCAGCTCGAACACGCCGTCCACCGCGATCCCCAGCAGACGGAACGGCAGAAGCAGCAGCCACACGAGGGGATAGAGCACCAGGGCTAGCAGCGCGAGCGGCCAGCACAGCACCAGCAGGATGCACCACAACAGAAATTTGATCATGCGCCCGCTCCTTTCGCCTCCAGCGCCACCTCCGCCCAGAGATACGCAGTTGGACCCGAATCTGTTTCATCGCGCCGGTCAGCGCGACCCTCGGCGGCGCCCGCAGCAAGCAACCCGTCCTCGCCACCCCGCAACACATTCAGGCGAACAAATGCTACCCCGCCATGGACACTGCCCTGAAGAACAGGTTCCGCGCTGTAACAGCCGGAACAATCCTGTCCTTGCAGTCCATTGACGCCAACAAACCCCCCGCCCAGACTCGCCCAATGCGTCACCGAAGGCCCAGCTTATTCGGGAACCGCGCCGCCTCGCTTGCTCTAATTGCGGTGCTCGGCGCGACCGCTTCCCTTGCCTGCGCAACAGTTGTCAGAGCCGGGACACCGGACGCCAAAACGAAGCCGCTCGGCTCCATCGAGGAGACGGCTGGCGCACGTTTGGACCGCATTTCCGCCCTGCGCGGCGCGAGCGTGTATCCGGGCGATGTGGTTGAAACGGATACGGGGGGCGCGCTTCATCTCCGCCTGGGCTCCGGGCAACTCTACCTGAGCGCTTCGAGTTCGGCCAGCCTGGAGCAGCGCGGCTCCGTTGCCAGCGTCACGCTGGCCAAAGGTTCCGCTACGTTTTCCTGGCCTGACCCGCTGTACTTCGAGCTGAAAACTCCTGTGGGAACGCTGCGCGGCTCGGGCACACACGCCACCAGCGGCCAGGTGGTCATCTTCAATCCGCAGCAGATCGTGGTGACCGCCTCGCGCGGCGATCTCGTGCTCGAGAGTGACGGCGACTTTTACATCATCCCCGAAGGCAAGTCCTATCGCGTCGTGATCGAACAGGCGGCGTCAGACTCCAGCGTTGCGCGGCGCGCGCGGAGACAGGCTCCCGCTCAACGCAAACTTCTCTTCTTCCCCATCACGACAGCCAGTTCTGTCGCCGAAGTAATCCCCTAGACACTCAGTTTGTGTCAGTGTTCCGGAGGCGCAGTCTGCGAACCTGCCGGTTGGTTCGCGTGATGCCCGTGCTTGCGCACATCCCGGGATTCGTAAACGCGGTTCTTCGGTAATAATCGTCGCGCTAATGGGATCGCCATGCTTCAACGAGGTAATTCTTTCCACTTTTCCGTTGATCTTGATGGTGGCCCACTTCACGACACGATAATCAACCGTCTTGCCCTCTCGGCTCCGGACAATAAGGTGCCCGGGGGCCGCGTGCCACACCGTGCCGTTGACGATATCCACCGTCCGAACCATCACGGGCCGCGACGTCGCGAAGATCTCCTCGGTTAGAATCATCCCGGGTTTCAGCTCCTGGAGCATCAGCTTCTGTCCGTCGATGTCAAAGCGCTCCTCCGCTGGAATTCGCAGCGCTTCGAGTCTTCCGTCTTTCAGCCGGACGACAAGGTGGTCGCCTTCGATGTAGACAACGGTGGAATCTCGCGTCTCCAAAAACTGGGTCGTGGCGGGTCCGGTCGTCTTCTCCTCAACCGTGCGCTCTTGCGCAAACGTCGCGATCGTGAATCCCGCGAACAGCAACGCGAGCGACGCCGGCAATATCCATGCATTCCGCGTGTTCTTGGTCATTGGCGTGCTCCTCCTGCACTCGTTCCTTCAACTCCATTTGCGGGCCTGCGCGTGGTCATTTGTTGGCGCCTCGTCTTTTTTGAGGCGCCTTTGGGCCACAAGCGCTGCGGCTCGCGTTCGCTGCAGTGGAAGGGATGATGCGTAACAAAGATGCGTGACCGGTCGGAGCCGCGTGCAACACCAACCTTGCTCGCGGCGTTTGTTCAGCTGATTCGGTTCGCCTGGGGTGCCTGTAGTTTGCTGAGCCTCGTCGACATCATCGCCATTGCTCATGCCGGCGGGCCCGAAACGTGACAATTCATTCCCATGCTAAACGACGGCGCATTTTTGCTGTCTATGATCGGCGTCACCCGCGGGTGTGAGCACAGATGCAGCGACAGCGGGCCTTTCCTTGCGATAGCATGTCGGCGCGCTTTCGAGGCTTCCGAATGCTTTCTGGGTCCGCACGGGGTCAGCAGCCGAGTGTCTCCTATATACCGGTCGCCCACGTCGCTTTGATCTTGATTTCGTTTCTCGCCCTCTGTCTCTCGGTGGTTCCGGCCTACGGCCAGTCCACCCCTCTCTGGCACGGCGTTCTGCACAACTCAGACGGCCAGCCGGTGGCCGGCGCGACCGTGGGCTTGGCCGGTGCGAGCGGCAAAGCCGACACAGTCACAGGTGCTGCCGGGCGCTTTCAACTGGCGCTGCCTGCCGGAAAATATCGCCTGACGCTCCGGATCGGAAGTCGCGAAATCGATTACCCGCAGCCGGTCTTCATCGCGGATAGCAGTCCGGCTGTGGTGCTTACCCTTTCTGCCGACGGCAAACTGACCGTCGCGCTTTCCAAGCCAGTTCGCACCACGAACCAAGCCACCGGAGGCGAGCAGCTTTCCAGCCAGGCAGTCAGTGAATTGCCCTTGAACAAGCGCGATTTCAGCGCCCTGCTCCTGCTCGCGGCCGGCACCATGACCGACACCAATGGAGCCACAAATTTCACCCAACAATTTGCTATCAATGGGCAGCGCGGCGTGGAAGCCACCTTCGCGCTCGACGGCGCCGATATCAGCGATCCGGAGATGGGCGGTTCCACGTTCTCGAATTTCAATGTGGACGCGGTACAGGAAATTCAGTCCATGTCGGGCTGGATGCCCGCCGAAGTGGGCCGCGGCGCTTCCGGCTTCACCAATATAGTCACGCGCTCGGGAAGCGCCGGCTTTCACGGCTCCATCTTCGAGTTTGTGCGCAATTCCGCGCTTGACGCGCGCAATTACTTCGACCACCCCACACCCGCTTATCCCGGCCGCATTCCGCCGTTCCGCCGGAACGAGTTCGGTTTCACCAACGGCGGGCCCCTCTACATTCCCGGGTTGTACGATGGCCGCCAGCGCACCTTCTATTTCATCGAATACCAGGGCTTCCGGCAGGTTCTGGGCACAACTCAAGTGATGCCCGTGCCGACGGCCGCCGAGCGCTCGGGCATCGATGCGGTGAGTTATCCCGACGGCTCGACCGACACCCTCACGGTCCCGGTCAACCCCAGCATTGCGGCGATTCTGGCGCGCTATCCGCTTCCGAATAACCCCACCGGCTCGTTTGGCGACCGCACCTACGCCACAGCGTCGAAAGTTGTCACCAATGCGGATCAGGTCTCGGCGCGCATCGATCACCGGCTCTCGCCGAAAGATCAGCTCTTTGCGCGCGTCACTATGGACAATCTCACAGGCCCAACCACGAATCCGGACCAGACCGCCATCGATCCAGCCTTCGCGGTCGAATATATCGACCACCAGCGCAATGCCGCGATCAAGTACACGCGCACGCAGTCGCCTCGGCTGGTTCTCGAAACACTCCTAAGCGTGGAACGCTCCACGCCCGGATTCCCGACTCCTGATTACACAGACCCCGCCGTGAAATTCAACGATGGCCTCTACGAAGCGTTCAATTCGGCCGCCGGCTCGGTGATGCAGTCGTACGGAAACTTGTTCCAGGGCCGCCAGACGGTAGCCTACACGGCGGGCAAACACGCCTTCAAAGCCGGATTCGAAGTGCGCCTCAACCGCGACACCACGTATTTCGGCATCAGTCCCAACGGCGAATACGATTTTGGTGGCGGCACGGCGTATGCCACCGAAGCTATCTCATCGCAAAGCGGCATGCACAATATCGCGGTCGGCGATCCGCTGCCCGACACGCTCTCCGCCTTCCTCTCCGGCAGCGCCTTTGCTTACACCGCCGCAATCGCTCCGCCGTATTTTTCCGGCGGGCAGCACATCGGTCCTGCCGCCATCTCGCGCAACAACTACAGCCTCTGGGCCCAGGACACGTGGAAGATAGCGCCGCGTCTTACGCTGGACTACGGCCTGCGCTGGGAACTGTACTCGCCCATCGCGGAGCGCGCGCATCGCACCGGCGGCTTTCAAACCATAAACGGCGTCCAGCAATACGTCATCAACCCGCAGCCGGGCTACCGGACGAACTGGAACGGCTTCGCGCCGCGCGTCCAGGCGTCGTGGCAAACCACGAACAACTTCGTGGTCCACGCGGGCGGCGCCATCACCGTGATTCCGCCCAATATCTGGCAGGATAATTTCCTGACGGGTTCGACTCCCTTTGTGATCTACCCCCGGCTCGTCGCGGCTCCCGGCGCGCCCATCAATTACGGTTTCCAAATCACGCCGGCGCAACTGCCCCGCGTGTACACCCCGCAGGGAGTGGACATCTTCGCCTCCGGCAATCCCAAAGACGTTCCTCCCAACACGGTGATGGACGTCAACCGCTACGAGCAGGACATCGCCGCGCTGACTCCCAGCCACGTGTTAAGCGCGTTGAACTTGAGCGCCATCGATCCTTCCTTCGGCAACGCCACCCTGTTTACCTGGACGACGGGAATCGAGCGCAAGCTTGGCAATCTCACCGCCGACGCCAGCTACGTCGGAACCGCCGCGGAGAGACTCCCGCGCCTTGGATTTCCCAACGCGTATCCCGGAGCGAGCTCTGGCTTCGCGCCCTACACCCAGTTCGACACCTCCGGCAACGTGATTGGTGGTTTCGGCGTGGAAAACGTCATTTTCGGAGACGCTCATTCCACCTATAACGCCTTGCAGACTTCTCTTTCGGGCACCATTGCGCACGGCGGGCCGGGAATCCAGGCCAGTTTCACCTGGAGCAAATCGATCGACGATACCAGCGAAGTGATCGGCGGAACGGGCTCGACGGGCGCCGTGACTTCCGGGGCGCCGCAAAATCCCTTTGACACCCATCCCGAAAAAGGCCCATCGTCCTTCGACGTGACGCGCGGCTTTGGCCTGAGCCTGATTCAAGACCTGCAATTGCAAAAAGCCGGCTTGCTCTCCCGGCTGAACAGGAAATTCACCTATGGCTGGGAATTGCTCAGCATCTCCAGCATCAGTTCGGGCTCGCCGTTCACCGTGTACTCGGGCATCCAGCAAACTGGCTATGGATCATTCGGCGTCGACCGTCCCGACCAGATCGCCACACCGCATCTCTCCACAGCGCGCGCGAACCGCCAGGATTACTTTGGCGAAGGCGCTAACAACGCCGCCGATTTCTTTTCCATTCCCATCCACGTGCCCGGCGGCACGGGGCCAAATCAAGGACGCTTAGGCACTTTGGGACGCAATACTTTTCGCGGGCCCGCTTTTTACGATTTCGATTTCGCTTTGATCAAGGACACGCCCTTCGGCCACCGCAGCGGCGGCGCGGAACGCGTCGATTTGCAATTCCGCTCGGAGTTCTTCAACCTGTTCAACATCGTCAACATGGGCCTGCCGGCCAACGTGCTCACCGGCTCGGGCTTTGGCGAAATCAGCAAAACAGCCGGCAACTCGCGCCAGATTCAGTTCTCCCTCAAGCTGATTTATTAGACTGGCCGCCGTGCCTTTTGAGTGCGCCTCGCGGGTCGGTTCTGATGCGACGCATTCGTGGCGCATAACAAGATCTAAAGAGGCAGCGGCGACGCTTCGGGGAAGAAAGCAGATCCCTCACCCGCGTCCCCGCAGAAGCGGCGGGACTGGGTTCGGGTTGACAATCCCCGGCGAACGCCGGCCGCACGGGCCGAGTCGGGAGATTGGCCCGCTCGAGCGCCGATCCTTGACCTGGTGGACGCAGCAGCCACAGAATTTGCCCATGCGTTCTCCATGGGGGAAAACGGAGCAGCGAACGAAGAAACGGATCCATTACATTCGGATGAGGCTGCGCGATGTGAGCCAGCTATTCAATTCCATGGATCCCTCGCCGTTTCTGCAAAAGGACCTGGACGACGAGGCGGAAGAATTCATCGTGAGCTGGGCGCGAGAATTTGCCGCGGACGCGCAGATCGCGCTGCGCATCTACCTGGACCAGTGGCCTCCGGATGATTCACAGATAACGATCAACAGGGCGGTGCGCAACTATTTCGCGTACCGCGCGCGGATGGCCACGCTGGATTTCAAGAACCTGTTGAGCCAGGGACGCACGAGCCTGCTGATCGGTGTCCTCTTTCTGTCTGCGTGCCTGGTGATCAGCAACGTCCTGCTGGGAAATCGAGCGACGACCGGGGCCGAGATCACGCGCGAGAGCTTGACCATTGCCGGATGGGTCGCCATGTGGCGGCCAATGCAGATCTATCTGTACGACTGGTGGCCGTTGCGGCGGCGCGCTCGACTGTTCCGGAAGCTGGCGCACATGCCCGTGGAAGTGCTGCAGCGCGAGAAAGCGAGTTAAAGGAAGCAGAGGAAGCAAAGGAGGTACGGCGCGGCGCAACCGCTTTGGAGTGCGGCAGCTTGTTTACCCTGAGCGCCGTCGAAGGGCTGCCGCTTTGTCCGCGCCGCGCAGAACTTACCTTGGCTGTCTCACGGCTACGACCACGCTTCGCGCCCTCAACGCAAAGAGTCGTGCCCTGACACCAAGCCCTCCATCGCAAATGCACAAGTGACTGCAGCACGCTCCTACATCGAGGAGCCGGCAGACGCAGCCGCGGCATGCGCCGCCACGTGCGGTTTGATCAGCTCGTCGAGGTAGTCGGGCTTGCTCTCGTTGCGCACCAGGTGCGGATAGCGCTCGCCCCCGTGGTAATCGACGTTGCAGTTCAGGTAGTAATCGTCGTTCACCACCAGCAAGGAAATGGGCTGCGAGCTGTCCTTGGCCGCTTTGATGGCGTCTTCCAGCAGATCGTGCGTGTACAGCCGCCCGTTCACCCCGACCACCTTCATACCGGAGGTGATTCCCGCGTTGAAGGCCGGGCCGTTCACGATGGAATCAAAGACGGTGCCGTCCGGACCCAGCGAGAGGCCCACGGAATATTCGTCGTACGTCACGGGACGGCGGCTGTGCGTCTTGATCGGCTGGTCGTTCATGACGAAATTCCAGCCGCCATTCTCGATGCCGCCCAGCGGCGGGTTGGGCGAGGTGGAATCGAGGCGCTCGTGCAGGAATTTCGCCCAATCGTAAGGCGCGATCTGATTCAGCGCCTCGACCACCTGATCGAAGGTGTAGGTCTTCAGTTGCGGGCCCTCGTTGGGTCCGCCGTGGAAGAGATGGCAGAAGTCGTCAATGCTTTTCGTGCCGTGCGTTTGCTGGTGGATGATCGTGGCGACTTCCAGCCAGAGCAGGTCGCCTTCATCGTAGTAATCGGTGCCGCGGCGCCAGTTCAGCCAGCCGCGCGCGAAGCCGAGGCCCGGCTCTCCAACGGCGGTATCCAGCAGAGGACGCCAGGTGCGCCCCGGGCGTCCGGGACCAAGCGCGGCGGAGATGTTGGCGAGATTCGCGCGATATTCCTCGGGAGTCCACAAGCCGCTGCGCGCAGCGAGCATGGGGCCAAGATAATCGGTCAAGCCCTCGTAAACCCATAGGAGGTCCGTCTTCATGGGCACTTCGTAGTTTGGCGTGGACAAATCGGCGGGCCGGCGGAATTTGCCGTTCCAGGAATGAGCGTACTCGTGGGCCAGCAAGCCGCCGATCATGACCGCGGCGTCCGGACCCAGCAGAGCGCGTTCGGGCAAGCGGCTGTCGTTGCATTCGTGATGTTCCAGGCCGAAATGCGCGACATGGTCGCTGAGCGTGAGCAGGAAATGATAATCGCGATAGTGGCGTGTGCCGAAGAGCGCGCCCGCCTCGGCGACGAGGTTGGTCAGGCCCTTCTGTACGGCGGGGCTCATGTTGAGGGCGGCTTCGCTGTCGGCGACGAGATCGATTTCGTGGTGAATGGGTTCGCCCGCAGGCGTGATATTGATGGCGCGGTAGTATTGCCCGGCGATGACGGGCGAATCAACCAGCTCGGCAAGAGATATTGTGGCGAAGGTGATTTCGTTGCCGGACTCGTTCTCAACCTTCTGGGGCGTGCCGAATTTCCAGCCGGCCGGCAGGATCAGCTTGGGCGAAACCATGATCTGGTGCGCGGTTGGCCCGGCAGGGTAGAGAACGTTCTGGTTCCACTCGATCACGATCAGCTTATCGGTTGCGGATTCGGAACCGGTCGCGAACCCACCGCCGCTTGGCTCGAGATAATCGAAGCTGGCATCGAGGCGGTCCACCCCGGGCGGCACGTCGAGATGGAATGTATAGACGTCGATCAGATCGCGGCGCCAGGGAATCGTTTTCCCGCCCGCCGAAAATTTCAGCCCGGTCAGGTTGGCGATGGGGCCGCTCGGCGAGTGCTCGCCGGGAATCCACTTCGGGTAATAGAGCGTAAGAGCGCCGGGCTTGACCGGAATGACTTCCGCGCAGGGAATGAATTTCTGCGGCGTTTTGGTGGCGTCCACGGTAAGCGAAATCGTGCCGGTTTGTGCGAAGGCCGCAAGGGAAACAAAGCACACAGCGAAGACCATCAACAGCGAGGCGAACAACGCGCGGTGCGAGCGCTTCAATCTCATGCGAAAAGCCCCCCTCTGATTGCAGAGTGAATGCCACTACAAGTGCGCCGCGCATCATACTCCGCCACTTCGTCAGGGTTCAAGCGCGCGAGCCGCCCCCGCCCCATCCTATAGCGGCTGGCGGCGAATGATTGTCACCGAAGGGGAATGACCGCGAACGCTCGCAGGTTACCATTTGGGGGCCGAAGCACATCTCTATAGCGGGGCATCCTGCGATCCTCGATGTAGGCTGTGAGAGTCAGTAAAAGCATGATTCGAGACTGAACCACCGGAGCTTCGCCGCACGTCACGCTGGGGCAACGTGAAAGACAGGCAAAAACTTACGCTGGCCGCGATGGTCCTGCTTTTGGCGGGAACCGTCATTGGTCTGTACCTGACGAGAACATCGACGAGCAGGCCGAGCGAGACGGGCGCCGCCTCGAATTCCGAGACGCCGGCTATCGATCAGCGTTATCTCGCGACCGTGCTGCGGCTGGCGGCGTTGGCCAGGACGCCGGAGGAACAACAAGCCGCAAAGAAGGCTTTGGACGCTGCCGATCACGAGTTGGATCTGGAATACGCTTACGCGCTTCAACTTTCCGCCATTCAGCCCGTCGTCGAAACTCCGGAAATTCGCGCCATCCAGGATCGAATCGCCAAGATACGGACAGCAGTGCAAACGCGCCAGACGGAAGTGGACGAGCTCAAACGGGCGGTCGGAAGGATTGGGGGCGCGCGCCGCAGCACGCTCGAAGAACAATTGAACATCCAGGACGCAGAACTGAATCTGTGGAAGGAAGCGCTCACTGACGCCAAAGATGATTTGATTCAGGCCGGAGGAGACGCCGCCAGCCGCCTGCAGAAACTGAAGGCGGAACACGAGGCAGCGTCCGAGGCCGCCGACACATTCAAATTCCCTCCCCTGCCGAGCGCTGCCCCTTTGGGGAGCCTGCTGGCCAGGTGGTCGGATTGGAAATCGATTC
>JBJKQB010000147.1:0-13231 GCA_046705825.1 Candidatus Acidiferrales bacterium
CCATCAACTCGGCTTCGCACGCAGCTCAGCGAGCAATGCGCGTGCCTTCCTGTCCTGCTGGTCGTAATAACGAGCGTTGGTGAATTCGTGTTTGGCAATGGCGTGGATGAGCCGCCTCGATACAATCTCCAGATACCTTTCGGTGCCGGCCACGTCTGACGGGAACGGGAGTTCGTCGTGCGCTCCGATAGCGTCGTCATGGAGTAGGCGTTCTCTCGCGGCGCCCGCCAGGAGGCCTAACATCTCCTTCGCGAAGAACAGAAGAAGACGCGTGCCACCACGGTCACGGCGTTCTGCCGCTGCCTGTTCGAAGACTTTGACCATCTCGGCGCCGAACTGGGCCCGAAAGTCGGCCGGATACAGGACGAGCCCCATGGAGTATGCCCGGCGCAGCACCATGTTAGGCCTCTGCCGGAGCCGCGCCGCAGCGACCCTCATTACCTGTTTCATTCGGTCCAATTCCATTTCAAGATGCCTCCGTCCGATCACCGTCAAACGATATGCTTGCTTTTCGCGCGACGTGTCCTCTTGATCGAACCGTTCAATCCAGCCATCTTCCAGTAGGCGCCGAAGAGCCCCGTAAAGCGTTCCCGTCGTCACCTCGACGCGGCCCTGGCTGAGGTCACCAATGTCCCGCATGAGTGCGTAACCGTGTTGTGGTTTGCTTGCCAGGCTCACCAGGATGAGCAAGACCGGTTCGGTGAGCGGTTTGATTCTGCTTGTAGCCTGTTGCTCCGCGACATGTCGCATGACGCCATATTAAGGCGATGGGTCGCCTCTGTCAACAGAAAAGGCTTGCGAATGTCCTCCCGTGCGCGTCGCTGCGCGCGTTTGACTCCCGGTGGCGGCGTGGCCTAATATGCGCTGCCGAGTTTGACGTGATGCGGCGAGGACGTTTCTCGCGGAGTGCCGGACATGAGTGAGTGGGGGTATCTGCAGCAAGACGCTTCGGAGCAACTGGCGCAGCTGTACTTCTTTTCGATGGTCAAGTGCCAGGCGGGCGGCGATGTCACCTTCCGCATCACGGTGCGCGAATTCGCGGTTCCTCCGCCCGGACAGCGCCTGCGCTTCTTTGCCGAGGCGGACAAACCCGTGAACCAGAAAACGGCTTCCTTCGTGCCCTGCGGATGGGGCAGTTCCGTATTCGCCGCGCTGGGCGACTGCATCCGCTTGATTCGCCAATTTCCGTACGAGGAATGACGCCGCGCGGAAGCAGTGTTTGCGTTCTTCAAAGCTCGAGGGGGCGCTCCATGAGCACCAAGATCTTCACGCTGCAAATCGCCAGTCGATCGCCACACCCGGGTGTCGCCGTGCTGGAAATGAAGGGCAGCATCCACGCGGGACCGGATTGCAACTTGCTCAGCCAGGAAGTCGACAAACTGATCGAGGCCAAATCGAAAGGCGTCGTTCTGGACCTTGCGGGCGTCACCCACATCGACAGCGCCGCCATCGGAATGATCGTCACCTGCTTTTCCAAAGTCAAACGGTCGGGGGGCGTGCTGTGTCTGGCTGGAGCAAAAGGAATGGTGGAAGGCACGCTGAAGCTGACCCAGATCGACAAGGCCATCCGCGTCTTTCCCGCCGCTTCCGACGCTGCGGACGGCATCCTTGCCGTGTGATCGCTGCGCGCGGCTAGGTTCGAAACCGAGAATTCGATCAATCTTTTCCCGTTCAACCTGACTGCCGACGGATGTCGCAGGCGCCCTTGCGCTATCCTGCTGGAGCGGCCTTGGGTGGCTCGGCCAGTTTCTTCAAGCGGTCGACCAGCCTATCCATCGATCGGTCGAAGTTCTTGTCGCAGTTGCTGAGCAGGACTGCGCCGGGCACGTACTCGACGATCGTCCAAAGCACCACGTGCGTTTTGGGGTCGAGGATTACAACACGAAGGCTGCCGAGGACCGCAATCTTCGTGAACGTGCCGTTGGGCGCCCAATGCTCCAGGCCCGTGCCACTGAGCGCGAAGCTGACCTGAAAAATCAGGTCGGCTGCGGCGGGCGAATCCACAAGGTCGTAACGTCCCCAGCCTTTCATCGCCGCATAGAATTCATCGTACGGGCGATCGGGGCCCCCGCTGACCACGGTTGTACCCAGGGCATCGTTCAGCGTCGCTCCTCCTCCATTGGAGATGAACACCTTTTGAGCCGCCGCAATCTGCGGAGGCACAGGAGCGGGCTCGATGGCCGGCTTCTTGGCATGTTGCGCCGTCAGCGCCGGGGTGCAGGCGGCAAAGAGGAGAGCCAAACAGAAAGCGCGCAGCTTAATCGGAGACAAACGTATCCTCCTGAGAAAGGAAATTGCGATTTCGCGCGGCGATCATACCTCGACCCTGTTTTGTCGGGCTGCGGTTTTTTTGCGTGTGGCGCAGCTCGAAAACAACGAAGATCGGCTCCGGCCGGGAAAAAATCCGCACGGGGCGCGCCTTGACCTCCTTGCGGGGAGCCATTAGACTGAGAACGCATTCGACAATGATCGGAGCGAATTGAAATGCTGTTGTCGCGCGATTACGTCGGCTACATGGCCAAGGAAGTCGTCAAGCGCCTGCTGGCCGCGAAAATGATCGAGACCAAGAGTGCCGAGGAGCTGACCACTCAGGTCCGCCAGGTGATGGCTGACGAAGTCGGCGTCGAGGAGCGCTTGAATGACGAAGTGCGCGACATCCTGGCGCGCTATTCCGACGAGATGCGCCGCACCGGCGCCTCCTACCAGGAAATGTACAAGAAGGTAAAAGGGCAATTGGCCCGCGAAAGGAAGCTGATTCTTCGCTAATATGCGCCTGAGCCGTGAAAAGACGGTTCGCCTCTCCCACCGCATCATTGATCTGCTGGTTTCCAAGTCGGAAGTCGATTTCGTGGATGATCGGGACACCATCCGGCAGGAGATTGTCAACATCCTGACCTCCTTGCTGAAGCTGGAGGAGCAGGTGGACACCGAAGTGCGCGCAAAGATTGGTTCGCAGAAGAAGGAGATCCTCGAAGGCAGCGAGGAGTGGGACATCCTCTATCGCAAATATTATGGGGAAGGGCTCAAGCGCCTGGGTATCCAGGAAACGCACGCCCACCAATAGCCGCATCCGAAGTTTTAGAAGATCGTCCAGGTCGAATCGGCCCCTCCCATCGCACCAAGCGCCCTCGTAAGTTCCTGACAAATGTGGCGAATACCCTTTCTTAGGCGGAGCCCTACAGTAAAAGCCGTATTGCGGAGTTTCCCCCCTAAGGCGAAGGTAATACATTCTCGCGATGGGATGGTCAGCTCCTTCTGAGAAGGGCTCCAAGGGGTTCCAAGGCGGTCTTACAGCGAATCGTCGGTGCGGAGCCAAAAGCGATGAAATGAACTGATGTGCGGGAGGGAGAGGTTGGTTTTTTTTGCAGGAGGTTTGAACCAGGCGGAATTGAGGTTTGACGGAGCGCTGGCGCCTGCGGCAGGCCGGTTCGGGTGTTGGGCGCTGGTGTCTGGAGACGGAGGCAATCCCATCCAGTGGACGAGTGTCTCGCTTGGACGCGGTGGTGCCACCGAGGATCGGAAAAAGGCCTTTCGCATTCTTATCGCGGACGATCATGAGGCGGTGCGGCGCGGTTTGAAGTCCGCTTTGACAGGCGCCGGGTGGATTGTTTGCGGAGAAGCGGTGGACGGTCGGGATGCCATCCAGAAAACGGAGCAATTGAAGCCGGACCTGGTGATTCTCGACGTGACCATGCCCAACTTGGGCGGTCTGGACGCCGCCCGGCAAATCCTGAAAACCACCAACAACGCCAAGATTCTGGTGTTCACCATGCACGAGTCGCGGCAAATCCGGGACGAAACGGCGGCCATCGGTGTTCACGGGCTGGCGGTCAAATCCGCTCCGCTCTCGACTTTGCTGGCAACCATTGACTCTCTTTTGATTGGAACGCACTAACAGGCAGCGATGCAGTTGTAAACCGTATCCCAAGTCACTGCGCGGCAGCGGGGAGGTGGGAAGTGGGTGGCAACAGTATCCTGGAACCGTTCGCCAGACGGAATGAGCCTGGCGCTACCCTCGACAGGGAGGCTGTAGAGAACACGGAGGCCAAGGTGGGGGCATTGCTGCAGATTCTCGTAGCGGACGATCACGATCTCATGCGACGCGGGCTCCGTTCGCTGCTGGAGGCGCAACCCGGCTGGCAGGTGTGCGGCGAAGCGCACACCGGCACAGAAGCCGTGCAGATGGCGGAGAAGCTGAAGCCGCACATTGCCATCCTCGATATCGCCATGCCCGAAATGAACGGCTTGGAGGCCGCCAAGCAGATCCGCCAGACCTCCACAAAAACGGAGATCCTGGTGCTGTCGATGCACTACTCGGATCAGCTGATTCGCGACATCGTGGACGCCGGCGTGCGCGGATACATTATCAAGTCCGACTCGGACCGCGACCTCATCGTGGCCGTCCGCGCACTGGCCAATCACAAACCCTTCTTCACCCCCCATGCGACCGAGCTCATGCTCAACAGCGTGCGCGATCCTCACGCCGCGATTGAAAGCTCCGGCAGCATCCGCGAACGCCTGACTCCCCGCGAGCGCGAAATCGTGCAGCTGATCGCGCAGGGGCGGAACAGCAAGGACGTTGCCGAACTCCTCGGCATCAGTGTGAAAACCGCCGAAACTCACCGCGCCAACATCATGCGCAAGCTGCAGGTGCACACGGTGAGCGAACTGGTCCGCTACGCGCTGCGCAACAAGATCATCGAAGCGTAATTCCCGCTGCCACGCGCCCCTCTCAGCCTCTCTGAGGCGTCAAGCGCGGCAAAACTCGCACACCGCACCACCGAAAATACTGAGAACGCCGTATTACGCCTCTAATTACCAGACCATACAATGAATTGTCGCTGAACCGGTTACGAGCCGAGAGGATGGGGAGGAATCATCCTTGCTGTCCTGCTCATCAAGTTCCCGGAGGTTGAGTTAGTTCCCGCCCCGCCATCGAGCGCCGCTCTTTTTCCGGTCGGACACTTGGCGTTCGCGTCTGGATGCCGCGAGGATCCCAATGGCTTTGGTACGCATTCTCTTGGCCGACGACCACGACCTGATACGCCGTGGCGTCAAGGAGCTCCTGGAAGTTCATCCCGGTTGGCAGGTTTGCGCCGAAGCGCGCACCGGTTGGGAAGCGGTGCAAAAGGCGGCGGAGATACGCCCCAACGTCGCCATCGTTGACATCACCATGCCGCAGCTGAACGGCCTGGAAGCCTCCCGGCGCATTCGCAAGGTCTCTTCCAGAACAGAAGTTCTGATCTTCTCCATGCATTATTCGGATCAGTTGATTCGCGATGTTCTGGACGCGGGCGTGCGCGGGTACGTGATCAAATCCGATTCCGCACGCGACCTCGTGGGCGCTGTGGAAGCGCTTTCGAATCATCGGCCCTTCTTTACACCGCGCGCGACCGAGCTGATCCTGAACAACTTCGGGCGTCGCCCGGATGAGCCAGGGCCCGAAACGCCGGAGCCCTTCGGCGAGCGCCCTACTGCACGCGAGCGCGAGATCATCCAGCTTCTGGCGGAAGGGAAGACCACCAAGGAAGCCGCCGCAGCCCTGGGCATCAGCGTCAAGACGGCCGAAACGCACCGCGCCAACGTCATGCGCAAACTGCAGGTGCATTCCGTTACGGGGCTGGTTCTTTACGCCGTGCGTAACCGTATCATTGAAGCCTGATTCTCCCGCACAGCATCGTTCCACCGAATCGACAGTCTCTTTGGCCGAATCCGGACTGTGCTGTGCCGGAGTGCTCGCACGGTTCCGGAAGACCCGCTAGGCAGGTTTCTTCCAGGTGATGTTTATACGAACGGGGCTCTTGTCCGCGCTGGAGTTTGCGGGCGCGTCGGACGCGGCGTGCGCTTCGAGGTTGAGGGTTCCGGACAGCCGGGTTTCCTCGCCACGGCTGGCCAGTTCGAGAGGAACTTGTTCGTGGCGGGCCGGCTGCGAGCCCCATTGAATCTCCACATCCGCCTGGACCGTCACCACCACTTGTTCCTTCGCATCGCCCGGAGCGTCTTGCGCGGACGCCGCCATCGGGCCGGATTCGGAAGCGTGCGCCAGTTCCGCCGCGCTCCAGAAATCCTCGCGATCCAGGATCTCGAGTCCGATTTGACGGTCCCCCGCCGCGTCGTACTGTGCGTACACGATGCGCGCTTGTGCGCGCCCACCTTTGTCCTTGCGGCACAGATACACGGTTTGGCCCGGCTCAACGCGATGCCGGCACGCCAAGCCCGCGCCGTGCAAACTGATCGTGGACGTCCATGTCTCTTCTTCCCAGGTCTGGCCCGGGTCCTCGCGCCGCAACCAAACCAGAACGGACGCGGGGGAACGAGGGCTGCGCCGCAGGTGCTGGTTCAGGTGAGAGGTGAGCAGAAGAAGATCGAGCAGGCGATCCTTCGCCGGAGAGACGGTATCCTGGTGTGACTCCAGAAGCTCTTTCGCCTGCGCAGTGCAGCCGGCCACGAATGCCTTGAATGACTCGACGGCGACGGCGTCCCAATGCTCGTCTTGCAGCTGGCGCCGGCGCGATTCGATGGCGTGTATCGAATCGCCTACGAAGTGCTCCAGGCAGAGGCGCCGTTCTTCCAGTTGCGTCATGGCCGGTGCGGCGCAGGAAACGGCCATGCAGCTCGAGAAACCTGGCGACGGCGAGCTTCCCGGCGCCTCTAACTGTTCTTGCATCGCGTCTACCCTCGATCCGGTTTTTCGGGGTTCTTATCCCCTCGCTTTCTTCCCAAGGCCCCTGGCTAGATCCGAAATTGCTCCGCCTACTTGCTCCAAATGACTGCGGCTGTACTCTTCCATTTCGGCCGCAACCTTGTCCGAAATCGAGGCCGCTTTTTCCTGCAGCGAGGAGAGACTCTGCTGCGCGCTCGCCTCGATGCTGCTTTGAAAGCGCGCCTTCGTCTCGTTCTCGTGCTTCTGCGTCAGCCCGCGCAGGTCGTGCAAGGCTTCGATTGTGGCGGCGCGGGTCGCCCGGACGAATTCTTCGTGCGCCGCTTGCAGGCGGTCGCGAATGGTCTTCTCCAATTGCTTTTCCAACTGTCCCTGCGCCTGCTGCATGCGCGCGTTACTTTGTTCGATCGAGTGCTCCAGGGCCGTCGATAGATTCTGGGCGTGCTGGTCCAACTCCCCGAGCGCATGCTGGGCCTGGTCCAGAAGCGGCGTCGACTGCTCCTTCAGGCGCGCGATGATGCGGTCGACGGAGTCGCGCCGCGAAGCTTCCATGGCCCGCTGCAGCTTCTCCAGCGCGCTCACGGACAGGGATTCCGCCACATCGTCCATTTCGCGCCGCCGCGCCTGAATCTGCTCTCTGGCGGCTTTCAGCTCAGACTCCAGCGTTTCCGACCACCGGGTGTGAAGCGTATCCGCTGTCTCCTGCGCCGCCGATTTCAGGCGCTTGAGGGCGTCCTCAATGGCATTCGCGGCGACCGTGCGCGTTGCCTGCGAGATGATGGTCCGTGTCTCTTCGGCGATCTGCGCGCGCAGCTCTTCGAAGGCGGCGCGCGTCTTCTCCTGCACCACCACTGCGGCGGCGTCCGACAGCACTCTTTCAAGTTGCTGCTGAAACCCGCCCATGACTTGCGCGACGGCGTTGGACCCAGACAGCGCCATGCTGCTGCTTTCTGCGGCACGAGCAGCAGGTTTCGCGCTCGTTGTACCGGCCCGCGTGCCGGATGCCTCGCGCTCCATCGCCGAGGGCATCTCCGGGCGGGGCAGGGCGAACGGCTTGTGCTTCGAAGTGTCCAGATCGATTTGTTTGGGTCCCAGGAAGGGCGCCCAGTCCTTGGGCGGCGAATCGATCCCCCACACGTTTCCGGGACTCTCCAGTTCGATGGCCGTCTCGAACGGCTGGCCGGACAGGCTGGGCCGCTTGACGTACTTCACACGCCCGCGCACCGACTGCGGCGCCTTTTCCTGCCCGTTCTTGAACTCCAGAATGACCAGCGAGTCGTTCAACACCTGGTGCGCCGACTCGTACTTGCAGCCATGCGCGCTGACGTTCACCGTCGACACGGCTTCGGTGTAAGGGCCGCGCCAGGCATCGACTCCCATCACCGTCATGGGAATCGAGCATTCCACGCGCGTGCTGCGGCGCAGGGCCCGGGCCGTTTCATTTGCTGCGTTGCTTGCCAAGGGGTGCCCCCTCTCGTCCTCGTTTCCGTGAGCATACGGCAGGCGGGCGCGGTTCGCGCCGCAAAATCGCCGCTGTGACACTATCAGTTACTCCGAGCCTCCGTGCCCGGACGTCGCTGAGGGCCAGGGGCGGCCGCGACCCTGCGACTTGGTTTCCTCGCGTTTCAACTTAGAGTTTTTTGATTTGGGCGATCTACCTGCTTGGCATACAATCCGCCTGGCCGAGGTCGTCCACCGATCTGCTCCGCATTCGATCGCGCGCCGCGCCATTCCTTTGCCGCCGCTGTTGAAGTCACCGACCTGCAGTCGGAAGCGCACCTGGCGGCGCATATTCGGGACATCAGCCTCTTCGGTTGCTTTGTGGAGACCGCTGAACCTTTTCCCCCGGGAACAAAGCTGCGATTCCGGATTATGCGCGCGGGTGCAACCGTTTCAGGCGTAGGAAGGGTAGCCTTTGCCCGGCCCGGTGCGGGGATGGGCATCCAGTTCATCAACATTGAACCTGCCGGACAACCAACTCTGGACAACTGGCTCGCAAATCTGAGAGACTAGCGCCGCCCAGTGGTTCCCGTCTTTCTGTTGCGGTGATCGCCCCAGCCTCTCTACTTGAAAAGCATTAGTACCTCCGAACTATCCACAACTGTCTGCCCGTTCTATGGTTGTTGGGAGGCCCCCGATGTTACGTTCCTTGGCGGAGCAGGACTCCGAGTCTCACTACACTGTTCCACTCGTGCACATGACCGAATTGCCGCGGAATCTCTATCGGCGGATCAGAATCCTGCGACGCACGGCGCGCAGACGGGCCAAGCTTTCTCTCGCTCGCATTCGGGAGTCATCCGGCCTGGCGCTGCGCCTGCGCATTCGGGCCAAATTCCTCTGCTCGCTGGCACTCGTCATCACCGCATTGACCGGCGCTACGCTCCTGGTTGTGCGCCATGCCGCCCAGGTCTATCTCCAGCACCAAATCGACCAGGATACCCATAACGCCATCACCACGTTCGTGGCTCTCCAGCATCAGCACGAAATCGCCTTGAGCCACAAAGCCGACCTGCTAGCCACACTGGCGGCCATGCGCAACGAAGACGCCTCCGTCATTCAGGAACCCAGCGAAGATCCCTGGCAGTCGGAGGATTGCAACCTCTTCGCCCTGGCTAACCGCGCCGGCAAGATCGTCGCTCTGCACACGACGATTCCCGGGTTCGATCCGGCCACCGCCCAGGCCATGTTCCAGCGTTCGCTCCGGGACCACCAAGAGACGGGCTGGTGGTACGACGGCACGCACCTGTACGAGGTCGTGCTCAAAACCGTCTTTACCGACGGCCAGCCGCGGCGGATCCGCGCGGGCACGGTCGTGGTTGGGTATGAGATTGACGGCGATGCGGCTCAGGAATTGCGCGCGGCTTCCTCCACGCAGGTGGCGTTTCGCTACGGCCAGAACGTTGTGGTCAGCACTCTCCCTCCTCTGCGGGAACTGGAATTCGAACAGCAAACGGGAACTCAACCGGCTACCCTCCAGATTCGCATTGGCGGTGAGCCCTTCCTGGCGCGAACCGTCGACCTCACCACCGATAATCCGCTCGTAAGTCTCACGGTCCTGAAATCGTACCAGGGCACGGCCGCCTTCCTCGATCGGCTGGACCGGCTGCTGCTCGGATTGGGCTTCCTGGCCGTGCTGGCCGGCGGTGGGCTGGTCTATCTGATTTCCGACGCCTTCACCCGCCCGCTGGTCCGGCTAACCCAGGGTGTTCGCGCCCTGGAAGCCGGCGATTTCAAATACCCGCTCGAGGCCCACGGAGGCGACGAAGCGGCGGAACTGACGCGCTCGTTCGACCGCATGCGCGCCACTCTGCTCAACAACGACGCCACCCGGCGCGAACTGGAACTTCAGTTGCGCCAATCGCAGCGCATGGAGGCCATGGGCCGCCTCGCGGGAGGCGTGGCGCACGATTTCAACAATCTCCTCACGGTCATCAAAGGGCACAGCAGCATTTTGCTCGGGCGGCTGGCCGAAGACGATCCCCGCTCCGAAAACAGCCGGCAAATCGAGAAGGCTGCCGATCGCGCCGCTGCGCTCACACGCCAGCTGCTGGCCTTTAGCCGCATGCAGGTCTTACAGCCGAAAATCGTGGAATTGAACAGCCTGGTCGCCGACATGCAGAAATTGCTGATCCGGTTGTTGCGCGAGGACATCTCGTTTTCCTTCCGCCCGGGAGAATCCCTGGGGCCGGTGAAGGCCGATCCCAGCCAGCTCGAGCAGGTCATCCTGAACTTGACCGTGAACGCCTGCGACGCCATGCCCCACGGCGGACAGTTGATCCTGGATACCCGCAATGTCACGGTGAACCGCGAATTGGCCAAGAATCGCCCGCCCATGCCCGCAGGCGAATATGTCGCCCTCAGCGTCAGCGATACGGGCGAAGGCATGGACGCCCAGACCAAGGCGCGCATCTTCGAGCCCTTCTTCACCACCAAGGAAGTCGGGAAGGGAACGGGGCTCGGTCTGGCCACCGTTTATGGCGTGGTGAAACAAAGCGGCGGCTTCATCTGGGTCGACAGCGAGCCTGGCAAAGGTGCCCGCTTTGAAGTCTACCTGCCACGCGTGAACGACACGGCCGACCTCTCTCAGCCCGAGGATGCCGTTCTTGCGCCGGCCCAGCGCCGCAAGACCGTCCTTATCGCTGAAGACGAAAGCAGCGTGCGGGAACTGGCCTCCGACTTCTTGAAATCAGCCGGCTATACGGTTCTCGCCGCCGAGAATGGCGTCGACGCGCTCAGTGTGTACCGCCGTTCGGAAGAGACCATCCACGTGCTGCTGACCGACGTGGTCATGCCCAAGATGCGCGGCCCCGAACTGGCCGAGCGGCTGCGCCGCCTGCAACCAAACATGCGCGTCATTTACATGTCCGGATATCTCGAATACGACCGCGGGAATGGAGAATTCCTGGAGGACGGCTTCTTTCTGCAGAAGCCCTTTTGCCGCGACGCTCTGGTCCAGAAAATAGCTGAGGCGCTGTCCGTCGCCCGCAAGCCCCGCTCGACGCCTCAACCTGCCTGAACGGCCACCGTTTTAACGCGCGGTCGCAGCCTTCAGAGCGCGAAAGACCTTGCAATCACAGGAGATGCGGCTGGGTGCCTTGACACGCGAATTCGGATTCGGCTTTGTGCCAGTGCATCCGTACGTGCGATGCATCGACTGGGGATGACCGCAAACGCAAAGTTCCTTGTTTTCCATCTTGGACGGGAGTCTAGGGGGCTCGCGGGTACACTTCAATCAGGTATTCACCTGAGTTGTAACTTCCACACCGCGCAACGCCCCCGAATTAGGCCCTTAAGCGCCCTCAAGGAGCGCTAAGCCTCCCGTCCCACTCCCGTGGCCCTCTTGTACTATTGCCCCTCCTCCCCCCGGAATTTATCATTCGGATGTCATGAGCGTGATTACCGCCCAGCCGCCCAGAGTGATGCGGCATCTGCGTCGAAGCAAGCGGCTCGGCTTATCCGTTCCCGTGCGCGTTCATGGGCAGAACGTATTTGGCGAGTCGTTCCACGAATTCACGGAAGTGGTTTCGGTCAGCGCGCACGGAGCGCTCGTCGCGCTCGCCGCCAACGTGGAACAAGGTCAGACCCTCCTCGTCCAGAACCGTAGCACCAACGAAGAACAGGAATTCCGCGTGGTGTACGTCTCCGCAGTTCGGGACGGCAAGTGGAGAGTCGGCATCGAATTCCTGCATGGGCCCGTCGACTTCTGGCGGATCTATTTCCCGCCCCTACGCGGCCGCCAGTAACACGCTTCTCCTTTTAAAGCGGGCACACCGAGTCGAACCCGCAAAACGTCTGCATAGCTTTCGTCTTGCGCGGCTTTTTACGCCGTTGCGGCGGGAGAATGTTGGCGCGCCTGCGTTCCTTCGGCGGACTCCAACGCTTGCTGCACGCGGGGCAGAAGCTTTTTGGCCAATTCGGGCTTGGCAATCACTGCGCTTATGCCCGGAATCGACCTGAGCAGCGGGCCCACCTCATGCAAGGTCATCAGGATGATCTTGGTTTTGGGGATTCGCTGCTTCAGGACGGCTGCAAGCTCAGCGCCGTTCAGGTTCGGGATGCGCAAGTCCGCTAGAACGACATCCGGAAGGATGGCCGTAGCTTGCTCCACGGCGCTCAACCCGTCGCCCGATTCAAAACAGGTGTATCCGGCGCCTTCGAGCAGTCTTCGGGTGAGTTGCCGCAGCCTTTGATCGTCGTCGACGATCAGGATTGTTTTCCCCATAAGCGACTTGCCCGGTACCCGAGAACGTCTCTGCACACCCAGTGCTCATAATGTACTCGCCGGCGCCGCCCCGCGCAAGATCCCGCCCATCTCGCGTCTTCAATGGGCTGTCGTGCGGGTAATCGGTAGCGGGATGGTGCCGAGGGGCAGAATCGAACTGCCTACGCCGGCCTTTTCAGGGCCGCGCTCTACCGGTGAGCTACCTCGGCACCGGAACAATCAACGATTTTACGGAAAACCAGCGCCGGCGCAAAGAGGAAACCGCGCGTCAGCGCCGCCCGTAGGCGAACCAGGCCCAATGACCCGTTCGCATCAGGTGGGCATGAAACTTTCTCATCGCGGTCGTGAGAGCCGCCGAAACGCGCGGCAGCGCGGGAACCTCCCGGTAGGAGTAAGGCCGCAGCAATTCGTCGGCGCGTTGCGCATCTTCTTCGCTGCCGCCGATCAGCGCTTTCAATGCGTCCCAGGCGGCGTGATTCTGCTCGCGCGACTGACGGTACGCCTCCTTCAATTCGCGCGCGATTCCCAGGCATTCGGGGCAGGATGCGTTCTTCTCAGAGGGAGCCAAGGTCATTTCCAGAACCTCCTCCGCAAGAATGAAGATCGGCCATTAGGGCAGCAGGCAGCAAGGGAACGACCGACCGATCGCCAGTTCGCTGAGCGACAATCGGAGCGCCGCGGGAGGCTGCAAAACAAAGTCATCATCCCGGTGAGATCGAACCTGCGGAGCGATCAGCCACGGCACACAGTCGAATCCGAGCCTGAAAGTCAAAAACAAAAATTAATGCAGCGACTCGTCGAATTCCTTCATCCAGTCGCGCTTCTTCAGCACTTCGCGCGGTTTGGAG
>JBJKQB010000148.1:0-6960 GCA_046705825.1 Candidatus Acidiferrales bacterium
CTCCATAAGCCGAAGCGCAAGCCCGAAGCGCGGGGAAATGCCCGTTGGGGCGCGCATCGCCGGCCGGAGGATGCGCGAAGGTCTGCGGGCATGCGGCAGGGAAACAGTGCGAATGGCGGGAAGAAAAGCAGCGCCGCGAGCCAAGCCACGGCTTCCATGCGCGCATAATAGTCCAGCCCGCCCGCAGCGACAATATCTTTCCGCAGATGCGGGACGCGCGATGGGGCGGACTTGTCGGCGCGGGGCTGCCATTGACGATTTCCCCGTTTCGGTGGAGCATTTCGCGGTGTGCCCGGCCCTGCGCGCGGCCATTTCTATCACCAAAAACGAAAAGGAGAACCATGCTCGCACCGCAATCTTGGGAAGAGTTGGACAGCGAAAAACTCAGTGAAGTGATCTCGCGCAACATGGTCAGCGGAAAGGACGGCACGCTGGCGCGCGTCCTGATCAAGCGCGGCGGAATCGTGCCGCGGCATTCGCATCGCAGCGAGCAATACACCATGATCCTTTCCGGCGCGCTCAAGTTCGTGTTCGATGACGGCGAGTTGGTGGTGCGCCCGGGCGAAGTGCTGGTGATTCCCGCGCACGTGCCGCACGCCGCCGAGGCGCTCGAGGACACCGTCGACATCGATTTCTTTGCCCCGCGCCGCGAGGATTGGATCAAGAAAGACGACGATTATCTGCGCCGCGGAACGAAATCACAGCAACGCTAGGAGCGGACCATGGACCTCGGATTGAAAGGGCGTGTGGCGATCGTCGCGGCTGCCAGCAAAGGGCTCGGTCGCGCGGTGGCGGAAGAGTTTGCAAAGGAAGGGTGTCAGGTGGCCATTTGTGCCCGGACGGCCGGCGAAGTCGAGCGGACCGCGCACGAGATGGAGAAGGCGTTCGGCGGCGACGTCTTCTGGCGCGCCATGGACGTCACGCACGAAGAAGCGGTGCGCAGCTTCGTCGCCGACGTGGAGAAGAAATTCGGGCGCATCGATATTTGCGTGACCAACGCGGGCGGTCCGCCCTCTAAGAAATTCCTCGACACAACCGTCGCGGAATGGCGCGCCGCCGTCGATCTCACCTTGATGAGCGCAGTTTATTTCGCGCGCGAAGTGCTGCCCCGCATGCAGAAGAAGGGCTGGGGCCGCTTCCTGACCATCACTTCGGTTTCGGTCAAGCAGCCCATCGACGGGTTGTTGCTTTCGAATTCGCTGCGCGCCGCGGTCACCGGCCTGGCCAAGACCCTGGCCAACGAATTTGGCGCGAGCGGCATTACCGTCAACAACGTTTGCCCGGGCTACACACGCACCGCGCGCCTCGATGAGTTGGGCGCAAAACTCGCGATGGCCTCCGGTAAAACGCTCGACGACGTGATTCAGGGCTGGAGTGCGCAGGTGCCCATCGGACGCATCGCGCGCCCCGACGAGTTTGCCGCGCTCGTAGCCTTCCTGGCATCCGAGCGCGCCAGTTCGATCAACGGCACAACCATTCCCGTCGATGGCGGCTGGATCAAAGGCCTGCTCTGACGCGCAATCATTCAGCCAGCAAAATTCGCAGGTCGCGCAAATTATTGCCCGTGGGCCCGGTAATGACCGCGTCGCCGAGAGGCGCGAAGAAGTTGTAAGCATCGCTGCGGCGCAGAAAATCGGCAGGATCGAGACCGGCAGCTTTGGCGCGCGCCAGAGATTCTCCATCTGCGACCGCGCCGGCTGCCTTGCTGTTGCCGTCGATCCCGTCTGTGCCCGCACTGAACACCGCGATCTTCTTCCCCGCGATCTTTGGCACGCAGCTCAGAACGAAGGAGGAATTGCGCCCCCCAACGCCTTTTCCTGTGACCGGGCTGATCACTTCGCCATCCGCAAGTACCGCCACGCGGCGCCCCGGATTCAACTTTCGCTGCGCGTCGAGCGCTGCGAGCAGATGATCCGCGGCCTTTTCAAGCGGCGAATCATCTGTCGCCCAGTCGCAAATGCAGATGTAGCCCTCCGCCTCGCAGGCGCGGTGCGCGGCATGCAGCAATTCGTGTTCGCCCAGCAGCAGATCGAAATGCGCGCGCGCGAACGCTTTGTCGCCCGGTTTTGGCGTTTCGCGCAGTTCCCGCTCATCGAAGATCCGCCGGATGGACGCAGGGAACTTTTCCAACAGGCCATATTGCCGCGCGATCTTCTCGGCGCCCGCCACGGTGCTGGGGTCAGGCAGCGTTGGCCCCGAGGCCAGCGACGATTCTTGCCCGGCCGGCACATCGCTCACGCCAAACGTGACCTTCATCGAACGCGCCGCGGCTGCCGCCAGCCGCCCGCCCTTGATCGCCGAGACGTGCTTGCGGATGACGTTGATTTCTTCGATGGGCGCGCCGCACGTCACCAGCGCGGAGTTCAGCTTCCGAAAATCATCGAGCGTTGTGGCAGAATCGAGAGCCTGCTCCACCAGCGCCGAGCCGCCTCCGGAAATCAGGAAGAAGACCAGCGAGCGTTCGTTGCAGCGCCCCAGCCGGTCCAGTATCGCGCGCCCGGCCGCAAAGCTTTGCTCGTTCGGAACGGGATGGCCGCCGATGAACGTCTTCCAACCGGTCAAATCGGCCTGTGGAGCGGCAGGAACCACCAGGATTCCTTCGATTCGATAATCCGGCGACAGAATTTCGGCAAGGCCCCGCGCCATCGGATACGCCGCTTTGCCGAAGGCAATGACGATCGTCTCGGCGTACTCGCTCAGGTCAATCCGCGTTTTGTGCGCGCGAATGCGCGAGCCGCGGCGATCGATTTTGCGCGCGAGGGTTTGCGGAATGTCAATCGCCGCGAGGGTGTTCTGGAAAATCCGCTGAGCCGTCTCTTTCACGCCTCTTCGAGGGCCGCCGCGCCGCACGCAGCGATCTCCGCGTCCTGCTCTTCCGTTCCGGCGCTGACGCCGATCGCGCCGACCACTTCGGAGTCAACAATGATCGGCACTCCGCCGCGAATGGGTGTTTGATCCGAGGGGCTGGCCGTCGCCAGGCCCAGCGCGAGCGGCACGTTGATTTGATCGTCCGTCATGGCTGGACCGGTCGCCGCGCGACGCATGGCCGCGGCTTGCGCCTTCACCAGCGCGATCGCAATCGACGAGGGCTTCGCTCCGTCCATGCGCTCGAAGGCCAGCAGATGCGCCCCTTCGTCCACCACCGCGATGTTCACCGGGCAACGCAGTTCTCTCGCGCGCCGCTGTGCGGCCCCGAGCACCGCCCGCGCTCCCTCCAGCGTCAGTTTCGGATGATTGCGTGTGACGAGAGGCATCGGAAATCTCTCCAGGCGTGTTAATCCAGCGTCAATCTGGGATTGCCCCGGAGTTCATTTCAAGCCGAGCGCGTCCGCGTTCAGCGCGTTAGGCGGTTTCTTGCCGTGGAACCACGCCGCCACGTTGTTCGCCGCCATGACCGCCATCTTCGTGCGCGTGGCCACGGAAGCGCTGGCAATATGCGGCGTCAGGATCACGTCCTTGCGCGCGAGCAGGCCCGGATGCACCTCCGGCTCGTTTTCGTAAACGTCAAGCCCGGCGCCCGCAATCTGTTTGTCCTGCAAGGCTTCCACCAGCGCGGCTTCGTCCACCACTTGTCCTCGCGAAGTATTGATCAGGTACGCCGTCGGCCTCATCTTCGCCAGCGTGTCTTTCGAAATCAGATGGCGTGTTGCGGGCGATAGCGGCACGTGCACGGTGACGAAATCGGACTCCCGCAGCAGCTTATCCAGCTCCGCGTATTCGGCGCGAAGCTGCTCTTCCACGTTCATCGGCGCGCGCATGGGGTCATAGTACAGCACGCGCATGTTGAAACCGTAGGAGCGCCGCGCCACGCCGCGTCCGATGCGCCCGAAGCCGACAATGCCGAGCGTCTTGCCCCAAACATCGGCGCCGAGAAGCTGATCGAGCCCCGAGCCGGGCCAGCCTTTCGAGCGAATCCACGCGTCTCCTTCCAGGATGCGACGAGCGACCGCCATCATCAAGGCCCAGGCGAAATCGGCGGTCGTGTCGTCGAGCACACCGGGTGTGTGCGTGGCCACCACGTCGTGCCGCGTGCAGGCTTCCACGTCGAGGTTATCGAAGCCGACGGAGACGGTCGCGGCGATGCGCAGCTTGGACGCGGTATTGAGAAGTTCCTCGTCCACTTTTTCCGTGAGCAGGCACACCAGCGCCTCTTTATCGGCGACGCGCTTCAGAAGTTCATTGCGAGGAATGCCTTCAGGGTTGGTCCAATATTCAGCCTCGAACTCGTCATCCAGAATGTTTCGCGCGGCAGGAAACAGCGGATGTGTGGCGAGAACCTTCGGCTTCGGCAAGTACCACCTCAGCAACGCGAAGAGAACCAAGCTGCGTGAGTAACATACCACGAAGCAAGGAGAAGCAAGGAAGCAAAGGACACGCATGCGTAGTGGATGATCGATGCGGATACCTGCAGCCGCGTCGATTGACGCCGCCAGCGACGCGCGATTATAGTGCCTGCGGGTAAAGAGTTGCGCCTCGCGTTCACCTGTCTTTGCTGGTTCGCGCGGCAAGCCGCAAATTTCCATGGACTCCCGCCTCATTCGCGACCTGAAAAAACTGCTTGGAGGAGGTGCCGTCCTCGACAAGCGCGAGGACTTGCTGCTGTACGAGTACGACGGATCGGTCGAATCGGCGCGGCCGAATTGCGTCGTTTTTCCTCGCACCGCCGAAGATGTAGTCGGAATCGTCCGCCTGGCGAACCGCTACAAGACTCCGCTGGTCGGCCGCGGCGCTGGCACCGGTCTTTCCGGCGGTGCGCTGGCGCGCCAGGGCGGAATCCTCACCGTCTTCTCGCGGATGAATCGCATTTTGTCGATCGATGAGGAGAATCAGCGGGCGACGGTCCAGCCGGGCGTGGTCAATTCGGATTTGAGCCTGGCAGTCGCACACCTTGGGCTGCACTTTGCGCCGGACCCTTCCAGCCAAAAGGCCTGCACCATTGGCGGCAACGTGGCGGAAAATTCGGGCGGGCCGCATACCCTCGCCTATGGCGTGACCACCAATCACATCCTGGCGCTGGAGATGGTTCTGCCGGATGGAGAACTGGTGCGCATCGGCAGCGCGGCGCTGGATGCCTCCGGTTACGATTTGCCGGGTCTGTTCGTGGGCTCCGAGGGCACTCTGGCGCTGGTTACCGAAATTACTGTCAGGCTGACCCCCTTGCCGGAAGCGGTGACGACTCTTCTCGCGATTTTTGACTCGCTCGATGACGCCACGGAAACTGTCGCGGAAATTACCGCCCGCGGCATTACTCCGGCCGCCTGCGAAATGCTGGATGGCTGGACCCTGCGTGCCGTCGAGGCCTACGTGCACGCCGGCTTTCCGCTCGACAGCGCCGCGGTCCTGCTGATTGACGTGGACGGCTTGCGCGAAGCGGTGGAAGCCCAGGTTGAGGCTGTCGCCGATGTTTGCCGCGTGCACCACGCGCGCGAAATTCGCGTGGCCCGCGACGCTGCCGAGCGCGACCTCCTCTGGAAAGGGCGCAAAAACGCGTTTGGCGCCGTCGGACGCCTCTCGCCCACCTATTACGTCCAGGATGGCGTGATCCCGCGCACTAAGCTGCCCGTGACCATCCGCCGCATCAATGACATCGGCAAAAAGTACGGTTTCGAAATCGGCGACATCTTTCACGCGGGCGACGGCAACCTGCACCCCATCATCCTGTTCGACGCCAGCGACCCAAAGCAGTTCGAGCGCGCCGTGGCTGCTTCCGACGAGATCATCAAATTCTGCATCGAAATGGGCGGGGCAATCACCGGCGAGCACGGCGTCGGGATGGAGAAAGACCGCTTGATGCCGCTGCTGTTCAGCGATGCGGAGCTCGATTTGATGCGGCGCGTGCGCGATGCGTTTAACCCCGAGAGTCTGTTGAATCCCGGGAAAATTATCCCGGCGAAGAGCTGCGGCGAAATTCGCGTCCGCCCGCTGCCGATCGCAGGTGGTTCACCCGCATGAGCGCTACGGCGAGCACAATCGTGTCGCATCTGGCCGCGATTGCCGGTGAAGCGCATGTGGTCGCGGATCCCGCCGCTCTGCATTCTTATGCGATAGGCGGAATCTGCCCCGCTGCCGCAATTCGCCCTGGCTCGCCGGCGGAAGTCTCCGAGCTGATCAAGTTCGCTGCGGCCGAAAAACTGAGTGTCGTGCCTTGCGGCGCGCGCACCAAAATCGAAGTTGGTCTGCCGCCGCGAAAATACGATCTCGCGATCGATATGACACGCATATATCGCGTCATCGCCTACGATCCCGGCGACTTGACCTTGAGCGTCGAGCCGGGCATTCCGCTGAAAAAGTTGAGCGCGGTTTTGGCCGAGCAGGGCCAGTTCCTGCCGCTTGCGACCCCATTTTTCCAGAGCGCCACGGTGGGAGGAACAATTGCCTCGGCCATGGATTCTCCGCTGCGCCAGTTCTACGGCACGCCGCGCGATTTCGTCTTAGGCATGGAATTTGTGATCGGGGACGGCACCCCCGCGAAGAGTGGCGGGCGCGTGGTGAAGAACGTCACCGGCTACGACCTGCACAAGCTGATGATCGGCGCTTTCGGAACGCTTGGCGTGATCACGAAAATCAATTTCCGCACGTTTCCGCTGCCGCGCGAGAGGCGTGGGTTCGTCGCGACTTTCCGTTCCGCCGGCGCTGCGCTCGATTTGCGCGCGCGTCTCGCGCGCTCGCCCCTGCGGCCCCTTACGCTCGACATTCTGAGTCCTGGCGTCGCGCCACTCTTCTACAGCGAGGCGGCTGCCCGCCTCGAGCCGAATGCGCTGCCCCCAGCGCTGCTCTCGCCGGAACTTTGGACGTTCACCTGCGGGTTTGCCGGAACGGAAAACGTTCTCGCCCGTTGCGAAGCCGAACTGCGCAACGCGGCCGGGCCGTCGGGCGCGGTTAACGTGTCCATTCTTCGCGACCGCCAGGTTGAGGCAGCGTTTGCACGGAAGCGCGAGTTCGTTCCCATCGCTTTGGAGT
>JBJKQB010000149.1:0-3565 GCA_046705825.1 Candidatus Acidiferrales bacterium
ACGCCGGCGATGGTAATGTCGCCATTCCCAGACTGCGCAGTGACGGTGGCGGTCTTGGGCACTTCAACGTCCAGATCCGCGTCGACGGTGCCTCCCCAATCCTGCTGATGAACGGGGTGGACGAGGAATCCGCCCTCAGTGCGCTCGATGACCGTCTTCACCGCGGACATGCGCTGCTCCGCCGCCGAGCGATTCGGGTCGGAAGCGGACTTGTTCACGGTGACGCGCAGGTCGCTGCCGCCGCCCACGTGGACGCTGATGTTGCCGCGATCGGTTTGGATGGTCACGTGCGCGCCCGGAGGAATCTTCTGCGCGGGCAGCGCATCGCTCTGTGTGTAGCGGCTCTCGAAGGGATGGAAATTGAACTGGAAATCGTGGTGATGGCGCAGGTAGTCGGCCAGGCCAACACCCGCAATGCAGAAAATCACGACCACCAGCAGCGCGGCCTCGCCGCCGCTGAGAACCGTGGTGCGCTCGCCGGTACGGCGCACGGCCAGATGGTCGACGAGCTTGGCGACGCCCCAGATGATGATGAGCACGGGCCAGTAGCGCCAGATCAGGTGGCCCAGGCGCAGTTGGGGATCGAAGCGGAACAGGAGAAAGAGGACACCGAGGGAAATGAGGAGCAGCCCGGAAAAAATCGAACGCCGGTGGGGCGGCCGAGGCGGAGGCGCGACTCCAACCTGAGAGGGCGGGGCCGGGGGCGGTGGCGTAGGTTGTTGTGCGCTGCTCATGGGTTACTCATCGGCGGTCATTGCGTTCAGGCCGCTGCCTTCTCACTGGCCAAGGTGACCGGCTGGCGAGACCAGCGCCTGCGCGACCAGGATCGCGCCCACCACGATGAGAATGATCGGCCACAGATCGAAGAAGCCGTAGCGCGAATACTGGCCGGCAAGAAAAAGCGCGCCGATGGTGATCAGGACGAAGGGGATCATCAGCCCGCGGACTTTGCACTGCGCGCAGCGGCAAACGGTCTTTTGGCTATTGGCCATGCGACTCACGCTCCTTCAATCGGTCCCAGAGCAGCCAGCCTCCCACCACCACCAGGCCGATGGGCCAGGCTTTGCCAAACCAGTCGCTTTCGAGCAAACCGAAATTGGCCAGCAGGAGCAGTATGCCCAAGCCAATCAGCACAAATGCGCCGATGGGCTTGCGCCCCGGGCCGCGGACCAGGTCCGGAGGCGCGGCTTCGCCGGAACTGCGCGCTTTGGCCACGCGATAGGCGTCGACGGGCATGTAGCAGCAGAAGGCGACGAAAGAAACGATGATGAACGCCTTGAACGAATTCGACATGTCCGCCGCCAGCGCCGCGATCAACGAGGCGAACACGACCACATGGATCAGCGCCTTGATGTACTCGCCGTTGTACACCGCGCCCAATCCGGGAATGAAGCCCAGCACCGTGGCGACCGCGGGACGCGAATCTCCGGCGGGTGGAACGCCAGGAACCGCCGCGGTTGCGGCCGTTGGGCCCGAGGCTGCGGGCTGCGGAGCCGAGAGCATGGTTCCGAGGCAGTGTTCGCAATACAGCGCACCGCGGACCTCGCGCGTGCATTGCGGGCACAACGCGCGCCCGCAATTGCGGCAGAAGCCGGTGGCGTCCACATCAGGGTGCACGGCGCATTTCATGGCGCGCTCCATTCGGGTTTCGCCCAGGCCGCAGCGGCGGGTCCATCTTGCGCGGAAGAATCGGCGAAGAGGGACGAGCCGGGCGACGCGGAGAAACCTCGGTTCAGATTGGGATCGGAGGAGACAGGGGAGGCCAACAGCGGTTGGCGCGCCGATGTCTCGCGGCGATCGCGAAGCGTTTCGGATGTTGGCTGGGGCGAATAGGCACGAGCAGGCGCAAGAGTATCGATGAAAGAAATTTTGCGGGCGGGCGCGGCGCCAGGAGCGGAGGGCGCATCCGCGTAAAAGATGCCCTTGCGCGACTGGCTGCGTCCCGGAGATTGATCCGATTTTTCCTGAGGGCCGTTTGGATTGGTGCGTTGCGGCTGCGCGGTCCCCTGCGGCGGCGGCGGATTCTGGGTTTCCAGGCGCGATTCGATTTCGTAGACCACGCGCAGGTCGTTCACGAATTTCACCCCACGCGCGTAGCTCAAGTGCGCCTTTCGGTTGATGGAACGCACGATGTCGGCCGGATTGACGTTGGCCTTATGCATCTTGCTGGGCAACACGCCGCCGGCCTGGATCACGATGACGGCGCACACCGCCACAGTCACGATCCCGATGGCAAAACGCGGCTGCCACAGCGCCGGCGACCACGCAAACCAGCGGCGCCAGCCTTCCCGGCGAGCCTTCGGGCCGAGCGTCGCATCCAGGATGCGCCGCTGCAGGGGCGCGGGCTCCGCAATCGGCTCGAGGCCATGCATGCCGGCGAGCAGCCCGGAGACTTGCGCCAGCAGGTCCGCGCAACGAGCGCAGCTCTGCCGGTGCGCGGTCAGCGCCGCCGATTCATCGGCGCCGAGCTGCCCTTCGAGGTAATCGCTCAGCCGTTCTTCCGTGAGTGTGCAGTTCCAGTCCATCTTCCCTTACCTGAACATTGCGGTGCGCACATCGCTTTTCGGCACGACTGCTCTTCCACTCGCCGCTCGTCTCACTCCAGCCACAACCGGAACATCGAATACACCGTTTCGCAGAACAGAATTCGCAGAGCAGCGGGAGGCTGCAAAAACAAAAAGCCGTCTGCGAGAACCGAACGCTGCGCTCACGAAGAAACGGCACATCACGGAGCGACTCCCATTTGCTCCAGTATCTTCGCTAATTCGATGCGGCCGCGATTGATTCTGGATTTCACGGTGCCCTCGGGCACTTGCAGCACCGTACGGATTTCCGCATATTCCAGGCTCTGCAAATCGCGCAGGATCACCGCCTCGCGCAGTTCGGGCGAGAGGCGCGCCAGGGCCCGCTGCAATTGCGCGCTGAGTTCCGCCGCCTGTGCCAGCCGGTCGGGGGCGCGTGCGGGCGAGTGCCGCTCCTCGATCTGGGGCATGGCATCGTCGATCGAGTCGGTCACTCGATCGTGACGCGTGCGGCGATAGTGATCCACCAGCAAATTGCGCGTGACGCTGGTCAGCCAGGTCGGGAAAGCGCCGTCGGCCGGGCGATAGCTCTGCAGCGTGCGGTAAATGCGCAGGAAAACCTCCTGGCTGAGGTCCTCCGCTTCCGTCGAATTGCCCGTAAACCGGTAGCATAGGTTGTACACTCGCCGCGTGTGACGCCGTACGAGCTCCTCCCAAGCCGAGCCGTCGCCCCGGAGACAGTGCTGCACCAGTTGGGCGTCGGGCTCCAATGGCTCTCAGCCTCGCACGAGGTGCCGTTCGAGTTTTCAGGCCGCAGCGCAGAGTGCCTTTCGCTCCAGCCGCCCTATTTGGGCCGGCCGGCGAAGTAGCCGCTGCGACCAGCTGAACGGCACTTGCTTCCATCTTCGGCCTCACCTATGGAACGCAATTGGCGCGCGAAAAGTTCCCTTGGCAGTCTTTCGGCGCGGACGCTTTGTCCTTGCAATCCATAGTGTTGGCGGAAGGTTTTCGAGCGCATCTTAATCCGGCAGCCGGGGAAGCAC
>JBJKQB010000150.1:0-13101 GCA_046705825.1 Candidatus Acidiferrales bacterium
GAACGGTGATTTCAACCAGCTTCTCGTAGGGCCGAAAAACATCCCCCACGAGCACTGCTTCCCGAGCCTCTGACATAGAACTCTCCCTGCGTCACAGCTACGGTAGCAAGGCCCCTCGGGCAATGAAAACGCCGTGCGGCGTGCCCAATGACTAAAGCGCAAGCGGAGCGAAACGCGGGGTTCGCGCGGGCACGGAGGCACTCGGCAGGTTTAGCTGACGGGCAGACACGAACGGGCAAGAGCACCGGGAAGAGACAAAAACGTGGACGCGCACCGCGCTTCTTCCGCGTCTGCTAAGCCGTGTCCGCTCGTTCAGCTAGTCTGGTGCACCGTTTCAGGCTGACTCGCCCGGGCGAAGAGCGATCGGAAACGCAGCAGGGTGTAGACGCCGAGGACCAAGCCGAACGGAACCTCCGGCAAACACACGAGAGCGGCGATGATGGCCACCCGCCCGGCGGGCCGCGACTCGACCATCAGCATTCCGGCAGCAATGAAGCTGAGAATCGCACATACCATGCACCAGGCAATGACGACCCAATACAGCGCCACAAACGAGTCCATGATGGGGAGTGGGTGCGACACGCGGGTCAAGAGAGCGCCGAACATCAGCCTCGCGTCGCTGCTGAAAACCACCAAGATCACGGCCATCGTGATCCGCAAGATTCCATAGACAAACCAGAGTCCGCCGAGCGCAGGCTCTTTCATGCCGAATGAAGACGCAAGGAATGTGATCCACGCATGAGTTGAACGCCACCTCCGCGCGCAATTATCGCACGTCGAGCAGGCCAGCCGGCCGTCGAATCCGAAATTCGCCGATTGCGAGCCGCACTACGCTTGCGGCAAATGGGCCAGACGATCGTATTCTTGGCCCGCTGTACCGGGCAGAAGGACCCAGAGAGTGTAGATGCCGAGCGCGGTCCCGAACGGAAAACTCAGCAGCGCGAGAAACCCCAGCACGAGCGCCAGAATCCGCGCCCACGGACGGTGCTCGAACAGGCCCCAAGCGGTGACGATCTCGAGCGCAGCAAAGGCAGCGATCCAGAAGCCGGCGAACACCAGGCCCCCTGAAATCAAGCGATCCAGCGGCAGGCCGGAACCAAACGGCCAACTGTGCACCCATGGGCCGTTCGACATCATTCCGTCGACCAAGCCGGGGAGGAAGCGGCGCCCGATCACCAGAATCCAGAACGCCCGCATCAGGCGAAGGAGCGCGTAGACGAGCCACAGGGAAGCCAGAACCTTCAGGTGGCGCACAACTCGCCCGTCAGAGGCGGGCAGGACCGCAGCAGCGGAGGGCGCGACAGGATTGGGCGCCAATTGTTTTCCGCAGGCGCTGCAGAATTGGGCGTCGTCACGCAGCTGGTGTCCGCAACGATCGCAGAACATGTCTTTCGACCTCCTATATCTAGTACGACTGCAGCCAGGGCGAAGTTCCCTTCCCGGGCACTGGACTCTAGCGCTGCGGCGCGTGAAGCGCGAGCAGGTGCGTGTACGCCTGGCGCGCCGAGGAAGGCAGCAGCTTGATCAGGGTGTAAACGGCGAGCAGGGTCCCGATCGGAAGCTGAATCAGCGAAACGAACGCGGCAATCAGAGCGGCAGCACGCCCGAAACTCTCATGGCGCAGCAGCATCCATCCGGCGAAGAGTCCCAGCCCTCCCGTCACCAGAGCGAAAATGCCCGACCACACGAAAATGCCATGCAGCGCTTCGGGTGAGAGCGGCGACCGCGCGTCGGGAGCGACGATCTTCTGAAAAAGGGGAAAGTAAACGCTGGACATGCTCACGGTCCAGAACGCCATGACGATTTCAAATACCCCATAGACAGCCCACAAAACGCCCATGATCCGCACGTGAACGGCAAGAGATTGAACGGCGGCGGCCGCTGTCGACGGTGGCGGCGCGTGCACTGACCGGCCGCATGCCGGACAGAACTGGGCGGAATCATCCATCGGATTGCCGCAAGCCTGACAATACAAAACTTCACCTCGATAAAGTTCGCACAAAAATAAGACACCACGGAGGATCAAGGTGTCAACCGCACTCGACCTAACGGTTTCCCCCGCCAGCGGGTTTGCGTCGCAAACGGGGCCCGGCGGAACTGCACCTGCGTGCCGATCATCCAGCGGTTCAACGCTGCGAGCACAATAAAAACAAATCGTGCGCTAGAATTGCGGCAGTCGGAGGAGGCACTTTGGCTAAAGCACAAGAGGCAGCGCAGGTGCTGTCGAGCGAAATGCTGTACGAGGGAAGGGTCTTTGGCGTCCGGCGGGACCGAGTGATTGAGCCGCATGGGATCGAGGTCACGCGCGAGATTGTGACGCATGCGGGATCGGTGGTCGTTCTGCCCGTCTTCGAGGACGGACGCATCCTGCTGATTCGCCAGTATCGCCACGTCGCGGGGCAAGCGCTGTGGGAGTTGGTGGCCGGGCGGAAAGATGAGGGCGAGAGCTTTGCCGAAGGCGCGCGGCGCGAGTTGGAAGAAGAGACGGGCTACACGGCGCGAAAGCTGACGCAAATCATGGACGTGTTTCCCAGCCCAGGGTTCGTCGCCGAAAACATGGTGATCTTCGTGGCCGAGGGATTGAAGAAGGGAGCGGCGCGCCCGGAAGATGACGAGAAGATCACGCCGCGCATCCTGATGCTGCGCGAGGCGCAAGATTGGATCCGCAGCGGCAAGATCCGCGACGCCAAGACGGTGGCGGGAATCTTGTACTACGCCGCCTTTCTGGCAAAGAAAGAGAGCGGCAGCAAGAACTCAAGGCGCGCGACGAAACGCGCGTCAAAGCGGTAGTGGACCATCGCAGGCCAAATCGCGCAATTTCAGAGCGCGGCGGGGCCGCAATTGAAGCACGAGGCAAAAGCAGATCCCTCACCCCCATTCCCGGAAAGGCGGCGGGACTGGGTTCCCTTCGTGCCTCAGGGCGAGCGGGATGACAGTGGTGGTATTGCCGCAAAAAAAGGGGGGATCGGGGTTTCCTTCGTGCCTCAGACACATCCGCGGCGCTCAGTGCAGGCCAGCGGGATGACACCGCGGGCGACGCTCGCAAAGAATTGCGTCGCGCCATGCGCAGAAACCAGAGATTAGTAGTACAGGGTCCGGTTGCGCACGGCCACTTGGAAACCCTTCTGGAACAACGGCTCAATCGCTGCCAGTTCCGCCTTCCTCAAGATTCAACATCGCGGATATGCGTCGCAATGTACCAGGTGTTGCCGAAGGGATCGGCGACCCCCGCGCTGCGGTCGCCATAGGGCTGATCGGCGGGCTCCTGAATGGACTTCGCGCCGGCAGCAACCGCGGTGCGATACACCGCGTCCACATCGGGCACGTAGAGATAAAACATCGATTCCATCGGCTGATATGGGCCATGAGCTTCGCCCATCTCGAGCACCGCATCGCCGACACGCATTTCGGCGTGATGCACGACGCCATCGGGCGAAGCGTACTTGGCCAACTCCTCTCCGCCGAAGGCACGCTTGACGAACGCGATGACCGGCTCGGCCCGCAGCGGATGCATGTAGACATTCACATTGTGCAGCCCTTTGGGAACGTGACTCTCGCCCTTGCTGGTCGCGATGTACCAGAAGTTTCCGGCGGGATCCTTGACACTGGCGCCGCGCTCGCCGTATTCGTGATCCTGCGGCGCATCGATTGACACGCCGCCCGCCGCCAACGCCTTCGCATACGTCGCATCCGTGTCTTCCACATACACGTGCAGGGCGATCGGATACGGCCTTCCACTGAACGCGCGGCCGGGAATACCGCCGCCCATCATCAGCATGGTGTCGCCGACGCGAACCTCGGCATGGATTCCGCCCGCCGAGCCGATTGCGCGGAATGTTTCCTCCGCGTCAAACGCTTGCTTGGCGAACTGCAGAAGCGCTTCTCCATTCGCGGCGACAATATAGGGCTGGAGAGTGCGGAAACCGCGAGGAATGGGGCTGACGCGAGGCCGCGTGGAGTCTTCCGCGGAAAGCCGGCCGCCTTCGGGGCCAGTCGTCAACCGTTCCATGCGCCGATGCATCTCTTCGACCGACATCTCTTCCTTCACCGTGTACACGCCCCAGTTGTAGCCGAACGGGTCTACCAGCAGGACGTCGCGGTGCCCGTAGAATTGATCCTGAATCGGCCTCTTCACTTTCATTCCAGCGGCGATGGCACGCTCGGCGAAGGCATCCACGTCAACGACGCGCAGCGACATCCAAACCGGCGAGTTCCCCAGCGTCTCGGCGCTGAACCGCCCGCCCTCCGGCCATTCCTCCGCAATATTGAGGAGCGAGTTGCCAATGGCGATTTCGGCGTGTGCGATGCGGCCGCCCGCTTCGAAGCGGAAAATTTCACGCGCTCCCAGCGCCTGCTTGTAGAACTCGATGGCCTTGGCGGCATCTTTGAACGTCAACCTGGGCGAGGCGATTGCACGCACCTCCGCGGCAGAGTTAGCGCCGGCCCTCTGTGGCTCGTCCTTCGTATTCGCGGCGACTGACGGCTTGCTGCTCATCGATGTTCTCCTTTCCAAATCACTTCGCAGTTGCTTTTGAAAATCTTCACGAGGCAGGCCGCGCAGACCGGCGGCGACGCGCGCGAGGCTCGCGACTTCGGCCTGGGCGTCATCGCCGGGCAGTACCCCACGCGGTCCGGCCAGAACGGCGCTGACCAAGACGTCGAGTTCTTCGACTTGATTTCGCTCAGGCATTGGCTACACCCAAACGCTGCTTCGCCTTTTCCCCTGCTGGCGCCTGCATTTGCGCGCGCAGGCTTTGCATCGCACGGAATTGCAGCTGCTTGACCGCCCCTTCCGTGCGGCCGAGTTCATTCGCAATTTCGCGAATCGATTTTTCCTCGGCAAAACGCATCTCGATCACGCGCCGCTGGTCGGGCGGCAAGGTGCGTACGAGACGGAACAACAAGGCCTGCTGCTCGACCCGATCGACGTTCTCGGCGTTCACCGGAAATGATTCCGGGCCGGCGGCGTCCGGGAGCGGCTGCTCGCGCGATGCGCGGCGCCAATAGTCCACCACTGCGTTGGCGGCGATGCGCAACAGCCAGGCCACAAAGGGCGTGCCGCGCCACTCGAAGCGCTCCAGATTCGCGAGCGCCTGGTGAAACACCTCCGCCGTGACGTCTTCGACTGCGGCGCGGTCATTCAGCCGGCGCGAAACGTAGGCGTACACCCGCTCGAAGTTGCGCTCGTACAGTTCGGCGAAGCGAGCGGGGTCGCGTTGCGCCGCTTCGACGAGAAGCCGCTCGTCCGGCTGATTGGTTGTGGGCGGCACAGGGTCTCCGGATTCCGGGCACTCATACGATAAACGAGAAACCGGGAAAAAGGTTACGCGGGGGCCGCACGTTCAGGGCACCGCATTGGGGACGTTTCAGGGGCGGCGTGCGAGTAGGGACCCTGCGAACCAGCGGCTACTCGAACGAATCGACCACCGGGGCGGGCACTGCGAAATAGCGTTTGCGAAACCACAAAGCGACGTTTACGAGGCTAATCAGGGCCGGAACTTCGACCAGCGGACCGATCACTCCCGCGAAGGCTTCGCCCGAATTCAGACCGAAGACAGCGACCGCAACCGCAATCGCGAGCTCGAAATTATTGCTCGCCGCGGTGAAGGAAAGTGTCGCGGTCTGCGCGTAATCCGCACCCATTCTGCGGCCCATCCAGAAGCTGACCAGAAACATGACGCCGAAATAGATCGCCAGAGGGAGCGCGATGCGCGCGACGTCAAAAGGCAGGCGAACGATCCAGTCTCCCTTGAGGCTGAACATCACCAGAATGGTGAACAGCAGCGCCACCAGCGTCAGCGGGCTGATGCGCGGGATGAATTGAGTCCGGTACCACGTCTCACCTTTGGCGCGCAGCAGAACGAAGCGCGTCAGGATGCCGGCCAGAAACGGAACACCCAGGTAGGTGAACACACTTTGCGCGATTTCGCCGATTCCGACATTCACCACGCTTCCTTTCAATCCCAGCGCGGGCGGAAGAACCGTGATGAACACCCATGCGTACACGCTGTAAAAAAGCACTTGAAACACGCTGTTGAAGGCCACGAGGCCCGCCGCGTAGTCCGTGTCGCCCGCCGCCAACTCGTTCCAGACGATGACCATGGCGATGCAACGCGCCAGCCCGATCAGAATCAGGCCGCGCATGTAGGCGGGCTCGCCGCGCAAGAACGTCACGGCCAACAAAAACATCAGCACCGGGCCGATGATCCAGTTCTGCACCAGCGAGAGCAGCAGCACGCGCCGGTTACGGAAAACCTCGGTTAGCTTGTCGTAGCGCACCTTGGCCAGCGGCGGGTACATCATCAGAATCAGGCCAACCGCGATCGGAATGTTTGTCGTGCCGGCCTGAAAGCGCTGTACGAACGACGCGGCGGACGGAAGAAAGTGCCCTAGGCCGACGCCCACTCCCATCGCCAGAAATATCCACAGCGTGAGAAAGCGATCGAGGAAGGAAAGCTTCGCGCGTGGCAGAGGAGAGCAGACCGGAGTTGCCACGCTTCGCGTCGTCATGATTGTTCGTCGAGCGGCATCATTCGCGTCCAATGCGGCGAATCTCGCGCTCCAAAACGAGACGCTCGAGGCTAGCGATGGGCAGCGCCAGGAATAAGCCAATACGGCGCTCGATCGTGGCGAAAGCGTCACGAAACGAGCGCTCGAGTTCTTCGCGCGTGCGAGCTCCGAACCCAGGATCGGGCAAGCCCCAGTGAGCCGTAGTGGGCTGGCCCGGCCAAACGGGACAAGGCTCGCGGGCGGCGCTGTCGCAGAGGGTAAAAACGAAATGCATTGGTGGCGCTTCGGGAACCGCGAATTCGTCCCAGCTCTTGCTGCGCAGGCCAGCCGTGGGCAAACCCGCTTCTTCAATCTGGCGCAGCGCATACGGATTGACCGTGCCCGCGGGGTGGCTCCCCGCACTGTAGGCCACAAAATCCGGCGCTCCCCGGCGGTTCAGAATCGCTTCGGCCATGATGGAGCGCGACGAATTACCGGTGCAGAGAAAGAGCACATTGTAAGGCGCAGGCATTCAAGTCGTCTCCGGATCGAGTTTGACGCGGCGGCGCAGCGCACCACAACAGACGTCTCACACGAGCCCGGTCGGGCTCGCGGGTTTCTTCGCGCGAATGAAGGCGCTGGCGAACTTGCCTTCCACGTGCGGAGCGAGCGCGTCGACATCAATTCCCGTTCCCGCCAGGAATTGACGCGCCTCCTCCACTGAATAAACGCGCGTGGGCTCGATCTCGATCTGCTCGAAACCCGCGTCCGCCAGCTTGGCTCGGTAGTCGGCTTCATCGAGCGCACCCGCAACGCAGCCGATCCACAGTTCGACGCTCTTGCGAATTTCGGCGGGGACCTCTCCGCGCACGACCACATCCGAGACCGCCAGTCGGCCGCCGGGGCGAAGAACGCGCAGCGCTTCGCGAAATACGCGGTCTTTGTCGGCCGACAGATTGATCACGCAATTCGACAGGATCACATCGACCGAATTTTCCGGCAGCGGGATGCTCTCGATCTCCCCTTTCAGAAACTCGACATTCGTCAGCCCCGATTTGCGCTGATTCTCACGCGCGAGGGCCAGCATTTCGTCCGTCATATCGAGGCCGTAGGCTTTTCCAGCCGGCCCGACGCGGCGTGCGGAGAGCAGCACATCAATCCCGCCGCCGGAGCCCAGATCGAGAACGTGCTCGCCGGGTTTGAGCTGGGCCAACGCTGTGGGATTACCGCAGCCCAGCGACGCGGCCTTGGCCGCTTCCGGCAAGCCCTCAATCTCACTCGGCGCGTAGAGGTTGGACACGATGGGGTCGCAGCAGCTCGAGACGCTCGGCCCTGAGTGGCAGCCGCCTGTCTTCCCTTCCCTGGCGCGCCGCGCGGCCTCTCCGTATTTGTTCTTTACTGTTTCCTTCAGACCGGCCGTATCCATGTCTCCTCTCCATTCTGATCGCGCCGTCTCCCGGCGTGGGTCCTCGCCCCCTGCATCGAATATTGACGATTATCGATGCATAATGCAAGAACTATTTCACGGGCATCGCGATCTCGGATCACACGTTCATGATTCGGCGCGCGGCGCCGGGAAACTCGGCGAGGCACTTGCGATTCACGCGGTAGTACATGAAGGTCCCATGCCGCTCGGCAAACACGAAGCGGGCGTCGCGCAGGATCTTCAGGTGATGGGAAATCGTAGGCTGTCCCAGGCGAAAATGCTCGACGATGTGGCAGACGCAGACCGGCTCACGATTCGCAGCCAGAAGATTCAGGATGCGGATGCGCGTGGGATCAGCAAGCGCTTTGAACCAACCTGCGTACTCGGCGGCGCGCCCGCGAACCAGCGTCGGACCGCACGGAACCGCGCACGACTTGCCGTTTTTGCTCACTCGCTGCTTCGTTCGCATCAGTCGCCTCTGGGCAGCCTCTTATTGTACGAAAAACCTGTGGATCGCGCCTCCTTCGCCCCAGCAAAGAATTGCACCAATGTCATCAGTGGCTTGATTCCTGTCTGCACGCTCGCGCTACTTCCAGATACGAAATCGCCCGCTGCAATGCAGGAGATTCAGTAAGTACAGCATGCCGTCGTAATAACGCTGCCGGCCCGACGGGACGGGCGCGTCCCAAAGCGCGCGCACAAAATTTTTGGCGCGCGCATCCGTCGCCGCAAGGCTCGCCGCAGCATTGGTGGCGACCAGCCCGGTTGCGTGGTGACCGTCGATCATTTTGCCGTCGAGCGTGTACACGCCCCCGTAGTTGGAAATCCCCTGGCGGAAAAAGAAACCCTGGATGCGATTGCTGAGTCTCTGCTCTACCGGCGCCTTGTGCCACCAGGACCAATCAACCGACCAGTTGCTGGCCGTGCGCCAGGAATCGTAGCCGAAAATCGTCGATTGCGGGAAACGAGTCGCGTGCGGCGTCCCGTCGAAATTGGCGTAAACCGGAGTCAGGCCCGTCGCGGAATTCGCGGCTCGCGGAAAAAATGCGCGGCTCGCTGCGGCAGCCTGGGCCCAAAAGGCGCGATCCGCACGCGGCCCCCAGCGCGCCCACAACTCGTAGAACGCGGGCAGGTGATAGGAGGGATCAGTGAAACTTCCCAGCTTTAGCAGAGGAACGAAGCGAATCATCTTCCATTGTTCGTCAACTTCCGGGCCCACCGTGCGCGGCCCATAGCGCGTCGGCCCGCTCACCACTGGATGGTGCCGCATGGTGGTGAGAAGCTGGTCCGCCTGCGCCTGATAGTTGTAAATCCCAGTGCCGTTGCCCCAGCGATGCGCGGCAAAGTACAGCGCCATAATGAAGTATTCTTCGCCATCCGGTGCAGGCGTCTCGGAGTTGGGAGTGCCATCCGGTTTGCACGACCAGGAAAAATACCCGCGCGAGGGATGCTTTGGATCGGAGATGTACATGTACGTCTTGGCCCAGTTCCAGAACGCGTCAAAGTCGCGCTTACGATCGAGCTGCACCGCAATCATCATTCCGTATGACATGCCTTCCGTGCGCACGTCGTGATGATTCCAGTCCATGAGATAAGCGAGCGGGCCGTTCGCATTCTTCCCGGCGAAGAAAACCACGGACTGACTCTGAGGGTCGCCGTGAAACAGCTGCTCGTACGCCGCGCTGATCTTTGCATTGGTTTCAGCGTCGGAATGGCCAAGTTCCGCGAACAGGTTGGGGTAATGCCCCGTAGCAAACGCGCCCTGCGGTTTCGAAGCGGAATTGCGCACGCCGGCAGCAAGACCAGCGCACAGCAAAATCGCAGCAGCTGTCGAGCTGAAGCGGAGATTGATCGGCACGATCGAGTGTCTACTTCCAAACGCGCTCAAATTCAAGAGCCGCTTTCAGCGATTCAGGGCGAAGCGAAGCCTCTTGTCATTTTTTGTATCCCCCAACTGCCCCGTCCCCGAGTACTATGCTGCCGCCATCATGAACACGATAGACAGAAAGAAATCGATTGCTCTCTCGCTTGCGTTCGCGCTGCTGTTCGTCTGGACGCCTGCGATCGCGCGCGCGCAAACGCACTGGGTGGGTTCCTGGGCCTCCTCCCAGCAGATCCCCGAACCGAACAATGCGCTCTCACCCGATGATCTTCGAGACGCCACGCTGCGCCAGATCGTCCATTTGTCCATTGGCGGGACGGAGCTGCACGTGCAGCTGTCGAACCGTTTTGGCGTCGCGCCGCTCGTTTTCACGGCCGTGCACATCGCCGAGCCGGTGTCTCCCGCATCGGCGAGAATCATCCCGGGAACGGACAAAGCGATCACTTTTTTTGGCAGCTCGGAGGTGACCGTGCCCGCCGGCGCCGATTGCATCTCGGACCCGGTTGCGTTCTCTGCGGCGCCGCTTTCGAATTTGGCCATCACGATGTACATCCAAACGCCTCCCGCAAGACAAACCAGCCACCCCGGTTCGCGGGCCACCTCGTATTTGGTCCACGGCAACCATGTTTCAGCAGCCGACCTGCCCGGCGCAAAGACCGTCGAGCACTGGTTTTTCATTTCGGCGGTTGATGTCGCTGCGCCTGAAAATGCGGCAGCCATTGTGACGCTGGGCGATTCCATCACCGACGGGCACGCCTCCACCACAAATGGAAACGACCGCTGGCCCGATGTGCTGGCGCAACGCCTGCAAGCCTCGCCGCCGACGCAAAACCTCAGCGTCCTCAATCTGGGCACGGGGGGAAACCGGCTGCTGCTCAACGGGCTGGGGCCAAATGCTCTGGCGCGCCTCGATGCCGACGTGCTCGCACCGGCCGGCGTCCGCTATCTGATCGTCCTCGAAGGAGTGAACGATCTCGGCATGTTGACGCGCGAAGGTGACGTTCCCCCAGCCGAACACGCTGCGATGGTTCATCAGATCGAGGCCGCCTACCAGCAGATCGTCACGCGCGCGCACGCGCACGGAATCGAAGTGATTGGCGGGACCATCATGCCCTTCGCCGGCTCGCAGTTCTATCATCCCGGCCCGAACACCGAGGCCGACCGGCAGGCCATCAATCAATGGATTCGGGCGCCGGGCCACTTCGATGCGGTCATCGATTTCGATCGGATCACACGCGATCCGGCGCATCCCGACCGCCTCGCCGCGAGCGTCGATTCGGGCGATCACCTGCACCCCTCCCCTGCCGGCTACGCACGGATGGCAAATGCGATTCCGCTTTCCTTGTTCAGCCAGCGCCGGGAGGCGAGTTCCGTTCGGCACGCGGCTAACTGATTGCCGGATTGCCGCAACCAGCAGCAACGGCGTTCGCTGGACTCAACGCGGCGATTGCGGCGGCACACGCCTTCGCGTAGACTCGCGCTGCTTCAACGAGCAAGGTGAAAGGGCGAGAGGAAAGATGAAGAAGAACCGCGTGCGCATTCGATTGTTCATCCTGGCGCCGGCGCTGCTGCTCCCGCTGGCGTTCGCGGCACGACTCAGCGCGCAAACCTCCGCGCCGGTGCTTGGCTCCGCCGAAGAAGCCAAGATCGAGAAAATGCTTGCGGACAGCGGCGTGCCCAGTGTCTCCGTCGCGATCGTCGAGCAGGGGAAGCTGGTGTATGCCAAAGCGTTTGGCAAAGCATCTCTCGATCCGAATCACGCCGCCGATGCGCAAACGCGCTACGCCATCGGCTCAATCAGCAAGCAGTTCACCACCGCCGCGATTCTCCTGCTCGCGGAACAAGGGAAACTCTCACTCGATGACAAAGTCTCCAAATATTTCCCGGAGCTAACCAGCGCGAACGAAATCACGATTCGCGAACTGCTTTCGCACACCTCCGGTTATGAGGATTACGCCCCGCAGGACTATACGATTCCGGAGCAGACCAAGCCGACCACGCCGCAGGCCATTCTCGACAAGTGGGCCAAGATGCCGCTGAATTTCGCCCCCGGCACCAAATGGCAATACAGCAACACGAATTACGTGCTTGCCGGACAAATCTTCGAGAAGGTCTCCGGCGAAGATCTGGTGAAATTTCTTGACGCAAAAATCTTTCAGCCCCTCGGGATGACCAGCGCCGGCGATTGCGGCACCGACAAAACGCCGGATGACGCGGTGGCCTACACGCGCTACGCGCTTGGCCCGTCGCGCCCGGCTATACGCGAAGGCCGGGGCTGGTTTTCCGGCGCGGGCGAACTGTGCATGACGCCAACGGACCTCGCCAAGTGGGACATCGCTTTCCTGCACAGGCAAATCCTGAGCGGTCACTCCTACGACGAATTCACCCGCGAGGTGCGCCTGCCCGACGGCGACCGCACGCACTACGCGCTGGGGCTCGACGTTGGCAGTTTCGATAACCGCATCCCTATGATCAGCCACTCGGGCGAAGTTTCCGGATTCCTCGCCTTGAACCGCGTCTTCCCCACGCGCGACGCCGCCGTCGTGGTGCTTTCGAATCAGGATGCCATTGACCTGATCGGCCCGGTCGGAAACGAAATTTCCCGATGGATCCTCGAGCCCGATTACCGCACGCAGGGCGGAGCCGCGTCACCCGAGGAAATCGCGCAGGTCAGCGGGATTCTCGAAGGGCTGCAGCAGGGCCGCATCGATCGTTCGCTGCTGACCAGCAATGATAATTTCTATTTCACGGGTGTGGCGCTGCACGACATCCAGGCCTCGCTCGCGCCCCTCGGGCGGCTGGAGAGCGTCACGCGCGAGCGCCAATCGCTGCGTGGCGGCATGACCTTCCGCCTGTACCAGGCAAAGTTTGAAAAGAAAACCCTGGGCGTGACCGTGTATCTCACTTCCGACGGGCACTACGAGCAATTCCTCGTCGTGCAGCAGTTCTAGCGGGCGGCTGCTTCAAACTTTCCTTTCGCCCGGAATTCGCCGCCGGTCTTCCGCCGCATGGCCGCCGCGTGAAACGTAACCCGCGCGCGAGCAGCACGTTACGCGAGATCCCCTGCAGCGGGCACTCCCCCGCCTCTCCTGAGTCAATACCGGAGTTCCTTTACAAGTTGACGCGTAGATCAGTATTACTCAGAGGGCACGCGGAACCTCCATGCCTATCGCCCGTTGCGCTGATAAATCGTAGCCTTAACGGAGCAGCACGGGAATCGCGCCGGACTCTCGGCGACAAGAAAGGCGCATTCCCATCGCAAGCCGCTATCCGCAAAGCGCGCCATGGACGATACCAGACCTCT
>JBJKQB010000151.1:0-3842 GCA_046705825.1 Candidatus Acidiferrales bacterium
CCACGCGCAGCGTGTTCTTCGCTTTCAAGTAGGTGGCCAGCAACTGGGAATAATCGGGGCTGCTCACCTCCAGCAGCGGCTGGCCCGCGCGCACGAATTCGCCCGGAACCACGAGAATGCGGCTCACGGGCCCGCCAACCTGCGTGATCACCGGCGTGGTCTGGAAGGCGTTGAAAGCCACCGAACCCGTCAGGCGCAGCGTGCGGGTCAGCTTCTGCGGCTCGATGGTGACGATTTGTATGTGCGACATCTGCTCGGCCGGTATGCGGAACAGCTGCGCAGTTTCCGCGCGCGAACCTTTGGCGGAGAAGGAGGTCATGCCGGTGCCGTTGCCGGAGCAGCCCGCCAGCGCCGCCACGGCGGCCACGGCAAAGGCGCTCAAAGCGCAGGACAGGGTACGTGTGCGTGGAATGTTCATGGCAAGCTCCTGGTTCCCACCGCTTCGCGAAGCTGCTCGAGAGCCAGCAGATAAGAAGCGAGCGCCTGGCGATACTCGAGTTCCGTGGCGCGGTAGCTGCGCTCCGCGTCCAGAAAATCGAGCAGGCTGGCCGCGCCGCGATGGTAGGCGTACTCGCTGATGTCGCGGTCTTGCTTGGCCTCGTTCAGATAGCCGGAGCTGAATAATTTCAAAATCTGATCCTGGGTCTGTACCGCCTCGTAGGCGTCGCGCACGTCGGTCAGCGTCTGGTTCTGCGCCGCTTCTTCCAGCTGCTGCGCCTGCGTGACGCCGTAGCGCGCCCGCGCGATTTCCCCCTGGTTGCGATCGAACAGCGGAATCTGAATGCTGCCGAACAGCGACGCGGTGTTCGCCTGGCTGACGTGCGTGTAGTTGATTTGCCCGGTAAAGTCGCGTTTGCCGTCCGCTTTCTGCAGCTGGTAGGCGCTGTTCGCCGCCGTCACGCCCTGCCGCGCGGCGCGCAAATCGGGGCGCAACTTCAGCGCCTGGGCCTCCAGGTCCAGCAGGTTCAGCTTCACCGGCTGGTACTGAAAGCTGCCCGCGATGTCGTAATTCGCGGGAACGGATTCGTAGCCGAGCAGCTGCCGCAGATCCGATAGGCCCTGCGCGCGCGCGACTTGCGCTTGCGATACATCCGTCTGGAACTGCAGCAGCTGCAGCTTGATTTTCAGGTAGTCGTCTTCGCTGATGTCGCCCGCTTTGTATCGTTCCTGGCTGATGTTGACCGTGTTCTGGAAGCTGGCCAGGTCTTGCTGCGCCAACTGCAGCGTCGATTCGGCCAGCTGCACGGTGATGAATTGCGCGGCGGTCTGATAGGTCAGCGTGCGTTCGTTGTCGGCCACCAGCGAGCGCGTTTCGGCGGTCACATCCCGGGCAGCTTGCAGGCGGTGCTGGCGTTTTTTGCCGCGCTCGAACAGGTAGCTGACTCCCAGATCGAATTCCGCGGAATTACTCATGAAGTTCGAATTGAAATCGCTTGGCTGGAAGAACGGAATGAACAGCGCGTCGCCCAGCAGCACCGGGTTCGGCCGCAAATTCGCGGTGATCTCCTCCGCTTGGCTCTGTTGGATCGTGGTTCGCGCGGCTTGCAGGGCATGATTGTGCTGCAGCGCCAGTTGAATGGCTTGATCGAGCGAGATGATCGCGGGAGCTTGCGTTTGCGCGGCCGCGGGGCGCGCCAGCGCGAGAGCGCCCAGCGAGAGGGCCGCGGCCCAACAGGCACGTCCGAGACGTTGTACAGGCATAAGCGTTTGCACCTTCGAATCGGCGAATGGAATTGCAAATGGGATCGAGCCCATCGCAGAGCGACAGGCGAGACAGCACGAGGGTTCACGCGGCGGGAGGCGCGCGGGCAGGCACTCGCACGATTACGGGACTCTGTGCGATGGGCGCTGCTTGCGGTTCAGGCTGCAGCCCCACAGGAGCGAAGCGCGGAAGCACCGGCTCGGCGGCAAGCGCGCTGTCGATGGGCGAGTGATTCAGGTGGCAGATCGGGCAGTTCGCTTCGGACGTGTGGACATGCGTGTGCCACACGGCTCCGGCGGTGGTGGCGAACATCAGCGCCAGGATGGCCAGCGCCACTAAAGCGAACCGAATTGGCTTTTGACGGGGCACCGAGCTGGCAAAAGTCGAATGAAACTACCTGAATGTACACTAGATGCGCGAAACAGAAAAGCGGTTACCCCGTCCCGCCGGGCCTAAACGGCACCTCACCCTAGTTCGAGCGCTCGATGGCCTTCTCCACCATCCCCACGCACTTTTCCACGCGTTTGCGCAAGGGGCCTTCGATCTGCTGCTGCCGCTCGCGTAGGGTGAACAACTCGTCGGCAATGTTCAGCGCGGCCAGCACGGCCACTTTCAGCGAATCGGCAATGTGCGTGGCGTCCGCAATGTCGTGCATCTTGCCGTCAACGTAAGCCGCCAGCTGGCGCAAATATTCGTCGCTCTGGCCCGAGTTGACGTTGTACAGCTGATCGTAAATCTCGATTTTCATGGTCGCGCTCCCGTGGCGCGTTCATTGTGTCCCAGGGCCTGCGAAGCGGTCAAGAATTCATCAGGAGGCGCGCAGGGCGGCGCCGAGTTCCTTCTCCAGCGCTTCCACGATGCGCGCGGAGAACGACGAGAGCTGCGCGTCGGTCAGCGTGGCTTCCGCGCTCTGGAACGTGACTCGAATCATCAGCGAGAATTTTCCGGCGGGAACCTGTCCTCCGCGGAACAGGTCCGCCGGCTCGATCGATTGCAGTTCCGCAATGTTCAGCGCGCGAATGGTTCCTGCCACTTGCGTGAAGAGGACGCCGTCGTTGAGGACGAGCGAAAAATCGCGTTCGACTGCGGGAAAGCGCGGCAGCGGCGCGTAATGCAGCGCGGCGCGCGCCGATTCGATGGCTGCGAGCAGCGGCTCGAGCTGCAATTCCGCGAGGAATACATCCTGGCGCAGCTTCAGTTGATCTGCGATCCCTCTCGCGAGCTGCCCCGCAATACCGATGGCCTCACCCGCCTCTCGCCGGCCGTTGTGGTGCGCCGCTGAGATTCGTGCGGCGTGCGTTGATGTCAACCAATCGGGCCCGCCCGCTTGCCAGGCAAAGCCTCCCGCGAGTCCGCCGACCTGATCGAGATTGCCTTTCAGGTCGGCGAAGGAAAATTCGCGCGCGTCCGCGTGAATTGATTTTTCCTGCGCTTGCCCCGTTGCGCCCAGTGTGAGCACGGGCGTCTCGACCGGCTTGCCGTCGCGCACCTCATACGCTTTGCCCATCTCGAACAGCCGCAGATTACGCTGCCCGTGATTCAGGTTCCATTCGATGGCGCTGACCATGCTGACCGTTCCGCTCGAGCGCATCATGGAAGCGTCCTCGGCCAGCGGATTGGCGATCGCCGCCGGCGTCACATTTTCCCGCCGAAACAGCGCGTCGCGCCGCGCATCGACCAGCGGTATTTCCAGAATTTCCTGGTAGCCCAGCGCGACCAGGCGTTCGCGCAGCCGCTCGCGCGCTTCCGCATGAGGCAAGCGCTGCGCCGGCTGCTTGGCCGGAGGCAGGCGCGGCGGAAACTTGTCGTAGCCGTAGTGCCGCGCGACTTCTTCGATCAGATCGATCCCGCGCGTGACGTCCCAGCGCCGCCACGACGGCTGCGTGCAATCCCAGCGCGCCGCCAGCGAGCCATAGCTCCCGCGATTGGCGTCCACACGCACCGGCTGGAATCCCAGCGCCCCAAGGATTTCCTCGATGTCGCGGTCCGGCACATCCGCGCCCATGATGCGCAGCAGTTCCTTGCGCGCGAACTCGATGTGCCGCGGCGATTCGCGCCGCGGATAGACGTCCACGACTCCCGCGAGTATCTCCCCGCCGGCCAGTTGCTGTATCAGCTCGGCGGCGCGCCGCGATGTCAG
>JBJKQB010000152.1:0-5128 GCA_046705825.1 Candidatus Acidiferrales bacterium
CGGAAGAGTTCGGCATTCACGCCGAAACCATTCAGTCGCTCGCTTCCGATATCAACGAAATCCACCAGCTGGGCGTGCAGGTCTCCATCATGGTCGGCGGCGGAAACATCTTTCGCGGCACGCGCCAGAAGCAGCTTTCCATCGACCGCGCCACTGGCGATTACATGGGCATGCTCGCCACTGTGATCAACGGCCTTGCCCTGCAGGACGCGCTCGAAAAGCTCGGGTGCCACACGCGCTTGATGAGCGCCATCGAGATGCACGAAGTGGCCGAGCCCTTCATTCGCCGCCGCGCCACCCGCCATCTGGAGAAGGAGCGCGTGGTGATTTTCGCCGCGGGAACCGGCAATCCTTATTTTTCGACCGATACGGCCGCCGCCCTGCGCGCCATGGAAATCAAGGCGCAGGTGATCCTGAAGGCGACGCGCGTCGATGGCGTCTACGATGCCGATCCCGAAAAGGTCAAGGACGCGAAGTTCCTGGACCGCATCTCTTACCTCGATGTCCTGCAAAAAGGCCTTTCGGTGATGGATTCGACCGCCATTTCCCTGTGCATGGACAACAAGATGCCCATCATCGTGTTCAATATGAACGTAGCCGGCAATCTCAAGCGCGTGGTGACGGGCGAGCGGGTGGGCTCCATCGTTACCGCAGCCTGAAATTCTTTTTTCGGAGGCGATCGCATGACCACCATAGCCACCAGCAAAGACGCCATGGCGCAGGCCAAGCTGCGCATGGAGAAAGCGGTCGAGGATTTCCGCCGCGATTTGGCCGGCGTGCGCACCGGACGCGCGAACGTCGCGCTTCTCGATCAGGTCCGCGTGGATTATCACGGCACCCCCATGCCCATCAATCAGCTGGGCACCATGAATGTGCCCGATCCGCAGTTGATCGTCATTTCGCCCTGGGATCCCGGCGCCGTTCCGCTGATCGACAAAGCCATCCGCACCTCCGACCTGGGCTTGAATCCCGCCAATGACGGCAAGGTGATTCGCGTGCCCATCCCATCCCTCACGGAAGAGCGCCGCAAGGAGCTGGTGAAGCACGTCCACCGCGTCCTCGAAAATCACCGCACCGCGGTGCGCAACATTCGTCGCGATGTGAAAGAAGCGGTCGAGAAGCTCGAGAAGGACAAGAAGATCAGCGAGGACGAGAAGAAGCGCTCGCTCGAAGAACTGGAAAAGCTCACCCACTCCGAAACGAAGAAGATCGAAGACCTCTCCGCGGCAAAAGAGAAGGAAGTCCTCGAAATCAAATAGTCCGGCCTGCTGTTTCAGGCCGCGCAGAGCCGCGATCGAAAGCCGTCCCCGAAATCGATCATCGCGCCCCGGTTTTTGCCGCGGCGCTTTCTGCGGGCGCCAGCGTGAATTTGCAGATGTCCTCCGCCGGCGCGCAGGTGAGCGTTCCGCGGCGGACCACCTTTAACGGCGTGGCGTCAGGCAGCTCCTCGCGGTAATCGATCGACTTCAGTTCATTCGCGAATTGCCGCAAGGACTCATCGCCGCCGGCGAACCGCACCGCATTGACCCGCGCCGAAAGGCCTGCTTGCCCGCCCGGCGACAGCGCGATCAGGAATTCCGCGGACGCCTTCTTCCTGACCGGCAGCTTCACCGTGTACGTCCGCATCCTCTCCAATTCCGGGCGAGCTTTGCGCACCAGCTCATCGATCTGCGCATTCCCTCCCAGCAACAGCATCAGCCGCGCACGCGTGTCGGGAACCGGGCGCGTGCTGGCCAGAGCCAGCGCGCACTGCTCGATCGCGCGCTGTTTGTCGCCCAATTTTTGATAGAGCTGCGCCAGATGATCTCCCGTCTCGCCGCTTTGCGTCAGCTGCCATGCCGCTCGAAGGTATGGTTTCGCTCGCACCACATCGCCCTTGCGGAAGTAGATCCGTCCCAGGGTGTCCCAATAAGCGCCGAGATTGCTCGTTTCCGTCAGATACGCGGCGCCCGCATGCGCGAGGTCCGCCTTGTCAAGATCGGCCGCTGTGCTGCGAATCGCAGATTCCGCGTATTGCTGCGCGAGATCGAGGTCGGTCCCTTGTTCGGCCAGGCTGTAGGCCACGGCGTTCTTGGTTTGCGCCATCGGTGAAAGTTGCACCGCCTTCTGGAACGACGCGAGCGCTTTGTCCTTGTCGCCGAGATTCAAATTCGCCCGCCCGAGAAGAATCTGCAATTCCGCGTTTCCCGGCGACAGGATGGCGGCTTTCTCCAGCTCGGGAATCGCCTCCGAATATCTCTGCTGTTTTAGCAGAATGTTTCCGAGTTGCGCGTGTGCGATGGGATCGAGCGGCTGCAACTCGGTCTGCTTGCGAAACGCGTTTGCCGCGTCGTCATCGCGATGCAGGTCTTCGAGCGCGACGCCCAGATAATCGTGCGCGCGCGTATCCGATGGATTCACCTGCGCCTGCTTCTGAAACGCGGCCGCGGCGTCGCTGAACCTGCGCGCCTGCAGGTAAGCGAGCCCCAGTTCATTCCAAGCGCTCTTGTGCTCCGGCTGAAGTTCCGTGGCGCGCTGCAGCAGAAGGATGGCGCCGCGCGTGTTGCCGGATTTTAGCGCCGCAGTTCCGGCGTCAAGCAGATCGTCCGCGCCGGCATTCGATGGTATTTCGACTTTGGCCCCCGCGGGATTTTCCACGTCCAGCGGTTGCGCTTCATCCGCCTGGACGGCGTGCGCGAATGCCAGATAGTCCTGAATTTGCGAGGCCGGCAGTTCGCGCAGCTTGAACTTCAGTGCGCGCTCGGCAAGCAGCTCGCCGTTCTCGAAACGGTAGCTGGACTTGAACTCCGCATAGTCGCGCGCCACCGCCGTCCCCACGGGAGCGCTGACCCTGAATCCCGCAGGAAAGCGCAGCCGCAGGTGCACCACGATGTCGAGCGGCGTGCCCAGCTTCACCGCTTCGCCACGCTTCGCGGGAGGATCGGGCAACGCGATGTTCAGCAGCGGCACCGCAATTCTGGTCCGTTCCATGGGCCACTCGAACGCGCTGGGATCGGAGAACGCGATGGTCAACTGGAACGCTTTTTCCGTGTCCAACGGATCGCTGGTCGTCACGCTGGTGGCTTCGCCGCGCAAGCCATCGAGCGTGAGGATGGTTTGCGCGAGCTGATTCCATTGCGCTCGCGGCGCGCGATGGAAGGCGGTGCGCAGCACATACTCAGTGTCGCCGCGCAACGAATAGCGGGCCGTGCCGCTCAGCTTCCCGAGTTCGCTGACTTGTGCCTCGATTTCGACGTTCTGCGTGGATGGAAACGGCGGATCGGCGGGCGTCTTCACGACCTCGGCGCTTCCATTCGCGCCAAGCAGCAGCGCGGACTGACCTCGCAGCGGCGCCGGCAGGAAACCGAACGGCGCCAGTTGCGCGCTGGGATCGATCCATGCCGTCTCGTTGCTGTCATGCACAACCGCGAGCACTTGGCCGAATTGCGCCGGGGAAGGGAAGTCGCGCTCCAGCTTGTGCCGGTATGAAATCAAGACGATGTCGGCGCGCATTCCCGTCCTTTCGAGCATTGCCGCCAGCAGCTCGGTCTTTTCTTCGGGATCGCCGTACCCGCTGGCCAAAACGCTTTCTGGCGTCCGCGCCGGCAAGCGCCCGAAAAGGGCCGGCAAATCCACGTTCCGGATCTGCTGGGACACGTACGCGCAAAGCGCCCGAGCCTTTTCCGCGTCGCTCATCGCGCCCCGAATGAGTTCTTCCGCCTTCGACTTGACCTGCGGGCTTGCTTGCGGGCTGGCGTGCTCGAACTGCGCGTACCATCGCGCCACCCCCGCCCAGTCTTTGAACGAGGTGAGCTGCACGTCCGGCGGGCGTTCGGCCGCGGCCAGCGGAGATTGCTCCTGATCGCCGGTAATTTTCAGATTCGCGCGCTTCCACCGCAAGATCGTGCGCCCGCCCTCCTCCGTCCGCGTGAACGCAAATCCCGAGCTGGCTCGCTTCGCCGGAACCGTACGTCTCGTGCCGCTCTCAATCCGCGCGAATCCCGGCGCTGTGATGCTAAACGCCCGCCCCTCTGGCAAGTTCAACTCCAATTGGTCGTCCAGAACGATCGCGTCCCGCGGAAAATCGTATTGAAACCAGAATTCCCCGGGCGCGAACGGCTGGACCACGCGCGTGACGACGTCGTACTCCAGCGTGTCGCCCGTTTGCAGCGAAGGGATCGCAACGCTCACCTCTTTTAGCTTCGCGTAAGCCGGGTACTCTCGCGCCGTTGCCGATAATCCGTCCTTGATTGATTTCGGAGATGCCAGGACGTCGATCAACGAGCCGTCGCGCTTCCGCACCTTCACGGACCGCACGGTCACCTGTTCGTTGGGAGAGATGTAGCCGAAAGCGAGCTCGCGAAACTGCTGCGCGCCCTGCTCGTTCTGAATGCGCACACGCACGGAGAGCTCGCGCTGCCCGCTTCCATCATTCTCAAAACGCACCGCTAAAGAATGCCGCTCGAAAATGTACGGCTCGTTCGCATCCGCAACGCCTTCCGCGCTTCTTGCGGCCGATTGTTGCTCTTGCGCGTTGCGTTCTTGCGCGTGCCCCGCCCCATTCACCTGATAAGCAAGTGCGCAGATCAGTACAAAAAGTTGGACCAGCCCGGACGCCAGCGCGGCCCTGCGAAAAAGCATTCCTGCTCCCTGTTGAAAACTTTCCGCACGCAGTGTAGGCGACTTGCGCCAGTCCGGAAAGCTCCAGCTTGCCGCCTGTTGACCAAAGCCGAAAGCTTCCGCCAGAGGTGGGCTCTGGACCTTCCGCACTCGGCACCGCGTTGCAAATCGGGAAAGCGGGCCTCCCGCCCCTCTTTGAACTAAACAACCCGTGTAGAATCAATGATATGGGCGCATGTCCTGCAAGACGCGCCTTGCGCGCCGATCCCAAGAGTTTCGCCAACACCTGTGCTCTGTTTCGAAGGAAACAAGCTCCAGCGAGGACCAGTACTGCAGCCGGCCGAACCGCCCGCGATCGCCCCACCCAAAGTGAGAACCCCTCGGACCAGCGCCCGAGACGCGGTTTTCCACAGCCGAATCGAGTTGACAGCAACTACTGTTTTCCCTATACTTACCCGGTTGTTTTGATTGGTTTGGGCAAGTGGTGAAAGGGAAGTCTTCGGCGCCCCGGAACAAGGAACGAAGGAAC
>JBJKQB010000153.1:0-4447 GCA_046705825.1 Candidatus Acidiferrales bacterium
GCGCGGAAACCTTGCGCGACGACGCCGTCGAACCAGGCCAGCAGATAGGCCATCTGCCCGGCGTCCATGCCGCCGCCCTCTTCCTGATCGAGGAAAATTACGGTCCCAGGCGAAAAGCCTTCGCGCCGCGCGGTGTTCGCGGCGTCGCGAGCGTCGTTTGCGCCAAGCACGCGCGGATCGGCAGCCGCTCTCAACTCTTTGTCGAAGCGGCCATTGAAAAGCACGAGAAAACCGAAACCTGCTTTGGCCAGAGCGGCACGATGGCCGAGCCACGTATCGCGCGCGCCGGACGGTGTGTAGGGCGGATGATTCAGCCAGTACCCTGCAAACGCGAACGTCTGGCGCAATCGCGGCAGCATGGCGTCGCCCGGATAATCATTCGCGTCAAATCCAAGATAGGTACGAGCGCGTGTTCTCTTGTTCTGCTGCGCATTCGACGCCGCGCAGCAGAAGACACACACCAAGCAGGAGAACGCGAATCTGCCGAGTCCGCTCACGCTCCGTGCACCTCTTCGTATCGGCCGGCTCGAATTCCTACAGTGCGAGGAAGTTTTCCAGCAGGCGGAAACCCGGTTCGGTCAGCACCGATTCGGGATGGAACTGCACGCCTTCCACTTTCATTTTGCGGTGACGCAGGCCCATGATCGTTCCGTCCGCCGTTTCCGCCGAAATCTCCAGCTCGCGCGGAAGCGATTTGCGTTCGACGATCAGCGAATGATAACGGGTCGCTGCGAAATTCTGAGGCAGCCCGCTGAAAATCGTTTTCCCGTCGTGACGAATCTCGCTCGTCTTTCCGTGCATGATTTTCCCCGCGCGCACCACCCGCCCCCCGAACGCCTCGCCAATGGCTTGATGCCCGAGGCAAACCCCGAGAATCGGAATCTTCCCCGCAAAGCGTTGGATCAGAGCTTCGCTGATGCCCGCTTCCTTCGGCTTGCACGGGCCGGGCGAGATCACGATGCGCTCGGGCCCGAGTTCCTCGATTTCATCCAGGGAAATCTTGTCGTTGCGGTGCACCTCGAGCCTCTCCCCCATCTGGCCGAGATACTGCGCGAGGTTGTAGGTGAACGAATCGTAGTTGTCGATCAGCAGCAGCATGGGAAAGCGCCAGTCTACCACGCCCACGGGTGGACTTCGCCCGCCCGGAGGTGGTTCTCCAGCCGACAGCCGGCCGGATTTGGTCGGCGATTGACTCCTGCGGCGCTCGTGCTACCGTGTGCTTCTCGAATGGAGAATGCCCTATGACCCCGCCACCTCTCGCCGGCCAGGTTGCCGTGGTAACCGGTGCCGCCAAGCGCATCGGGCGCAGTATCGCCCTGAGGCTGGCCGCCGAAGGCGCGGACGTTGTGGTCAACTACCTTTCATCGCAGTCCGAAGCTGAGTCTCTGGTGAGCGAAATCGAAGCGATGGGCCGCCGCGCCATCGCGGTTCAGGGAGACGTGGCGCGCCGCGCGGACGTTCAACGCCTGTTTGCGGCCGCGGAAGCCCGATTCGGCCGCCTCGACATTCTCGTCAACAATGCCGGTATGTTCTTTGCCGCGAAATTCGAAGAGCTGACCGAAGAACAGTGGGACCGCATCCTCAACGCAAACCTGAAATCGCAGTTTTTGTGCGCGCAGGCCGCCGCCCCCATCATGAAGCGCCAGGGCCAAGGCCGCATCATCAACATTTCATCGCTCGGCGGATTTCTGCCCTGGCCCGCTTTTACGCACTATTGCGTGTCGAAGGCCGGAAGTATCATGCTGACGCGGTGTCTGGCGCGCGCCCTCGCCCCCGAAATTCTGGTGAACAGCGTGGCCCCGGGAACAATTCAGTTTCCCGGAGAAGCGCCGGATGAGGACTACATCCGTCGCACGCCGCTCCATCGCACGGGCACGGGGGACGACATTGCAGGGGCGGTGGCCTATCTCGCGAGCGCTGATTTCGTGACGGGACAAGTGATCGTGGTCGATGGCGGCCGCGCCCTGGTTTAGGCTCGTTCGCACCATCCCATGCGCGGCTTTCCCTGCGCGCGCGAAGCGGATTCGCCCGCCTTCAGGACGGCAACTGCGGCCCGGCAACCGGGAGCGCCGAAACAGTGTGTTCCGGCTCGCATTCGTGCCGGCTGACCTCTTCGGCGATCGATCGCGCTGACGCGCGGATGATCTGCAGGCGCTTGCGTGTTTCCCCATCCATCGCAGGGTCTTCGCTCAACAAGTCGCAATAGATCGCGATCACCGTCAGCCGGTTGATCAAACTGTGCGAGAGCCGGCAGTTCGTGTGCGTCCCATCGTTCACGTCCGTCATACGGTCCTCTTCGTGTAATGCGCGCATGAGTGTGGAGCAGGTGCCCCCGCTCTGGATGTGATCTGCGTCACAACTGTTTGACCCCTCGAAATCGGGCCCTGCTCCACCCCCTTGCTCCGGCGCGAGCCTCGGCCGGACTCCACCATTCCCAAGCTCATTTTTCCGTTGTTCCCACCCTCCCCGGCGCGGCTCATTTCCGGTTCCTCCTCTTCTCAACCCTGGCCTCCCGGTTTACTATCGCTGCCCGGGATTCGCATCGCCCGCGCAAAGGAGCTTCCGGCCGTGCCCATCATCGACGTTCACAATCATTACTACCCGCCGTCCTACATCGACGCGCTGCGCTCCGGCCACAGCAGCGTGCGTATCACCACCGACGATGAGGGCAACCCGCTCCTGCACTACCCCGGCGACTACAACATCGCCGTGCGCGGCCATCGCGACATCGATTACCGCGAAGAGGTGCTCCGGGAATCCGCCGTGGACACGCAAGTCATCTCGCTGACCACGCCCGGCACCCACGTCGAATCGCCGGCCAATGCCGCGCGCCTGGCCGGCCTGGTCAACGACGCGTTCGCGCGCGTGGTTGCCGGCAAGCGCGGCCGTTTCCTGGCTTACGCCACCCTGCCGCTCAACGACCCCGCCGCGTCCGTGCGCGAACTGGAACGCGCCTGCACCCAGCTCGGCATGCCCGGCGCGATGCTCTTCAGCAACGTGAACGGGGTGGCGCTCGCGGACCAGCGCTATTGGCCGCTGTATGAGGCGGCGGATTCGCTCGGCGCCGTCCTGCACATTCATCCCACCGCGCCGGTGGGCGTCGAGGCTATGACAGAATTTTGGCTGATGCCGCTGGTCGGTTTTCTGATGGACACGACCCTTGCCGCCGCGAAACTCGTCTTTGCCGGTGTGCCGGAAAAATTCCCGCGAATTCGCTGGGTGCTCAGCCACCTGGGCGGCGCGATTCCCTACATCGCCGAGCGCTTCGATCGCGGCTTTCACGCCTTCCGCGAGTGCCGCGCGAATATCGACCGCCCGCCAAGCGAGTACCTGAAGCAGTTTTATTACGACACGGTGAATTTCGACTCGAACGCGCTGCAGCTCGCTATCGTCTTCGCCGGCCCCGATCGCATCCTCGCTGGCAGCGATTACCCGCACCAGATCGGCAGCATTCCCGCGATGCTCGCATCGCTCCGCGCTCTGCCCATTCCCGATTCGCAGCGCGCCGCCATCCTGGGAGGGAATTTTGAGCGCCTGCTCCGCCACACCGGCGTCAGCGCGAGGTGAATCTAGAGCGCGAGGATTTGCGCGCGCGAAACGCCGGCAACGGAGACGCGTTTCATCCGGCTCGTCTCGCCCGCCACGATTCTGACCGCGCTCACGGGCACATTCAGGCGCGCGGCCAGTAGCCGCCTCAAGGCCTCATTCGCGCGGCCTTCGACAGGCGGCGCCGTCAGGCGGATCTTCAGCGCCCCGGCGTGCTCGCCTTCGATCGCGTCCCGGCTCGCGCGCGGCGTAACCCGCACCAGGAAGACCACACCGCCATCCCGCTCCGCGATTTCAATCATTCCTTCTGCATTCGCTCGCCGAAAATCGCCGTGCCAAGACGAATCTCCGTCGCGCCTTCCTCGATCGCAACTTCAAAGTCGTGGCTCATCCCCATCGACAGCACCGGCAGCTTGCGCCCGACGCGCCGGCTGACGTCATCGCGCAGTTGCCGCAGCTTGCGAAAATACGCGCGCACGCGCTCGGGATCGTCGAAGAAAGGCGGTATGGTCATCAGTCCCAGCAAGTCGAGATGGCCAAACGGAGCGATGGAGGTAGCGAGCGACGCCAGCTCCTCTTCGGCCACGCCCGTCTTGGTCCCTTCCTCGCTCAGTCGGACCTCGATGAGCAGGGGCAGATTCTTGCCTTCCGCGGCGGCAGCCGCGTCGAGCCGCTTCGCCAGCGCGAGGTCGTCGACCGAATCGATGCGATGAAACAAGTAGGCCGCGCGGCGCGATTTGTTGCTTTGCAGGTGCCCGATGAGGTGCCAGGTCGCGTCGAGCTGCTCCACCGCTGGCCGCTTCGATTCCCACTCCTGCACGCGGTTCTCGCCAAAATGGCGCACCCCGGCGTCGTACGCTGTGCGAATCGCGCCGGCGGGAAAGGTCTTCGACACGGCAAC
>JBJKQB010000154.1:0-13229 GCA_046705825.1 Candidatus Acidiferrales bacterium
GAAGGCGAGGACGGCGTTGAGGCCGCCGAAGGCGAAGGAATTGGAGAGGGCGGCTTCGACTTGCTGGGCGCGCGCCTTGTTGGGAATGTAGTCCAGGTCGCATTCGGGATCGGCGACGGTGAAATTCGCGGTAGGCGGGAGAACGCCATCGCGCAGCGCAAGGATGGTGGCCACCGCTTCGATCGCACCCGCCGCGCCGAGCGCGTGTCCGTGCATCGATTTCGTTGAGCTGACGGCCAGCTTGTCCGCGTGCGCGCCGAAAACGGCGCGAATGGCGCGCGTCTCGACGGGATCGTTTCCGGGAGTGCCGGTGCCGTGGGCGTTGATGTAGCCGATCTGTTCGGGGGCGAGGCCGGCCATGCGCAGGGCGTCGCGCATCGCGCGCGCGGGACCTTCGACGGTCGGCTGCGTCAGATGATTCGCGTCGGACGACATGCCGAAGCCGCAAATTTCGCCGTAGATTCTGGCGCCGCGGGCGCGCGCGGCTTCCAGCGGCTCAAGAATCATCATGGCGCCGCCTTCGCCGAGAATCATGCCGCGGCGGTCCTTGCTGAACGGGCGGCAAGTGTCGGGGGAAATCACGCGCATGGCTTCCCAGGCTTTGAGCATGCCAATGGTGAACATGGCTTCGCTTCCGCCGGTGACGGCGAGGTCGGCATCGCCGTCGCGGACCAAGCGAAAGGCCTGTCCGATTGCGTGGTTGGCGGAAGAACACGCGGTGGAGACGGTGTAAGTCGGGCCGCTGAGCTTGAGGTCCATGGAAATATGGCTGGCGCCGGCGTTGGACATCGTCTTTGGAATGGTCAAGGGATGGACGCGGCCGCGACCGATGACGTACAAATCCTCAAAGCCGACTTCGATGGCGGATTGTCCGCCGACGGCGGAGCCACAGACGATGGCGGAGCGCTCGCGGAGTTCGGGAGTGAGATGGAGGCCGGAATCGCGCAGTGCGTCGCGGGCGGCAACGACGGAAAATTGCGCGAAGCGATCGATGTAGTCTTCCTTGCCCGGCTCGAAATGTTTGGTGGCGTCGAAGTTGCGGACCTGCGCGCCGTTCTGGAAGCGCAACACGAGCTTGTGATAGTCGATCCCCTGGAGGGGAGCGATGCCGGAGCGTCCCTCGCGCAGGGCATTCCAGTTCTCCTCCAGATTCAATCCCAAGCAGGAAATGATTCCGATGCCGGTGATAGCGACGCGGCGCGGCATGTCAGGCACGCTCCGAGCGCATGCAGAAGAAATGTGCGGGTGAAATCATTCGGCTAGGCGGCATCAGGCGGCGGGCGAAGAGGAGCCCGCGGAACTTTCCGGCGGCGCGGCGGCCATCAGCTTTTTCACGCCTTCCACGATGTCGTTGACGGTGCGAATGGAGCGCACATCGTCGTCCGGGATGGAAATCTTGAAAGCGTTCTCCAGCTCGAACAGAAGGGAGAAGACGTCGAGCGAGTCGATGCCCAACTCCTGAAGATTGGTGTCGAGCGTAATTTTGTCCGCAGGAATCCGCTTCACGGACGCCAGCGTGGCAATCACCTTCGCGGCTACTTCATCCGCCATCCGTCCTCCCTCAGAGCTGCACCGCGCGGACGCGCGCCCGAAGGCACGCTCCGCGGCACTCGATTTGGCCGACGCGCAAACCCAAACCGTAGCTTAACCCATCGCAGAAATCAAATTCCAGCGAGCTTGCCCTCGCGCCAGGCGAGTCTCTCGAAAGCGCTAAGAACCTGCCGGCGGGCTCGGCAGATTCGGCGAGCCGGGCTGCAGAACTTTTTTGGCCGCGGGCGGCAGCTTGGGAATGGCGCTGAGGAACGTGGTGACCTGCCACATCTGCTGGGTGGAGAGCGTCTTGTCCCAGGCGGGCATGGCGGTCCAGCGGATGCCGTGCTGGATCACCAAGAAATTCTGATCGTCCGACATATCCGGCGCGTGGACGAAAAAGCGGGGCACGGGCGGATTGAAGGAATGCATGAGAGGCGTGTCGGCGGCGGAAGGAGTGCCATGGCAACCGGCGCAATGATTCATATAGAGCTGCGCGCCAGCGACGACGTTCTGTTCCGTGGCGGGAACGGGATTCTTGGTATCAGGCGCGTTGTGTTCGACGTAAGCGTCCGAAGCGCCTCCCGCAAACCAACGCTCGGCCGGTGAGGGCGTCTGGTCGGCGCGAAAATCGACGAGACCCAAGCGGGAATAAACAAAAGCTCCTACGGCCAGCGCGAGGAGAGTGACGATGATGCCCAGCACGAAATTGCGCATGATGTTGAAACCTCCGGAAACTCCGTCTTTGGACGCCGACGAATGCGATAAGGATGTTCAGCGATTCGCGCGGAGGCGAATGCGCAGGCCGCGGAGAACGGCAACTGAGGCGCGCTTCGCTCGCACGGATCGACCCAACAATTGTACTGGTTCAGAGCGGTAGCGTCCCAGGAAATTGCACTAGGGAGAGTCCGGAAAACCATTCGCGACGAACATTAGGCCAAGGCTGTGGAGCCGCCTGCACTGGCGAGATGCGTCTTTTCGAGGTCTGCAATGGCGCGTTCGAGTGCGGAAACGACATTTTGAATCATGGCTGAAGTGAAGGTGAAGGGCGGGGCCAGCAGGAGATGATCGCCGCGCTGGCCGTCGGCGCAACCCTGCATGGGATAGGTGAGCACGCCCGATTCGAAGGCATCTTCGGCGACGCGGTAGGAGATGTGGCCGTCGGCAGGGAAGGATTCGCGAGTCTTGACGTCGCGGACAAACTCGATAGCCCAGAGCAAGCCGATGCCGCGAACGTCACCGACGACCGAGAAGCGTTTGAGCGATTCCAGGGCGGCGCCCAGTTCTTTGCCCATGGGCTCGACACGGGCGAAGAGATTTTCGCGCTCGATGTAATCCAAGACGGCGTTGCCAGCAGCCACGGCGACGGGATGCGCGTGATAGGTAAAGCCGTGGAGGAACGCGCCAGAGCCTCCGGAAATGGCTTCGACGACTTTTCCAGCGGCAATCACTCCGGCCAGAGGCGCGTAGCCGCTGGCGACGCCCTTGCCGATGAGAATGATGTCGGGAGCGACACCCCAATGCTCGACGGCAAAGGGTTTTCCGGTGCGGCCCATGCCGCTCATGATCTCATCGGCGATGAGCAGGATGCCGCGCTTGCGGCAAATCTCGGCGATGCGTTCGAGGTAGCCGTCCGGCGGCGCCACAGCGCCGAGGGTGGCTCCCGAAACAGGCTCGACGATGAAGGCGGCGACATCGTCCGCGCCATCGCGCAGCAGCAGGCGATCGAGATCGTCGGCGCAGTCCACATTGCATTCGGGATATTGCAGGCCAAAGGGGCAGCGATAGCAGAAGCATGGCGCGATGTGTCCCCATTCGTGCAGCAAGGGAGCGAAGGGCTCGCGCCGGCGGACATTGCCGGAGAGGCTGAGCGCGCCGAGGGTTGCGCCGTGATAGCTCTGGAGGCGGGCGATCACGCGAACGCGCTTGCTGTTTCCTCGCTCGAGCCAATATTGGCGCGCAAGCTTGATCGCCGTTTCGGTGGCTTCCGAGCCGCCCGAAGTGAAAAAGACGCGGCCTTCGCGGCGCATGGGCTCAGGCGCCAGCGCGAGAATGCGCTTGGCCAGAGTTTCGGCCATGGCCGTGCAGAACTGCGAGGAATGAACGTAGGCCAGCCGCGCGGCCTGATCGCCGATGGCGCGAGCCACTTCCGGAACGCCGTGGCCGATGGTGACCACAGCCGCGCCGCCGCAGGCGTCGAGATAGCGGCGCCCTTCGGACGTGTAGATGAAACACCCTTCGGCGCGAGTCGCCTTGGGATACGCCTTCAGGAAATTGCGCGGAAAAGCCGCTTCGTTGCTCATGGGCGCCCGGTGAACCGAACGAAACCGTTTTTACAGAGTATGCGGAGAACCGCCTGTTTTCAAGGACGCGCGGCGCAGCGTTGCCGGAAGGGATATTGAGGCCGGGCAGCGCCAGGACAGGCGAAGAGTTTGCGAAGACTTCACGAAAATTTCAGTTTGGAGAGGTCCACGGTGGGCGGCGGGAATTTCGGATTCATGTCCTCGAGCGTTTCCGCGATGATGTGCGAAACAGCGAGATTGCGAAACCATTTCTTGTTGGCGGGGATGACGAACCAGGGCGCGTGGCCAGTGCTGCACTTGCGCAAGGCGTGTTCGTAGGCGGCGGTGTAGTCGTTCCAGAACTTGCGCTCGTGGAAATCGGCTTCCGAGAGCTTCCAGTGGCGGTCGGGATCGTCGATGCGCTGCAGAAGGCGCTTTTTCTGCTCGTCCTTGCTGATGTGCAGGAAGAATTTCAGGATGCGAATACCGTTGTGAGCGAGGATGGACTCGAACTGATTGATTTCGTCGTAGCGCTTCGACCAGACCTCTTTGGGGACCAGCTTGTGCACGCGCACGACCAGCACATCCTCATAATGCGAGCGGTTGAAGATGCCGATGTCGCCATGCTCGGGCACGGCTTTGTGGATGCGCCAAAGAAAATCGTGAGCCGCTTCTTCGGCTGTGGGAACTTTGAAGGAAGTGACCTTGCAGCCCTGCGGATTCATTCCGGTCATGACGTGGCGGATGGTGCCGTCTTTTCCGCCGGTATCGAGGCCCTGCAGCACGATGAGGAGCGCGCGCTTGCGTTCGGCGGCGAGGCGATATTGCAGGTTATCGATGCGCTGGATGGCATCGTCCAGGCTCGCTTGCATCTTGCGGCCCTTGTGCCAGCCCAGCGTGTCATCCGGATCATACTTCGAGAGATGAACTTTCTCGCCGGGTTTGACGATCAGCTCTTTCGTGAACTTGGCCGCCATGGGCGCGCCTCCCGTTGCAAGCCAACCTGCAAATGTATCAGGAATCTGCGGTTGCGGGCAGGAGCATTACCGTGGCGCAGCGGGCTGGCGCGGTGAACGAAGGACGCGCTGCGGCGCAACTCACCGGGGTGTCACGCGATTTTCATGGAGCATTCAAAAGCGCGAAAGTATGATAATGAATTGAGCGAGCGGCATTCCCAATGGCAACCGTAACTCCAGAGATTTCAGTTGCGCCCGAAGCAGCGCCGGAGAAATCGACGGCGCAACGCCCCTACCCGGGGGCGCTGATCGTGGTGGAAGGAACGGACGGCTCGGGGAAGAGCACGCAGCTCTATCTTCTGAAGCGCTGGCTGGAAATCAGCGGGTACCGCATTCACTTCACGGAGTGGAATTCCTCGCCGCTGGTGAAATCAGCCACGCGCCGGGGCAAACAGCGGCGGCTGCTGACGGCGGTCACTTTTTCGCTCCTGCATGCGGCGGACTTTGCCGACCGCTGCGAGCGCCAGATTCTGCCGCTGCTGCACGGGGGATACCTGGTGCTGGCGGACCGCTACATCTATACCGCGTTCGCGCGCGATGCGGCCCGCGGTTGCTCGCCGAAATGGCTGCGCAATCTGTACAGCTTCGCGCCCGTCCCGGACCTCACGTTCTACTTTCGCGCGCCGCTCGACATTGCGGTGAATCGCATCGTGGCGGGGCGGCCCAAGCTGAAGTATTACGAAGCGGGCATGGACCTGGGAATTTCGCTCGACCGCCAGGAAAGCTTCCGCATGTTCCAGGAGCGCATTCTAAACAACTACGACCAGATGGTGGAGACGGATCACTTCGTGCTGATGGACGGAACGCTCCCGGTGAACCGTTTGCAGCGGCAGATGCGCGATCTGGTCCGCGAGCGCATCAACCTGGAGCCGTTCGCGCCCAAGCGCAAGAAAAAGAAAAGGCATGAAGCGAAATAACACCGACGCGCGGACAAACGGGCGCAAGCCGTCCGCCGCGCCGAAAAGCGGAAACGCGGCCGGCTCGAGCGACTTCGCGTCGCGTTTTTACGGCATACCGCTTCCCGGCGTGAACATCGAGGAACTCAGCGGGCCGCTGATCGTGCTGGAAGGCAGCGACGGCTCGGGGCGTTCGACGCAAGTCACGCTGCTGACCGAATGGCTGGAATCGGAAGGTTTCGCGGTGCAGACGATGGGGCTGCGGCGTTCGCTGCTGGTGGCGCAGGACATCGACGGGCTGCTGGAGGAAAACGCGGTCACGCGCATCACGCTGGCGCTGATGTACGGGACGGATTTTTACGATCAGCTCGAGCGGCGGATTCTGCCGGCCATGCAGTCGGGGCTGGTGGTGCTGGCGGACCGCTACATCTTCACGCTGATCGCGCGGGCGGCGGTGCGCGGCATCGGCCGCGATTACCTGCACGGGCTGTACGAAATGGCGTTGCGCCCGAATCTGACTTTCTGGCTGAATGTGCGCCCGGAAGTGGCGTTCGACCGCGAATTCAAGAAGGCGCACTCGATCAGCTATTGGGAGTCGGGGCGCGACATGTCGCTATCGAACGATTTGTTCCAGTCGTTCATCCGCTACCAGTCCATGATCAAGCGCGAGTTCGAGTACCTGGCGAACCGGCACGGCTTCATCGAAGTGGACGGCGAAGGAAGCGTATCGGAGGTCAACGGGATGCTGCGCAAGCAGATCGCGGGGCACCTGGGGATTCGCAACACGCATTACCGGCCTTCGCACGCACTGGCTCATCTTTGGCGCTGAGTGGCTGCACCGGTCCAACTAGCGGCGATTGACGCGGGCTCGAACGCGATCCGCCTGGTGATCGCGCGCGCCACTTCCCCCCGGCACATCCAGTTTCTCGATGCCGAGCGCGCGGCGGTGCGGCTGGGGCACAACGCGTTCACGCGGCGGTTGCTGGACGATGAGACGATCGCGAACGCGGTGCGCGCGTTTCGCCACTTCCGCAGCCGCATGGACCGCCACCACGTCAGCGCGTACCGCGCCGTAGCCACAGCCGCCGCGCGAGAAGCGCGCAACCACCGCGAATTGATCGAGCGCATCCGGCGCAAGGCCGGTCTGGAAGTGGAAGTCATCAGCAGCGCGGAAGAAGCGCGGCTGGTTTGCTCCGCGGTGCATTGGGCTGTGGGCGAAAGCGTGCAGCCGCGCCTGATTTTCGATCTGGGCGGCGGCAGCCTGGAAATGAACTTATTTCATCGCGGGGAACTGGACCGGCGCATCGCGCTGCCGCTGGGCACGATCCGCATCATGGAAACGTTCCGGGTGGAAGGGGCGATCAGCGAGGACCTGGCGTCGCGCTTGCGGCACCACGTGCTTTCACTGCTGCGCAGCGCGATGCCTACCCCGCCTGCTCTGAAGCGCTCGGTGGTGGTGGCCTGCGGGGGCAATGCCGAGGCTCTGGTGCGCTTCGCGCCCGCGCCGAACTTCGGGCGCATTCCGGCGATGAATGTCCGGCTGCTTCGGGACCAGACGTGGCGCCTGCTGACGCTGGATGTACCGGGGCGCATGCGCCAGTTTCATATCCGCGAGGACCGCGCGGAGGTGATCGGGATCGCGGCGATCATCATCAGCACGGTGGCGACGTGGCTTGGGCTGCGCACCATGCTGGTGCCCGGTGTCGGAGTGCGGGAAGGAATCCTGCTGGATTTGGTCGCGCGGCAATACTCCGTGCCGATTCCCGAGGAGGAGCAAGGGCAAGCCGCGGAATTTCTGGCCGGGGCGCGCTGGTTCGCGCGCAAGTTCGGCGTGGATTTGCGTCATGCGGAGGAAGTCTCGCGGCTGGCGCTATCGCTGTTCGATCAGTTGCGCCCGCTGCACGAAATGGGCCCGGAGGCGCGGCTGGCGCTCGAACTGGCGGCGCTGCTCCACGATGTGGGACACTTCATCAACCGCAAGGCGCATCATCGCCACGGCGAGTACCTGATCCGCAACAGCGAGATCCCGACGCTGGGCGGCTGGCGGCGCGACATGGTGGCCGCGCTGGTGCGGTATCACAACTGCAAGTCGGAGCCGGATGTCGAGCATGCGTCGTACGCAGCGCTGGACGGCCAGCGCCGGCGCCAAACGCGCTTGCTGACGGCTCTGCTGCGCATCGCCGAAAAACTCGAGTCGGAGCACGCCGAAAGCATTCAGGGCGTTGACGTGCAGATTTCCGGGCGGCGCGCGATTTTCCAGGTTCACGCCAGCAACGGCACACGGCTCGATCTGGCCGGCCTGGAACGAAAAGCAGGTCTCTTTGAAAAAGAGTTCCAGCTCAAACCCGAATTCCGGCGCGCTCAAAGAAAGGAAAAGGTCGCCTGATCATGATCCTGTACATCGTGCGCCACGGCATTGCCGTGGATAAGACCGATCCCAAAGCACCTCCCGATCCCGAGCGGCCGCTCACGGCGAAAGGAGTGCAGAAGACGAGGGCCGCCGCGCTGGGGTTGAAGGAGCTGAAGGTCAAGCCCGACGTGCTGATCACCAGCCCGTACGTTCGCGCGGCGCAGACGGCGGAGATTTTCGCGGAGACACTGGGATTTCCAACGGCGAAGGTGCGCGTTGCGGACACGCTGAAACCGGGGTCGAATCCGGCGGACTTCGTGAAGGAACTCTTGCGGGTGAAGGCGCCGGAAGCGATGTGCTTTGGCCACGCGCCGCATCTCGATCAGCTGATTGCGGAACTGGTGGGCGCGCGAGGCGTCTTTACGGAACTGAAGAAGGCGGGAGTCGCGTCGCTCGAGCACGCTGGGCCGCACAGCGCCTGGCGGCTGGTTTCGATTCTCACGCCCAAGGTCCTGCGTCAGCTGGCGTAGGCCGCTTCCGCTTTGGCCGGCTCGACGGCCGCGATCAAGCTGTGTCCCCAGTGGAAACCGGCGCGCCAGACGAGCCAGGGGGAATTTCTGGCCGAAGTCATCGCGCGGAATTCGTTCAAGCTGGCCTTTCGTTCCGCCGCGAGCTTTTCCATCCACGCGGCAACCTCCGCGGGCGGCAGGCCGGGGGCTTCCTTCTTGATGTCCGAGCGCAAAACGTCCAGATCGTGCACGTCGCCGAGCAGGTCCTGCATTTGCTTCAAGTCGGCGGCCCAGGGTTCGTAGCGCTGAGGCAGGAAATTCTCGACCACGTAGCGGAAGCGCTTGATCCCGATGCGCGTGCGATGCCAGGCCACGCTGCTCGGATTCTTGCGGGCCTTCTGATGCATGGCAACAGCTTCATTGAGGCGGGCGAGGGCTTCGCGCTGGTAAACGACGCTTTCCAAGGGAAAGAAGCGCGCCTTCTCGGGCAGCTTGCGCAGGAGCTTGCGCCAAGCTTTGCGATCGAAGGCGTCGAGGGCGTCTTCCGCGGCCTGCCGGCACTTCTTCTCGCGCCGAGCTAGAATGCGCAGCATGTGCTTGCGCACGGCGCCGCCAATGGGATCCAGCTTCTTCACCCATTCGCGCTCGACTTGCGTGTCGCGCAGGTCGCCGAGGGCGTGGAAGACATTCTTGCTGTGCTTCTTCAGCTTGCGCCACCCCGGATCGGGAGTGACGTCGCGCAGAGTGTCGGCCATGGTGCGGCAGCGGCGAAGGGCCACGCGCACGTCGTGGACCACGTCGGGATCCCAATCAGGACGCAGACTGCCGGCACGCTTCAGGACTTCGTCCATCCAGACTTCGAGTCCCGTTATTTTGGCCGTAACGCCGGCCGGCAGTGAAATCGCAATCGCCATGGGGAACGATCGGCTCCTGAGGAGAACACTTAAATCGTATCCCGTGGGAGGGCAATTTGCCAGCCGACCGGCCAGAGGCCTGTGGATAACTCGGCGGAGGCCAAGGGGCAAGGCAGAGCGGCGCCGCGCGTCCGTTCGGCCCGCAGTGCGAATGGCGGTCTCGGGCGGTGCCCGTACTCGATAGGAGCGAAACTGTGCCGCCGGATGTATTCTGAGAATCGAGCGGCGCCGCTTTTGCCTTTCGCGCCGGACGAATCGTGCCTCGAAAACCGCGCAACCTTGCACTCACCCAAGTTTCCGAGTGGAACGCCGGGCGATTTTTGCGCAAGCAGGACTGCCTGGCCGCCGAGGAGCCTTTGGAGATTCGCATCGGCGAGCATGCGCTCACGGTGACGATGCGCACGCCCGGCCACGACCGCGAGCTGGCTGCCGGATTCCTTTTCACCGAAGGACTGGTTTCGAAGCGCGATGACATCCGCAATCTTGCAGCGAGCGAGGAAGCCGATCGGGCCAGTAGCGCAGATTCCAATCGCGCGAATGTCGTTCAGGTTGAACTGGCGCCGGAGTGCGGATTCGATCCGGAGAAGATGCGGCGCCATTTCTTTGCCACGTCGAGCTGCGGGATTTGCGGCAAAGCTTCCATTGATGCGGTGCGGTCGCGGGGCCTGCGCGCGGCCAATCCGAATTTCCGCGTGGATGCTGAGCTGCTGGCCGCGCTGCCGGATCGACTGCGAGCATCGCAGGCTGTATTCGGACGCACGGGCGGGCTGCATGCGGCCGCGCTGGTCGACGCGAACGGGAATTTGGCCGTGTTGCGCGAAGACATCGGGCGGCACAACGCGGTCGACAAGGTGATCGGCTGGGCGCTACTGGAGGGCCGCATTCCGTTGTCCGAAACGATTCTTTTCGTCAGCGGCCGCGGAGGATTCGAGATCGTGCAGAAGGCGATTGCTGCGGGCTTGCCGGTGGCGGCGTGCGTATCCGCGCCCTCGAGCCTGGCCGTGCAACTGGCGCGCGAGTTTCAGCTGACGCTGGCAGGGTTCCTGCGCGGGCGGCGGTTCGTGATCTATGCCGGTGAGGAGCGGATCCGGAACGCCTCGCTCTGACTGGCGTCCGGCGGATAGCCGTTGCGGATCATTGCGCGGAAGGCGTCCAGCAAATCGCGGTCCCACCAACCGCGCTTGGCCTCGGCGTCCATGATTCCGAGAGCGACCTCGGGCAGATCAGCTTTTCGATACGGGCGATCCGTGGTGAGCGCATCGTATACGTCGGCCAACTGGAGAATGCGCGCGGTCAGAGGAATCTCCGCGCCCTGCAAATGGTCGGGATAGCCGGAGCCGTCGTAGCGCTCGTGATGATGACGAATGATCGGCAGGACCGGCCGGAAAATCTTGAGTGGCGCGCAGATGCGTTCGCCGACCGCCGGATGCTTTTTCACGATTTCCATCTCTTCGGAGGAGAGCGGGCCGGGTTTGAGCAGGATGGCGTCAGGAACCACAACTTTGCCGACGTCGTGGACCACGCCGGCGCGGCGCAAGGCCTTCACGTGCTCGCCGGGAAGCTGAAGCTTCTCGCCGAGGCGTGAGGACATGTCCGCCAGGCGTTCGCAGTGCCCGCGAGTGTAGGGATCGCGCGCTTCGATGCTCAAGGCCAGGCTGAACAGGACGGCCTCGGCATGCTCGAGTTCGTCCGTGTACTGCTTGAGCCTGATCAGAGAGCGCGAGCGCGCCAGCAGTTCGTTCAGGTCGATGGGCTTGCTGAGAAAATCGTCGGCGCCGGCATTGATGCCCTTGATGCGGTCTCCTGTTTCCGACAGCCCCGTAATCAGGACCACCGGGGTCAAGCGGGTTTCCGGGTTCGCCTTGATCTGCCGGCACACTTCGAAGCCGTCCATGCCGGGCATGAGCACGTCGAGGAGAATCAGATCGGGATGGATGGAGGCGCAGGCGGCGATGGCGGAGGCGCCGTCGAAGGCGTCGTGCACTTCGTAGCCCTCGCGGCGCAGGAGGGTTCCCAGAGCCGCTCGCGAGCGCGGCTCGTCGTCGACAATCAGAATCTTCGCGGACATCCGGCCGTTTCCCAAGCGAGTAACCCTAGCGCATCGGCCGCGGCTCGGCAACCGGCAGATCGTTTTTCCTGCGCGTTTCCTGCGCGCGAGCCGGCGAGAAATTGCAAGACAGCATGGGCTTCCTATTGCGGGGGCTCAACCCCTCTCAATACGAAATTTTATCCGGTTTCGCCTTCCACAAGCGAAATGCTTCGAGCGCGAGGCCGCGCATCAGGGGAATCATCTCGATTCTGCGTTGCTCATGCGGGCGCGCGAATTCGCGGTAGATGAAGGAATCGTCGAAGCCGGCATCGGACGCATCGGAGGCGAGTCCCGCGAAAAAGATGCGCTCGATGCGCGCCCAGTAAATCGCGCCGAGGCACATGGGACAGGGCTCGCAACTCGCATATATCTCGCAGCCCTTCAGCTCGAACGTCCCGAGTTTGCGGCAGGCCGCGCGGATGGCCGCGATCTCCGCATGCGCCGTCGGGTCGTTCGTGGAGGTCACGCAATTTGCCGCTTCCGAAAGGACCGTACCGCTTCTCACGATCACAGCGGCGAAGGGACCTCCGCGCCCGGAACGCACGTTCTCGATGGAGAGTTCAATGGCGCGGGCCATGAACGGGTCGTTCACAATCGCTCCTGGATCTTTCGGAGGCGCGTTGCCGGAAACACTCATGAGTTTCAGGGAAGCCGGAACTTCGCGTTCCAACGCGCGGCAACCCGCGCAGCCGGAACGAGCCCGGCCATGACTGCTCTAATCCAGGTTGAGCGGCGTGCGGAGAATGCCGATGGCGAAATGGGCGAGATGGGGAGCGTCGTCATCAAGCTGAATCCAGCGCACGACGCAGTGGTCCTTCATGTACTGCGACACTTTCGACTGACTGATCCCCAGATGATCGGCGAGCTTTTCCTTCAAATCGCCGGCTTCGGGATAGCGGCTGGCAGGACGGCGGCTTTTTCCTCCGCGGTTTCCGCGCACGAGATTGCCCAAGCCGATGCGCAGCGTCTGGCAAGCTTCGATGTAATACGAAGTGACCTGATCGGAATCGGACAACAGAAAAACGCCTGGACCCGCAGGGGCATCTTCGAGTTCGTCCAAGCGACGCAGAGGGCTGGACAGCAGGCGCCGCAGCATGGATTCGAGATGGGCGATGCGCGAGGACAGCGCAAAATCGCCCGCGCGGCCGTGGGCCACGCGTTCCGACGGCAACTGAGGCGCGGCGTGCCGGCTAGCCGGCGCAGGTCGCTCGAATTCGGCGGGTTCCTCGCGGATCGGGCGCGGCGGTTCTTCCGTTTCCGGATAAAGTTCGTCAGCAGATGAAAGAGCAGCGGGCCTGGCGGCGGATTCGGGGCGGGTTCGACCGGAGGCTCCAGACGGAGGCGTGAATGCTTGCGCAGGCAATCCCGGCGCGGCGGCGCCCGACTTGCGGTGACGCCCGCGCCCTCCACGACGGCCGCGGCGGCGCTTCTTGTGGCCAGCCGGCTGCCCCTCCGAGGAGGCTCCTGGGGCGCCTGCGGCTGCGCTTGAAGGCGCAGCCTCAGTCAAGTTGGACGGGAACTCGTCGATCGCGCTGGAGCTGGTTTCGTCGCGAAGAACTTCCTCGCCCGACGAGTTCATTTCCACTTCGCCAAGCGCCAGGGAAGGCCGCGAGGGCTCGTAGCCGTGACCGGCAGTTTCGGCC
>JBJKQB010000155.1:0-10806 GCA_046705825.1 Candidatus Acidiferrales bacterium
GCATCGCCCGCGGCAGCGGCACAAGCGTGCAGCAGGTCAATGAAGTGCTGAAACAGTACGCGGACATGCGCCGCATGATGAAGCAGTACGGCTCCATGGCCAAAATGAAGATGCGCGGCATCGGCAAACTCGCAGGCATGAAATGAACATTTCTGACCTGTGCAAACGGGCTGAATCCGGAAATGTCGCGGCCCAGACCGCGCTCGGGATCTGCTATCTCGATGGGGTTGATGTCCGAAGGGACCTGAGCGAGGCGTTTCGCCTGCTGACTGCCGCCGCGAGTCAGGGCGCGCCACGGGCCGTGTCGAACCTAGCTCGAATGTACGCCGAGGGCTTGGGAACCGATAAGAATCTCGCCAAAGCGATCCACCTGCATGAGGCTGCAGCGGAAGCTGGGGAATTTTTCTCGCAGGTTGCGCTGGGTCGAATTTTTTCCCGCGGGCTTGGCGTGACAGCCGATCCGTGTGCGGCGCTGAGATGGTATTCGGATGCGGCCGCTCAAGAAGGCAATGTCGCTGATTGCGAAGAGCTTCGCGAAGCCAAGTCGTATGCAAAGCGTGCTAGGGACGGAAGATCGAGGGACTAACACCGGTCTATCATGCCCATCGTAATGAACAACGTGCTCGGCCAGATCCGCATGACTGCGGCGGGCGCCGACGACCGCGCCGTCCGCGCCAAACGTCTGGCGGAACTCATTCGCAAGCTCGGTGACTACCGTTGGGTCGGCGTCTACGACGTGTACGACGAGGACGTCTCCATCATCGGCTGGAACGGCCCCGGCGCTCCCGAGCACCCAACCTTTCCAGCGAGCAAGGGTTTGACTGGCGTAGCAATCGCCCAAAAGAAAGCGGTGAATGTCGGCGATGTGCGCAGCGATCCGCGCAATCTCGCCACGTTCCCCAACACGCTCTCGGAAATCATCGTGCCCGTCCTCGATCCCTCGGGCCAGCGCGTCGTCGGCACCGTGGACGTCGAAAGCGAGCGCGCCAACGCCTTTGGCCCCTCCGACCAGCGCATGATTGAGCAGTGCTCCCAGGCCGCGCTTCCGCTTTGGCTGATCCGCTGATGCAGCCTTCGCGTCTGTCGTTGCGGCCGAAGGCCGCTTTGGAGTGCGAGAGCATGCTCTCGCTTTAGCGCCGCAACACCCGATTTCACATGATGCTCGACGCCAAGGAGACCCCATGCCTCGCTACCTCTCGCAGCACACTCTGGCTTGCCTGACGCGCCAGGGCGCCAACGAACTGGCCCGCCGCCTCTTTGCCGCGCAGCCCGTGACCGCGCGCCGCGTCCTGGTCAACATGCAGGAAGGCAAGATGCTCGTTGAATTCGACGCGCCCACCCGCGAAGAGTTGGAAAAGCATCTCGCCGCCGAAAAATTCCATTTCGACTGGCTCTTGCGCATCGAACTCGAGTCCCACGACGGTTCGCTCATCCCGGTTTCCTGACCTTCTCGGAGATTTCAGGTCTCAGTTCCTCTTCATCGAGAATGTAAACCAGACTGCACGCAGAGGAAGAAAGATGACGACACGATCCACAATGCTCGTTGGGCTAGCGGGTGCGTTTTTGGTGGCGGCGGTGATCCATGCGCAGAACCGCCCAAGCGATCCGTGGAAACGCGTCAACGTGGGGACGACCGCGAGTTTTCGCGGGCTTAGCGTCGTGAGCGAGAGCGTTGTGTGGGCGAGCGGGACGCAAGGGACGGTGATCCGGACCGTGGACAGCGGGAAAACCTGGGACGTGCGCCAGGTGCCGGGCGCGGAGCAGCAAGACTTTCGCGGGATTCGCGCGTTCGATGCGGAGAACGCGGTCATCATGAGCACGGGCAACGCCGAGAAGGGGCTTGCGACGATTTATCGCACGCGCGATGGAGGCAAGACCTGGACCCTCGCGTTTGCCCCCAAAACAGCAGGAGTGTTTTTCGATTCGATCGCGTTCTGGGACCGCAAGCGCGGAGTCGTGCTGAGCGATCCGGTGCATGGCCGCTTTGTGATGTTTCGCACCGCGGACGGCGGAGTGACGTGGATCCAGATTCCTCCCGGGAAATTCCCGCCGGCGTTGAAGGGCGAAGGGTCATTTGCGGCGAGCAATTCGTGCATCGCCTTGCAGGGCGAGAAGAAGATCTGGTTCGTGACCGGAGGCGCGAGTGTGGCGCGAGTGCTCCGATCCAGCGATGGAGGCGAAACGTGGGAGGTAGCGGATACGCCGGTGCGTCCGCCGAACGCGAGCAGCGGGCTCTTTTCCATTGCGTTTCGCGACGACAAGTATGGAGTTGCGGTGGGCGGCGATTTCGCGAAGCCAGGCGCTTCCCCGCGGCCCACGGTCATCCGCACGAGAGACGGCGGGCGCACCTGGGAAGCGATAGCCGGCCCCGCGGAGCCGGGCAGCCTGTTCTTCTCGTCCATTGCGTTTCTTCCATCGCGACGACCGCAAATCAGCGGGACACCGGGCATGTTGGTGGTTGGCCCGGTTGGCGCGTTTATGAAACCAGAGGGCAAGCCCTGGATAGCCGAGGGGGCGGACAATCTCAACGACGTAGCGCTGGCTGGGGAAAACACAGCGTGGACGGTCGGGCCAAAGGGATTCGTGGCGCGATTGCGCTGGTAATTCGTGATTTTCAAGCCGCTGCCGCGACTTCCCTCTCCGAAAGCCCATGTCGAAAGGTTTCCGCCGCTCGCTCGCGGGGCACTTGCAGTAGAATCCGCGCGATGAGAGACAGGGCCTTCCGGCGGAGATGAAACGCGACCTGTTCGTTCTCCTGAATCCGGCCGCGGGAGCGGGCCGCGCTGCGCGCTGGAAGTCCGCCGTGGCCGAGTATCTTCGCGCGCGCGGGCGCGCTGCCGAATTTCGCGAATCGCAGAACGCGCAAGACCTGCGTGACCAGGCCGCACAGGCTGCCGCGGACGGCTTTCCGTACGTGATCGCTCTCGGCGGTGATGGAACGTTCCACTACGTGGCGGAAGGGATTCGAGGCACGGACGCGATCGCCGGATTTCTCCCGGCGGGAAATGGCAATGACGCAGCGCGAGCACTCGGAATTCCGCGCGATCCTCTGCGTGCTGCGGACCTGTTCCTGCGTTCGCAGCCGCGCGTCATCGATCTGATCGGCGTTCGACTGGCCGGAGGCGGCGTCCAGCACTGCGTTTGCACGGCGGGCCTCGGCCTCGACGCCGAGGCGGCGCATCTGGCGAACACCCGATTCGCCCGCTGGCCCGGCGCTACGCGCTATCTTGCGGGCGCGGTATCCACCTACATGAAAGGCGCCGCGTTCGATCTGCGCGCCGAGATCGACGGCGCGGCGTGGAGCGGGCGCGCGCTTCTGGCTGTGGCCGCCAACGCTGCCGAGTACGGCTCCGGAATGCGCATTGCTCCTGACGCGCGAGTTGATGATGGCTGGCTCAATGTAGTGCTCGCACGCGATTTGCCGTGGACCCGCTTCGTCGAGGCCATTCCCATTCTCCTCACTTCCGGCGATCTGCGTTGGCAGGAAATCGAGCGCTTTCGTTGCAAGCGCATGCGCATCGACGCGCCGCGCGGCAAGAAAGTGCACGGCGATGGCGAGATTCTTGGCGAGTCGCCCGCGGAATTCGAGGTCGCTCCGGCCGCGCTGCGGGTGATGGCGCCGAAGGCGAGCTAGTGTTCCGCTTTCTTGTGCGCGAGCTTTAAGGGAAGGTCGATGTCCCGGCGAGAGTCGTAGCTGGAAATCGTGCGGGTCACGGAGACCATTTCGTTGTGCTGGGCGTGGATCTGATAATCCACATTGGGATCGAGACCGCTGAAACGGTAGAGCCCGTCCTCGCGCGTGATATAGGTTTTCACGCTTTGCGTCTTCATGTTCTTCAGGTAGACGACCGCGGTGGCCACGGGATTTTCGTTCGTGTCGATCACCGTCCCGTGCACGGTGCGCAACTCCGGCCCATTGTCCTGATTCGCGGCGCGAACGCCGGCTGCCGTGGCGCACAAAAGCGCTGCGGCCGCCAGAGCGAGCCAAGGACGAATGCGGCCGACGAGGAGCCGGTTCTGTGTTCCCAAGCCGGCCTGCGAATCCCGGTTGCGGGCGCCGAAAAAGGGGTTCACTCTTCCTCCTCCTCTTCCTCTTCTTCGTCTTCGAATTTCGACTCTTTGCCGTCCGACTCCTCGTCCTCCTCTTCGTCTTCATCCTCAGACAGCAGCGTCAGTTGCACGGGATGGATTTGGGTCACTTCGAGCTCGGAATCGCACTCCGGACAGCTCACGATTTCGCCCTCTTCCACTTCATCTTCGTCCAAGTCGATTTCGGCATCGCATTCGGGACAGCGCGGCACGTGCGTGATCTCCTTCCGGCGGTGGATCTGGGAACAACGCTATTATATAACGCAGATATACGGAACAAGTGTCAAGCTTTTCCAGTAGCTGCGCGGCGCGCATCGCAGGCAGAGCAGCGCCGCCCCGAAAACGAGGAGGCTGCAGTGTCCGGCCGTGAATATCCGGAGCGCCCCATCATCGGAGTGGGCGGCGTGGTGATCGCCAACGGCCGCGCGCTGCTGATCAAGCGCGGCCACCCCCCGCTCGAGGGGGAGTGGTCGATACCGGGCGGGACGCTCGAGTTGGGCGAAACGCTGCTCGAAGGAGTGCAGCGCGAGTTGCTCGAGGAAACCGCCCTGCAGGTGCGCGTGATCGATTTGATCGAAGTGTTCGACCGCGTTTTCCGCGATGACTCCGGCCGGCCGCAGTACCACTTCGTGATTCTGGACTATCTGTGCGACGCGGTCAGCGGGGAAGCGCGCGCGGGAAGCGATGTGACGCACGTGGCTTGGGTCTCCGAAAACGACCTCGAGCGCTATTCCCTGACTCCCACGGCCACCCGCGTGATCCGCCGTGCATTTGAGATGGCGCGCGCGCGCGTCCAGGCGTAGTTCCCGGCTACTTGGCGAGCCGCCCGGTGACGAAGTGATCGAGAAGCAGGCGGCTCAGACGGATCGGATCATGCCGCACCAGCACGTCCCGCTGCAGCAGGTCCCCGGCCACGAAGCGGAGTCCCATCCGATGCAGTTCGGTGTAGGAAGGAGCCACCGGCTCGGCCTGCTTCGCGCCGTACCGGCGAAGCAGGCTCGGGGCCACGTGGGCCCGATTGATCACCACGTAATCGAACAGTTTCCGGCGCGTGTGCTCGTAGATCGCGCGAATGTGATCGGCCACCGAATAGTGCTGCGTTTCTCCCGGTTGCGTCATGAGATTCGCGATGTAAACGCAGCTGCCCCGCGAACGAGCGATCGCCTCCACCACGCCGTCGATCAGAAGATTGGGAATGATGCTGGTGTACAGCGAGCCGGGACCCACCAGTATCAGATCCGCGTGCCGTATGGCCCGCAGCGTTTCCGGGTGCGGGCGCGCGCGTCGCGGCACCAGACGGATGCGGCGGATGCGCTTCCGGGACTTCGAAATGCGCGTTTCCCCTTTGACGATGGCGCCGCCGTCGAGTTCCGCCTCCAGCGTTATATTTTGTTCGGTCGAAGGGAAAATGCGCCCGCGCACGGCCAGGACTTCCGAAGAGACGCGCACGGCATCCGAAAAATCTCCCGTGACACCGGTCAGCGCGGTCAGGAACAGATTGCCGAAGCTGTGCCCTCCCAGCCCGCCTGTTCCGGGAAACCGATATTTGAAGAGCCGCGTCAGCAGCCGCTCGTCGTTGGAAAGCGCCACCATGCAATTGCGGATATCGCCGGGAGGCAGAACGGCGTATTCGCGGCGAAGGCGCCCGGAACTCCCGCCGTCATCGCTAACCGTTACGACCGCCGCAAGGTCGGCGATGGGGCGCGAATTCGTTCCCGGGCGGCGTGAAGCGACGTACTCCTTCAGGCCGCGCAGAAGGGTCGAGAGACCCGTCCCGCCGCCCAGTGCCACGATGCGCACCGGCTTGAATCGCTGTTTTGAATGATTCTCCACAAAGCGCAGCGCGGTCTAGCCGCTGGAGCCATCGCGTTCCGGATAGAGAAGTTCCGTAAAGCGGGGATCTTCCTGCAGGAAAGAGAAATCCTCGTCGTTGCGCGCGTGATAGCGATTCTCGGGGCGCAATTGTATGGCCTGTTTCAGCTTTTCGATGGCCGCATCCGCCTCCCCGGTGAGGCAATCCAGCGCGGCCATGGCATAAACAATGTGATCGGCTTTGGGCGACGCCTTCAAGGCGCGGTCGAAATGCTCCCGTGCTTCATCCCAGCGCCCCAGGTTCATCAGCGCGACGCCATGAGTGTAGTGATCTTCGGCCGACTTGGCCGCCGCAGGCGCTGCACTGGAGATGCGCTGCTCGCAAATGCGCAGGTGCATGCGCGCGCGGTCGCCCAACTCGCCCCCTGGACCTTCCAGCACGCGCTCGAAGGCCTGCTTGGCGCGATGGTACTTCTGCTGTTGGAACAACTTAAGCGCTTCCTCGTAGACCTTCAACTGCTGTTGCCGCGCGGGAGCCAGGGGATCCGGCGGCGCGGCAGCCTGCTTCTCTTTCGCTAAAATCCTTGTTTTGAGCAGCTTGTGGCTATTGCGGGAGGCGCTTGTCGCGCGAATGGCTCGACGCTTCACGAGTGGGCTCCATTCTCCATCGCCAAAACATAGCAAAACAATACAGGGGCGTCAATTGGGATGAGAATACCACGTTTTCCTCGTACATCCTTTTCCGGCTTGGGCCCACAATATTTCGGCTCAATCCAGGCGGTGACGAGCTATAAACTTGTGGAATTCGCTCAGCCCAGCAGCAGCTCACGATTGGAGTTGACACCTCTTTCCCCCTGTGCTAATTCCAATAGTACGTGGCACCGGCGATAAAAAGCCGGGTTGCTGGAACACTCATGTCGGAGCAAGCTCTTCGACTGAGTCCTTCCGGTAATCACCCCACCCACCCCGGGAGGTGGAACCTTTAGGTTCTCACCTCCCGTTTTTATTCCTACCCGCCTTTTGGAGGCTTGGAACGCCTCTTTCTAATTGATTCCGCTTGACTTGCCCGACGAAGTGATCTGCCTCGCGCGTGGGTCGCGGTATGCGGAAGCCATCCGTCACGGCGCGCGCGAAGCGGATGGCGCTCTCCAGCGAAACTCGGTGCCCCTGCGAGATATACACGGGCCTGGTACCCTCCCGCGTGCGCAGCACCGCCGCGATCGTTTCTCCTTCGTCGGTCAAAGGAGCCCAAGACCCCGGCGCATCTCCCGGCTCCTCGGGCACGCCGACCAGGATTGATTTCGCGCAGCCGATCGTGGGGCAGTCCAGCACCACACCAAGATGGCATGCGATACCGAATCGCCGGGGATGCGCGTATCCGTGGCCATCGTAGAAGATCAGGTCCGGGGAATGGCGCAGGCGCGCAAAAGCCCGCAGCAGCACGGGAATTTCGCGAAAGCTCAGCAGGCCGGGAACGTAGGGAAAGGTCAGGCGGCGCTCGGCAAAGACGCGTTCGACCTCAATCATCTCCGGGAACTGAAATACAACGGCACCCGCAATCGCGATGTTGCGCCGTAGATCGAGCGCCACATCCGCCCCGGCCACCCGTTCGATCCTGGAAAACCGGTCGGCCGGTTCGAATCGGCTGCGCAGCCGCAGTTGGATGCGAGCCGCCTCGCGCGGCGTGACGTTCCAGCGATGGAGTCGCAGCGCTTTCACCCGCGTACGCTAACGAGGGTCGCGCAGGTGTGTCAAGCGGCCGGGCCTGCGGGGCTGCCGGGCGTTTGACCCATTGAGTGAAACTTGCCGCCCATCGACCGCTCCAAGCGATTCGCGCAAACCCGTCACCCCGCGCGAACATGGCTGCCGAGAGATTTGCGTCCGCGGCACTCTCCTTTCGGCGTTATAATCCGCCGCGAAAGCAGCTCTCGGTCCATCTGTGCAAATCTCTTTTTCGGGACGGCGCTGTTTCCTGATTTTGATTTTTTTGATTTGCTCTGACTCGAGCAGCGGAAGACATAATGGGTCTGCAAGTCTCTTCGCGCAATGTCGGTGACGTCCTCGTCCTTGACGTGCAGGGACGCGCCACCTTGGGCCGCGGCAACGACGTGCTGGGCGCCGAACTCCGCTCGATCGTCGAATCTGGAGCGCTCAAGATTCTGGTGAATCTCGCCGGCGTATCGCAAATCGACAGTTCCGGTATCAGCACGATTGTGCGCTCGTTCGTCACACTGGAACGCCGCGGCGGCAAATTGAAACTGCTGAAGCCGCTCGGGCATGTGCGCGAAGTCCTCGAACTTACGCGCCTGATCCAGTCGATTCCCACCTACGAAGATGAATCCGCCGCCCTCGCCAGCTTTCAATGACAAGGAAAGCGAAACGGCTGGCATGACTCCCGTCCGACGGGTGCGATGGCTGCAGCTTTTCTTCCCGCTCTTGCTTCTTGTAATTCGCGGGGCGGCGGTCTCTTCAGCTCCTCTTCCGCGCGGCCCCGGTTCCTCGTGCCAAGAGGCAGCGCCGGAAGCTAAGAGCAAGGTACCGAACGCACCCGAAAAGGATGCCACGCAGATTCGGCAGCTCATCGCCGAATACGCGAAATCGGTCGACGACGCCGATGCAAGTCTCGCGTCACGCGTCTGGTGGAACTCACCGGATGTCTCCTTCATCAATCCGGTCGCCCATGACCGCGGGTTTGCGCAAATCAAGACCGACGTCTACCAGCATCTGATGGGAGAGACCTTTTCCGAGCGGCACTTGAGCGTTCATAACGTCGCCATTCACGCGCGGCAGAACTCGGCTTGGGCCGAATTCAACTGGGATTTTCATGCCAAGCTCCGCAAGAACGGGGCGCCGGTCGTCACCCATGGAGTGGAAACGCAGGTCTACTGGAAAATTCAAGGGCGGTGGCGCCTGGTGCATGTGCACTACTCAGTCTTGGCGCCACACAGTTCGCCCTAGTCTAGTGGGCATTTCATAATATCCTGACACTTGCGTCTCGGCGCCGGAACGGCGGTCACCTCCGACGCTGCGATGTGTCACTATCTTCCGTAGTTCTCAATAATCGCTTCTTCCAAGCTTATTCAGCAGATAAGCAGCGGCTGCCTCCGGTGTAGCCGCATAGAAGATGAGCGGCTCTTCGCGCTCGATCCAGGGCGCGTCGTCCGCGATTTCCACCGCGCGCACGCAGTCGATCACCGGTCCCCAGAAATCCCCCAGCGCGACCGCCGGCTTCTTGCCCATCACTCGCTTGTTGATCATCTCCCACACCACGGCGAGTTCGACCAGCGTGCCCGTGCCTCCGCGGCAGATCACATACGCGTCGCCGCGGCGGATCAGCTCGAACAACCGCTCTTGCCAGGTCTCGACGCGGATTTCTTCCTCCACCCATGGATTCGCGTGCGCGCGAAAAAATCGCGCCGTGACTGCGAGCGTTTTGCCGCCCGCTTCCTTCGCGCCGCGCGATACGGCCTCCATCACCCCGCCGTACCCTCCGCTGCAAACGGCGAATCCCTTGGCCGCCAGCGCCGCGCCCAGTTGCTGCGCCTCGGCATAGTACGCATCGCCCGCGCGCGGCCGCGAGCTGCCGAAGACGCTGATGGTGTTAGAGCGCGGCTTCATAGCAAGGGAGAAAATGGAAAAGAGAAAAAAGGCAAATGGAAGTTCACACCCTCGCTTCGCGCAGGTTTTGCCATTTTCTATTTTCCATTTACCTTTTTCCTCCGCGCAGGTCGCGGGCCGCCGAGCATTCGCACCATCGCCTCCGCGATGGCATCCACGGCGTCTGTTGCGCTGTCGCCATGCTGCGTGTCGTTGTTGGCGAAAATGGAGAACACCAGGTTCTCCCCGCGATCCGTTGTGGCGTACCCGGAAATGGAATGCACGTGCTCGAGCGAGCCGGTCTTCGCCTCGATCACCGCCGGGCCGCGAATTCCCTTCATGCGGCTTTCCAGCGTGCCATCCACGCCGGCAATCGGAAGTGTGGAGATGAACTCCGCTCCCCACGGCTGGCGCGCGTCGTAGCGCAGCAGCGTGACCACCGCCCGCGGCGTCACCAGGTCATCGCGCGCGAGCCCCGATCCGTCCGAGAGCGCCACGTCGCCCTCCGCGACGCCCGCGCGCCTCAGGAAGTCCTGCTCGATCTTGAGCCCTTGCTCCGTCGAACCGTACCCGGCCTTCACGCGCGCTACGGTGCGCAAGAACAACTCCGCGTGCAAATTCTGGCTGACCTTGTTGGTCACGCAGATGCTTTCGATCAGCGGCGGCGACAGGTGCTCGGCCAGAACGAACGGATGCGGTCCTGCCGCGCCCGGCTGGGGCGGCGGAGGCGGCGGCGAAAAGCCGTTCTGGTCGCTGGTCAGCGGCGGCGGCGCGTGGAACACGCGGACCGCTCCCGTAATTTTCACGCCGCGCTGTTCGAGCAATTGCTTCAGCGCTCGCGCCGTCGTTTCCGCCGGCGCCGTCATGGCCAGCTGCAAGTCGGCAGGGGCTTGTCCCAGCGGGATGGTGCCGCGAATGGAGAGAAAATTCGGCCCCGGCTGGCGCGATACGGAGAAATAGGCGCGTCCCCCGGGCGCTGCCGTGTTGATTTGAGCCGTGATGTTCGCCAGCGCCGCCGAGGGTTGCGCCGCCACGAACGCCGGCTCGCCCACGCTACCGCCCGGCGCTATCTGCAGCTGCACGACTATGTCTTTGTACGTGATCGCGCTGACCGGCGCCCCAAAAGCGAAAAAAAAATCGCCGACGCTCCAGCCTTCCGGGTAGGGATCGTACGGAAAATAGCTGTCGTCCGCGACGATGTTGCCGTCGCCCTCCTTCAATCCCTTGGCCACCTCAGGGTCGGCCTTGTCCGCCTGAACTCGCTCGACCGGCCCGGAACGCTCGCTTTGGAGATGAATGGGCAAGACG
>JBJKQB010000156.1:0-54303 GCA_046705825.1 Candidatus Acidiferrales bacterium
GCTGCTCGCGGTCGTTTCCGGCGCGGCCTGCTACATTCCCGCGCGGCGCGCGATGCGCGTCGACCCCATGATCGCGCTGCGCTATGAGTGACCATTTCCACTGCAAATCCTGATCGTCGATGGCGCCTAAGCGGGCGCAGGCCTTCGCGCACTGCGTGCGCTATGGCAGGCTCCGCTGTGACCGCGGATACATACCCCGGTTGGCGGCCCACGGTACTCTACAAGCGGGCTGCAGGGCCCGGTTCCCTGCCTCCCCGGAGGCTCTATGGCCTACATCATCGATCAGGATAAATGCGACAAGGATGGCCTCTGCTTCGAAGCTTGCCCCGTCGCCGCCATTGAAAAGAAGGAAGACGGTTCCTATTTCGTGATCGCCGACAACTGCACCGATTGCGGCGCCTGCGAGCCGGTGTGCACCACCGCCGCCATCCATCCCGTGGAGTAATTGCCACCCTGAAACGTTGAGGATTGACCGCTCACCAAGTCTGTTTGAGCGCGGAGGCACCGCGCGGTCCTGTTGCTTCTGCTGATTTCCGGCGGCGCTGGGACCTCGTTATAATGGCGCGATGGCCAATCACTCCTATCTGAGCGTGTGGTGCAAGGAATTCGGCGAAGAAGGCATGCTGGCGCAATTCGGCGCGTTCCTTGGCACGGTACCCTTCTCCGCCACGCGCCCGGGATTCACGAACCTGACCATTCGGGCGGTCGATTCGTCTGAAGCGCCTATTCTGGAAGACGACTTGCGCACCGCCCCGCTGGATGCCGCCGGAATCGTTGAACTGATCCGCGAACAGGTCCACAGCGACAGTTCCTACGAGGTGCGCGCGGATTGGGATCTGTGGGAATTCGACGCAGGCGCGTCAAAATGGCTGAACGGCCCGCGCGCGCTGGAAATTCTCTGCCACGGCGAGGATTACGACGACGAATTCTGGCGCGAGAACGGCCACATCCAGGTCGATCTGGGCTTCGAACATCTCTTTACCGGGCACGCGGGCCTGCTGGGAATCCGGCAGGTGGGCCAGCGTCTGGCGGAAAGCCCGGAGGAAGCACGTTTTCTAGAAGCGATGGCCTGGCCGGAAAACCTGCAGGCCTACCACGAAAAGACGCAGGAGAACATCCGCAAGCTGCTCGATTGGGTGCGCCGGATCGAGAAGGCCATTCCCGTCGAGCGCGCGCGGCTGTGGTCGGAGGGCGAAGAGAATTTCGAAGCGCGCATGGAGGAGATTCTCGCCGCGCGGTGAGCCGCAACGGCGCGAGAACGGGAGCACTTTGCCGCCCCGGCATGCCGCACCCGCCGGCGGGCCCCCCGAATACCCGGTGGGAAATAGGACCCGGAGCAGTTCTTTCCATCTGCTCTCTCTCGCTATAAAATCACTCTTGTGCCCTCAAGAACCCGCTCGGGGGGAGTGGCGGGAGCCCTTGTAATCGCGTGAACGTACCGGTGCGCGAATCACAGTGGCGGGCTCACGCATCCGATAGGTTCCGAACCCAAAATATGAAACGAACAATAGAAATTTGCGTGCTGTTGGCCGTAGCGCTGGCGTGCGTCTCCTGCGGCGGCGGGTCGCAATCCAGCGCCAACAATGAAAGCGTCGCGCAGCCGGCCGCGCCTCAGGTGCCCGACAATATCCAAAAGGCGGCCAATAGCGACCTCGGTTCGGAGGCCGAGGTGATCGTCTTTGGCGACCTGGCGAAAAACGGGAAAACACAGGTGCTGGTGGTGAACCGCCTGAAGGTGACGCCCAAGACGGCCGTACCCGGGCTGCTCGTTTCGCGCGCGTCCATCATCGAAAACGATAGGGGCCGCTGGAACGAAGTTTTCCGCTGCGACGAGCATTTGCAGAACCAGAAAGGCTATCTGGCACGCACGCCGCTGTCCGCCGTCGGTTCCTGGCGCCTGCAATACGAGCAGAACCCACAAAAAGGGCTGGAGATGTATTTCACGCCCCTAAACCAGCCCGCCGGCGGTTACATCCAAACGCTGGGCGTCCTCTGGAATCCGAAAGTGCAGCGCTACGAGACCATGGACTCCAGCTATCAGCATTTCCTGATGGAGCAGCCCACACTGGAGATTCCGGAACTACCGAACCATCTATGAGTGCGGCGGCAACCACGGCAGCGGGAAGCGTGCGGCCTCACCGGCCGGCAACAGGCTGGGATAACCTCAAGCCGCTGGTGCCGTACGTCTTCAAGTTCAAGCGCACGGCCATCATCGGGCTAGCCGCGCTGGTCATGATGGGGCTGGTTGGCGCGTTGCCGCAGCTCATCATTGGCGTCATCGTGGACCTGCTGAAGGGTTCGGCGGCTCCGCTTGCGAACCTGACGGGCGCCTCGCGTCAAGCCTTGCATCCTCTTTTTGCGCTGTATGCGCCGTACAGCCGGCACGCGTTGGGCCTCTTCTGCCTGATACTGGTCGGGGTGATGCTGGTCAAGGGCTTCTTCTCCTACTGGACGCGCTGGATTCTGATCGGGATGTCGCGCGATATCGAATACGATCTGCGCGAAGACCTGCTGGCACGCCTGCTCAAGCTCGATCCCGAATTTTACGTGCGCAACCGCACCGGTGATTTGATGTCGCGCGCGACGAACGACCTGAACGCGGTGCGCATGGTCCTGGGCCCGGGAATCATGTACAGCGCGACCACGATCGTCACCATGGTCATGGCGCTCTTCTTCATGTTCAAGCTTTCCACCACGCTGACGCTGTGGGTGCTCATCCCGGTTCCGTTCGTGGTGATTGCGGTGCGCTATTTCGGAGAGACCATCCATCGCCTCTCGGAAATCATCCAGGCCGCGCTGGGCGTGCTCTCCACCCGCGCGCAGGAAAACCTGACGGGCATGCGCGTGATTCGCGCCTACACGCAGGAAAAGCCCGAAATCGAGCGCTTCGATCAAGCCAACCGCGAATATGTGGACCGCAACATCAAGCTGATCGCCACCTGGAGCCTGTTTTTCCCGGCGCTGTCGGCGCTGGTTGGGCTGACCGTGGTGATCCTGGTCGGCATGGGCGGCAAGCAGGTGGTCACCGGCCACATTTCTCTCGGCGCGCTCACCGCCTTCTACACGTTCCTCATCCAGCTGACGTTTCCCATGATCGCCATCGGCTGGGTGACCAACATCTTTCAGCGCGGCGCCGCGTCCATGGGCCGCTTGAGCTACATCCTCGATGCGGAGCCCAACATTCAGGACGCCTCCGCTGCCGCCGGGGCCAATGCGGCCGGGAATGGCGACGGGTCCGCTGTCCTCGCCAGCGGCCACGCGCTCGACGCCTCGGACATTCGGGGCGACATCGAATTCCACCAGTTGACGTTCCGCTACCCCACCGCCGAGAGCGGCCAGGAAAAGCCCGTGTTGACCGACATCAACCTGAGCGTCCCGGCGGGGACCTCGCTGGCCATTGTCGGCCCCACGGGCAGCGGGAAATCCACGCTGGCGGCGCTGATCGCGCGCTTGTGGGAAGCGCCCGACGACTCGGTGCTCATCGACGGGCGCTCGATCCGCGAATATCCGCTGGCCGAACTGCGCGCCGCCATCGGTTACGTTCCGCAGGACACCTTCCTGTTCAGCGAAACGCTGCGCGAAAACATTTCCTTCGGGGTGAACGAAGCGGCCGAAGAGGACGTCTACCAGGCCTCCGAAATCGCCGCCATCTCCGGCGAAATCGAAAGCTTTCCGAAGCGCTTCGACACCATGGTCGGCGAGCGCGGCATCACGCTTTCGGGCGGGCAGAAGCAGCGGACGGCCATCGCGCGCGCGGTTGTGCGCCGGCCAAAGATCCTGATTCTCGATGACGCCCTGGCCAGCGTCGACACGGACACAGAAGAACAGATTCTGCGCCGCCTGCGCGAAGTAATGCGGAATCGCACGACGGTGATCGTGGCCCACCGCATTTCCACGATCAAAATGGCGGATCAGATCGTCGTCCTGCGCGACGGCCGCATCATCGAGCGCGGCTCGCACGAGGAACTGCTGGCGCTGAACGGCTACTACGCCGATCTGTACCAAAAACAATTGCTGGAAGAAGAGCTGGCACGCGAATGAGCGATTTCCGCGAAGAAGAGAAACTCGGAAAGATTTACGACGCGCAGCTGACCCAGCGCCTGCTCCACTATCTGCGCCCGCACAAGTGGCAGGTCGTGCTGGCGTTGTCGTTCACACTGGGCGTTACGGCCATGGAGATGGTGGGGCCGTTTATTTTCGGCTATGGCGTCGACAAATACATGGTGCCGGGCTTCGGCGGCAAAATCTCGGGCCACGCGGCGGTCAGCGGCCTGATCTGGGTCGCGCTGATTTTCACCGGCGCGCTGCTGTTAAGTTTCGGCTTTCAGTACGCGCAGGTGCGCATCATGCAGTGGGTCGGCCAGGAAACCATGTACGACCTGCGCAAGGAAATTTTTGCGCATCTGCAGCATCTGCCCATGAGTTTTTTCGACCACAGCCCCATCGGGCGGCTGGTCACGCGCGTGACCACGGACGTGGACGCGCTGAACGACCTGTTCGCCTCCGGCGTGGTGGCCATGCTCAACGATTTCGTGTTGTTGCTCACCATGGCCGTTTTCCTGCTGAAATGGCACTGGCTGCTGGCGCTCGTGGCCTTTTCGCCGCTTCCGCTCATGGTCGTGCTGACGTACCTCTTCCGCAACAAGGTGCGCGCCGCCAACCGGCGCATCCGCATCACCATCGCGCGCATCAACGCCTTCCTCCAGGAGCACATCAGCGGAATGGCTGTGGTGCAGCTCTTCAATCGCGAGCGCAAGTCGCGCAAGCAATTCGAGGGGCACAATCGGGCTTACATGGAGGCGTACAAGGACGCGATCGACGCCTTCGCTTTCTTTTATCCCGCCGTCGAGTTCCTGAGCTGGGGCGGCATCGCCTTCATCTACTGGACCGGCGGCTTGCAGGTGATCACCGGCAAGCTCGAAATTGGCGTGCTGATCTCGTTCATGATGTACGCGCAGCGCTTCTTCCGTCCCATTCAGGACTTGAGCGAGAAATTCAACATCCTGCAGACGGCCATGGCGGCTTCCGAGCGCATTTTCAAGCTGCTCGATGAGCCGCTTGGCCTGCCCGGCGGCCACCAGCAGCTGGCTCAGCCACGCGGGGAAATCGAGTTCCGCAACGTGTGGTTCGCCTACACCGGCGGCGCGAATCCCGGCGAGGGAGACTGGGTGCTGCGCGACGTTTCCTTCCGCATCGAGCCGGGACAAACCCTAGCCATCGTGGGGCACACCGGCGCGGGGAAAACGACCATCATTCAGCTGCTGCTGCGCTTCTACGAAATTCAGCGCGGGCAGATTCTGCTCGACGGCGTGGATATTCGCGAGCTGGACGTCGCGGGCTTGCGGCAGCTGTTCGGCATCGTGTTGCAGGATCCCTTCCTGTTTACCGGCACGATGGAATCGAATGTGAAGCTGGGCACCGAGCGGGTCGATCGCGCGGCGGCGGAACAGGCCATGCGGGCGGTCGGGCTTGGTCCCCTGCTGGACGAGCTGCCGCAAGGAGTCGAGTCGCAAGTCACCGAGCGCGGCGCGACGCTCTCGGTCGGACAGCGCCAGCTTCTCAGCTTTGCGCGCGCGCTGGCGCACAACCCGAAATTCCTGATCCTGGACGAGGCGACTTCGAGCGTCGACACCAAGACCGAGCTCCTGATCCGCGAAGCCCTCGACCGCCTGCTTGAAGGACGCACCGCGCTGGTCATCGCGCACCGCCTGAGCACCATCCAGCATGCCAGCCGCATTCTTGTGTTCCACAAGGGGCGCCTGCGCGAGCAGGGCTCGCATCAGGAGCTGCTCGCGTTGCGCGGAATCTACTACCGGCTGTATCAGCTGCAGTACAAGGAGCAGGAACTCGCCCTTCCTCTGACCGGCGGCGGCGCCGGATTCTCCCAATCGATGCCCGCCGATGATTGAAACCGACGCGGTCGCTGGACCGCGCCACTCGCGTCACGATCCGTGGCCTTTCTTCCGTGTGCGTCACATCTCCTCTGTAGGAATTTCGCCCGCGAGGCAGCCGTGACGCCGCCCAACATCTTGCTCTCCGCCGGCGAGGCCTCCAGCGACATGTACGCCGCGCAGCTCGCCGCCGCCCTTCGCCAGCGAACGGGCGCGCAGATTTTTGGCATGGGCGGGCATCGCATGGCCGATGCGGGAGTCGAACTGATTGCCGATTATCACGAAGTGGCCGTGGTCGGAATCGCTGAAGTGATCCATAAGATTCCCACCGTCATTCGAGTGCAACGCAGGCTGGCCGGCGAAGCGGTGCGCCGCAACGCCAAGCTTGCCATTCTGGTTGATTCGCCGGGAACGCATCTGGGTGTGGCGCGGCGGCTGAAAAAAGCGGGCATTCCCGTCGGCTATTTCATTGGGCCGCAGATTTGGGCCTGGCGGCCGGGGCGGGTGCGCGTGGTGCGCCGCCTGGTGCAGCGCATGGTGGTGATCTTTCCATTCGAGGAAGAGCTCTACCGCAAAGCAGGCGTCCCGGTCAGTTTCGTCGGACATCCGCTCGTCGATTTGGTGCGCCCAACGAAGACTCGCGAGGAATTCGCCGCCGAGCACGGGCTCGATCCGGCGCGGCCGACCGTCGCTTTGCTTCCGGGCAGCCGTCGAAGCGAGATCCGGCGCAATTTTCCGGCGATTCTGGACGCCTGCGCGAGGCTGGCGAGCGGTAAAGATGCCATCCCGGGCATTCAGTTCGTCCATGCGGCGGCGCCAGGGCTCGGGGTGGATTACTGGCGGGCGTTCGAGCGGCCCGATCTTCGCTTGCGGCGCGTCGAAGGCGCAGCGTACGACGCGCTAAACGCGGCGGATTGCGCGATCGTGGCCAGCGGAACGGCCACAGTGGAAGCGGCGCTGATCGGCACACCGATGGTGGTGGTCTACCGCGTGGCTCCAGCGACCGCGCTGGTGCTGCGCCGGATGCTGCACACGCCAGTGATTGGCATGGTCAACCTGATCGCGCGGCGGCGTGTGGCGCCCGAATTGGTGCAGGACGCCTTCACGCCGGAGACGGTGGAGGAAGAGATCAGGCATCTGCTTATTTCGCCGACCGCGCGCGAAGAGGCCCGGGCCGCCCTGGCCGATGTTCGCGCCAAGCTGGGTCCGGGCGGCGCCATCGAACGCGCGGCGGACATTTTCGCCTCCATGTTGTAGTCTGGTGCTCTGGGGCAACTGCGCAGCCTTCTTTGGTATCCAACTGTTGAAGGTTGTTGAACGTGATTGCCTCCCGGAGAGGTCCTCATTTGCGCAAACCATACCGGCTTCTCAGCCTGCTGGCGGCCTTGGCGCTGGTCGCCACCGTAGCGGCGGCGCAGGCCCCGCGTGCGTTCCCATTTCGCGCCACCCACTACGACGTGCAAGTCCAGCTCCAGCCGGAAGGCCAGACCATCGCGGCTGTGGCTAAGGTCGATTTCGTTGCGAACCAAGTGGGCAGGACCGTTCTCGTGGAGCTGCATCCCGACCTGCACATCAATTCGGTAAAAGATGCGGCTGGGAAAGAGCTGAACTTTCAGCGCGACAATACCGACCCTCTGTACGTCACCGTCGGCCTTCCCGATGTGGCCACTCCCGGGAAAACGGTCACGCTGTCCTTCGATTATACGGGACCCATTTCGAATGAAGATGACAGCCCGACCAAAGGCGTGAAGTTCGGTTCGGTCGATAAGACGGACGCCTATCTGTTGCTGCCTGCGCGCTGGTTTCCGCTTACCGACTATCCCTCCAATCGCTACACCGGAACATTCAAGATCATCGTCCCGTCCGACTTTGTGGTTGTGGGGACGGGCACATCAGCCGGGCCGCCCACCAGCCTGCCCGGACTTCCGGGCGTTGCCGGGCATCCGCAAGAAGGTCAGTCCGAATATACGTTCACGAACGACGATCCCGCGCCGGTGGGCAGCTTCGTGGCGGGCCAATTGCAGTTGACCTCCGTTCAGGCCCAGGGCTATCAGTTCGCCGTCTACACGCCACCGGCGCAAGTCTCCACCGCGAACGCCTACGGCCAATCCCTGGCGCAGATTCTCAGTTTTTGCGCTGACGCCTTCGGCCCGCTGCCCAAACAGCCGCATCTGACCATCGCGCAAATGCCCGACGGTTCGGTCGACGCGTTCTCCGCTCCCGGCCTCCTGCTGATCAGCGCGCACATGTGGGCGCAGAAGCCCAACGAAGAATTGCTCGCGCAACTCACCGCGGGACAGTGGTGGGGCGACAGCGTTCTGGCCGCCAGCCCCAATGATGTATGGCTGACCGACGGCCTTTCCTACTACGCCGCCGCTATGTACATGGAACAGGCCAACGGCGTGGCGGGTTTGCACGAAGCCCTCGAAGATTACGCGGTCGGCGCCTTGATGTACGAAAGCGATGCGCCCATCGGGCAGGCGCAGCACCTGCAACCCTATTCGGAACAGTATCAGTCCGTGGTGGAAGACAAGGGAGCGATGGTGTTCCACATGCTGCGCTCGCAGCTGGGCGACGACAACTTCTCGTCCCTGCTGAAGGAGTTTTATACCCAGCACGCCGGCAAGACGGCCAGCATCAATGAATTCGAGTCGCTGGCCGCGACAAAGATGCCGGCGATCAAGCCGGGCGATCCGCCGCTGAATCTGGTCTCGTTCTTTTCGCAATGGCTGAATTCGACGGGCGTTCCCGAATTCAAGATGAATTACATCGTGTACCGCACGATCCGCGGGTTCAAAGTCGTGGGGAAAATCAGCCAGCCGCTGGACACCTTCCGCATGCCGGTGGACGTGGAAGTCAAGACGGAAGGCAATCCGGAATTCAAGAAGATACTGGTGGACGGCACGTCCTCGCCGTTCGAGATCGATACCTTCGGCGAGCCGAAGCCCGGCGGCATCGTCATCGATCCCAATAACAATCTGCTGAAGTCCAGCCCCAAGCTGCTCGTGCGCGCGGCCATCGCGCGCGGCGAAGGGCTGGCCATGCAGGGCAAGTATTTCGAAGCCATCCAGCAATATCAGCGCGCGCTGGACATGGCGCCCAACAGTTCGCTCGCCGATTTCCGCATGGGCGAAGCCATGTTCTACCAGAAGAACTATCAGGCCGCGGCCAATTCGTTCCGCGCATCGCTGGGCGGCGATCTCGATCCCAAGTGGGTCGAAGTCTGGAGCCACATCTACCTAGGCAAGATTTTCGATCTTCTGGGACAGCGCGATCGCGCGGTGAATGAGTACAGCCTGGCGCAGCACACGCGCGACGACACGGCGGGCGCTCAAGAAGAAGCGGAGCGCTATCTGCAGAAGCCATACGCGGAAACGGAGACGGCGTCCGCTGCGGCTTCGCCTACCCAAAACGGCGCGGCGCAAACGAAAGCGCCGGAGAAACCGGCGCCGGCCAAATCGAATGCGCCGGTTCTCAAACGCCGCGTGCCCGACGGCCAGCAGTAAAGAGCCGGCAGTCGCGCGGCGCGCGTCTCAGAGAGGTTGCAGGCCCGCCAGCGCGGGCGCGTCGATGCCTTTGTGCTGAATCAGGACCTGGAAAGTCTCGCCCATTCCTTCCGGATTGATCAGCGTCTTCAGCAGCAGCCGCTGACGGCTGTTTTCCGCCTGCGTCGCTCCGTCCATTTCGAGATCGGCGAATTCTGACTTTCTCGCCAGCGCCAGAAGAAAATTTGATTGGGTGGCCAGTCCCGTGCGAAGCAAGCCCGCCTCACGCCCCCACACATCGAGCGCGGTAAAATTCACGTGCGCGGTCAGATCCTGCTGGCCGGGCGCGCGAAAGAAGTCCTCGCTGGCGCGATGCGCCTGGTAGGCCAGCAGCGTGCCGCGCATGTGCAGCTCGTTGTAAAGCTCGCCCGCTTCGCGGCCGTAATCAACCGTCAGGACGAACCCGCGCCCGAGCCTCTCGCCGGCATGGCGAATCCAGTCGCACGCCGCGAGACATACTTCCGCTTGCTGCTCGTCGCGCAATTCGATGTTCTGCCTCGCGAAATAGTCCGCAATTCGCGGCGACGAAAGCGAACTGGGGTGCTCCGTGAAGCCGCCGTCTTCGACGGCTACATACAATTCCTTAAGTTCCCCGCCCTCCCGCACGACGCGATGCACCGGCAGCGCATCGAGCAGCTCGTTCGAGAAAATGCAGCCCGCAGAAATTTCCTCGGGCAGGCTGCCGTACGCCGAAAACCGCCCGCCGCGGGCGAGCGGCTCGAGCAGCGTCTCTTGCGCCTTCCGCCGCGCCGGCGAGCGATCCACAGCGATGTAGCGCAGGCTGGCGTAGAACTCGGGAAGCGCACGCGCCGCGAAATCCAGAATCACTTTCGCCAGCGCTCCCGTCCCCGCGCCGGCTTCGACCAGCCAGAACGGTTCGGGCCGCCCAAGCGCAGCCCACATACGCTCGAACTGCCGCGCCAGCAAACGCCCAAACAGAGGCTTGATGTCCGCGCTCGTGAAGTAATCGCGTCCCGGCCGCTGATCCTCCCTGGTGTAGTAGCCGTGCTCCGGATCGTAAAGGCAGGCCTCCATGTACTCGGCGAATGTTATGGGACCCTGCTCGCGGATGCGCCGGGCGAGCTGAGCGGCAAGCGGATTCGCCGCGATCGGCACTCGCATCACAGCTTCCGCTGGGGATTGGAAGTGAACATCTCGATGAGGTAGTCGTGCAGGCAGTCGTAGAGCTGCTTCTGAAACGTCCAGGTGAATTGGGGCTGCTCGATTTCGCGCGCCTGCAACTCGAACGTGTAGGGATCGAATTGCGGCTGGGGCAGCTTGAAACGGATGGCGACTTCCACGCGGTCGCCCGCGGGATGCGCCTCGAAGGCAAACAGCGGATGCTCGTAGCACGCAAGTTCGGCGCGCACTCGATCCGCCAGGGCTCTCTCTTTCTCGCTGTTCGTCGCCTGAGTCACACTTCCTTCTTCATGTGGCGCCAGACCTTCTCGAATGTTTTCAGCGCGGGCTCGTCGAACAACACGAAATAAACCTTTTGGAGCGAGCTGCCGCGCTTCAGGTGATCCGCCACTTCGCGCAGCATGATCTCCGCGCATTCCTCGACCGGGAATCGCGCGATTCCCGTCCCCACCGCCGGGAACGCGATCGTCTTCAGCCTTTTCTCGTTGGCGATGCGCAGCGAGTGAGCCGTCGAGGTGCGCAGCGTGCCGGCCGACGTCCGGCCGCCCAGCTCCATGCTGGCCGCGTGAATCACGTAGCGCGCTTTGAGCTGCCCGCCCGAAGTGATGGCCGCGCTGCCCAGCGGAATGGTTCCGATCGCGTTGCTCTCCTCCTGAATGATCGACCCGCCCTTCCTTCGAATGGCGCCCGCCACACCGCCGCCGTGCTGCAGATCGTTGTTTGCGGCGTTCACGATCGCGTCCGTCTCCATTTCCGTCAGATCGCCCTGCATCAGAATAATTTTCGACGCGATCCCTGCCCCGGCCTTTTCCTTCTGCGTCACGGCTTCTTTTCTCCCTCTGCGCCGTACTCGTACACCCCGCGCCCCGATTTGCGCCCCAGGCGCCCCGCCTTCACATATTGCGCGAGCAGCGGGCACGGCCGGTACTTCTCCCCCAGCGTTCTGTGCAGATATTCGAGAATGCTCAGCCGCACGTCCAGACCAACCAGGTCCACCAGCTCGAACGGCCCCATGGGATGATTGAGTCCCAGCTTCAGCGCCTTGTCGATGTCGGCTGCGCTCGCGATTCCCTCCTGCAGCATGAAGAACGCCTCGTTCCCAATCATCGCGTTGATGCGGCTGGTGATGAACCCGGGCGACTCACGCACGATCACCACTTCTTTGCCCATGCGCCGCCCCACTTCCGCGCAAGCGGAAACGGCAGCCTCGGAAGTTTCCAGCGCGCGCACGATTTCCAGCAGCTTCATTTTCGGCACGGGGTTGAAGAAATGCATCCCGACGCAATCTTCGGCGCGCGACGTGATTGCCGCCAGTTCCGTGATGGAAAGCGACGATGTGTTGCTGGCCAGAATCGCACCGGGCTTGGCGAACTTGTCGAATAAAGTGAAGATTTCGAGCTTCAGCTCCATCTCCTCGGGCACCGCCTCGATCAGCAGTTCGGCCTCGCGGCACACCGCATCCACCGAACGCGCGGTCGATAATCCAGCCAAAGCCCCATCGCGCTGCAGTTCTGTAATCTTGCCGCGCGCCACGCCCTCGTCAAGGGATCGGCGAATGGACTCGATTCCCTGCTCCAGCATCTCGGACGAGACGTCTTCCAAAACCGTGCGGTAGCCGCCCAGCGCCGCCGCGTAAGCGATGCCGCGGCCCATGGTGCCCGCGCCGATCACGCCGATCGTCTTGATTTCCATTTTTGTATTTTGACCGCCGGCACCCTACACGGGAAACAGCCGCGCCGCGTTATCGTACAGGATTTTCTGTTGCGCGGCCTGCGAGATGGGCAGCGCGCGGAATTTCTCGATGTTGCCTCGCACCGCGGGAACTCCGGGCCCCGGCCAGTCTGTTCCGAACAGCACTTTATCCGCAATCTCCTCGATGCGCGGGAAATATTCCATCAGCTTTTGCGGCGGAATGCCCGAAATATCGATGTACATGTTCTTGTGGCGGCGCACCAGGAAAAACGCCTCTTCCATCCACAGCGGGCGCCCGCCATGCGCCAGAATCACAACCAGATTCGGGAAATCGATCCCCACATCATCGGCAAGAATCGGTTGCGCGTACACGTTGCGCGCACCTTCGAAGATGGAAGTGCCGGTGTGGATCATCACCGGAAGTCCCAGCGCTTCCGCCTTCTCGTACATCGCGCGCAGCGGGCCAAAGCCGTTGCGATACTCATTCGGCGCGAACAGCTGGTGCGAAGGGTGCACCTTCAGCCCGCGAATTCCGATTTTCTTCAGCCGCTCGACCTCCGCCGCCGCATCGGGCACATATTTCGGATGCACGGACCCGAAGGCCAGCAGCCGCTTCGGATCGGCCGAACAGTAGCGCGCGATCCAGTCGTTCACTTCCGTCGTGAAGCCGATCACATCGGGGCTGACGTAATTGATCAGCCCTGCGCGCTCGATGCCGGCCGCGTCCAGGAATTTTAGAAATTCAGCGGGGTGGGAAGTGTATTTCTCGACTTCGGCATAATCCCGCCGGTTGCGCATCAGTTCCCGCGCGTGCGGCTTGAACATTTCCAGCGGCTGGATGTGGATGTGAATGTCGATGACCGGCATTGGATCAGCGCGTTATCCAGGCTTCTTCGAGAGCGCGCCGCGTGAAGAGCTTCACCATCTCCCGCCGATACACGGGCGTGGACGCGGACGTGGTCAACGGTTTTCCGGTGCGGATGGCCACGCGCGCCGCCTCCGCCGCGAGTTCTTCGCTCCACTTCTTGCCCGCCAGCAGCTCCGCAATGCCCGGCAGCAGCACAGGCGCGGGATTGACGCCGGTCAGGGCAACGCGCGCGTCGCGGCAAATCCCGCTGGCGTCCACATCCATAGCCACCGCGACGCCCGCCAGAGGATAATCGATCGAGTCGCGCACGCGCAATTTGTGGTACGCACCGCGCCGCCCGGCCATGCGCGCCGGAACGTGCACCGCCGTCACGATTTCGCCGGGCCGCAGCGCGATGCGGTCCATCCCGTCATTCTTGTAGAAATCGCGCAGCGCCATTCTGCGCGCGCCGCCCGCTCCCGCAATCTCGATTTCCGCCTCCAGCGTCAACAGCGCCGGCGCGGAATCGCCCGACCACACGGCCCAGCAGAATTTCCCGCCCGGCGCCACGTGGCAAATCGGGCCGTCCTTTTTCAGGCATCCGCCCAGCGCCTGCCGCCAGAAGTGCGACTGGTTATACCAGCGGCAGCGCGTCTCCAGGCAAAGATTCCCGCCCAGCGTGCCCATGTTGCGCTGGAGCGGGCCTGCAATCGTCGCGACCGCGCGCGCCAGCACAGGAAATTTCTCGCGCACAACCGGTGCGTCGAGCAGATTCGTCAACGTGGTCAGCGCGCCGATGCGCAATCCTTCGCGTTCGGAAAACGAGACGCCGGAAAGCGCGTGCAGCGGCTTCAGATCAACCAGCACGCGCGGCTCAAACAGCCGCATTTGCAGATTGGGAATAACGTCCGTGCCGCCCGCGATGACCATCGCGTCGCCACCGTGGTCCGCAAGCGCGCGCACCGCTTCATCGATTGTTCGCGGCCGCACGACGCGAAAGTCGCTGACGATCACGGGCGCTTCTCCGCTTTTCGCGCAGCAGGCTGCGCACCATTCGGCTTCCCAGCCGGTGCCCCGTTGCCGTTGCCTGATCTTCCGGTGCTGCTCGCCTTTTTGCGCAGAGCTTCGAGCACCGCCTCGCGCGAAAATGGCGCCGCGTTCAGCCGCACGCCGACCGCGTCGTAAATCGCATTCGCGATCGCGGGAATCGTTGCGGCCAGCGAGCCTTCGCCCGCTTCCTTCGCGCCAAACGGCCCTTCGGGATCGTTGCTCTCGACGATCATGCACTCGATTTCGGGATTCTCGAGCGTGGTCGGAATGCGGTACTCCAGCAGCGACGGATTCATCAGCCGCGCGCCGTCCCAGATCATTTCTTCCTGCATGGCCTGCCCGAAGCCCATGTACACCGACCCGATCACTTGCCCTTCGACCGCCAGCGGATTCAGCGCCTTCCCGCAATCGTGCGCGGCGGTGATCTTGTCGACGTGGACGTGCCCTGTTTCGGGGTCGACGGTGACTTCCGCGACTTGCGCGCCGTAGCTGTAGGAGGGCGACGGTCCCACGCCGGCGCCCTTGAATTTTCCGCCGCGCGCCTCTTCCGGCGGCGCGTACGCCCCCTGCGCCACAAGCGCGCCGTGAAAATCGATGGCCATCGCGACCGCGTCGTCGAAGCTCGCGCGCATGCGCGGATCATTGCGATTCCAGAGGGCCTCATCGGCCGAGTCGATTTCCTCCTGCGCGCATCCGAATTTCTTCGCCACCGCCGCAAAAATCTGCTCGCGAATCTTTTTCGCCGCGTCGATGCACGCGTTCCCCACCATGAACGTCACGCGGCTCGAGTAGCTGCCCAAATCGATCGGTGTCAGCTCCGTATCGGCGGAAATCAGCTTCACGCGTTCGGGCCGCACGCCCAGCGTTTCCGCCACCACCTGCACCTGCATGGTGTCCGAGCCTTGCCCGATGTCCGACGCGCCGGAATAGACGGTCACCGCGCCGTCGCGGTCGATTTTGATGTTCACCGTGGTGTGCGGCATGTTCGAGCGGATGATCGGATTTGCTGCGCCGCTCACGTAATGGCTGCAGGCAATGCCAATTCCTTTGCCGTAGGGCAACTTGCCCTTCTTTTCTTTCCATCCCGAACGCGCCACCACTTTCTCAATGCATTCCGGCAAACCGTAGCTGGTCACGCGCAGCCCGTTCGGCGTGATGCACGGCGCCTTCAACAAATTCCTCCGCCGCAGTTCCGCGGGATCGATTCCCGCGTTGTGCGCCAGATCGTCCAGCAGCGACTCGAACGCGAAGCGCACATTCACCGTGCCGTGGCCGCGCATGGCGCCGCAGGCGGGCTTGTTGGTCAGCACGCGATAGCCGTCAAAGCGCACCGCCGGCACGTCGTAGATCGCGCCGATCAGCGCGCCGGAATAGAGCACGGTGACCGGCCCGAACCCGCAATACGCGCCGCCATCCTGAATCACGCGCGCCTGCACCGCCGCGATTTTCCCGTCCCGCGTGATTCCCATTTTCAAATTGACGATCGTGCGCGGCCGCCCGCGATGCGCGTAGAAAACTTCCTCGCGCGTGTAGGTGATCTTCACCGGCCTCTTCGTCCTTTTCGCCAGCACCGACGCCGCAATCTCGATGGGAATCACTTCGCTCTTGCCGCCAAACCCGCTGCCGATCAGCGGCTTGATCACGCGAATGCGGTTCATGGGCATGGCGCAAACTTCGGAGATGGTGCGGTGCAGGTAGTACGGCACTTGCGTCGACGAATACACGGTCAAGCGCTCGTCCGGCTCCCAAATGGCCAGCGTCGAGTGCGGCTCCATGGCCGCATGATTCACCTCGCCCGCAACGTAGCGCTGCTCCGCGACAAAATCGGCTGCGGCAAAGCCGGCATCCGGGTCGCCGAATGCGTGGTGATATTCCTTCTCGATGTTGTGCGGGCGCGACTCGTGAATCCAGTCCTGTTCGGCCTTCATCGATTCTTCGGGATCCGACCAAGCGTGCAGCGGCTCGTATTCGACGCGAATCAGATCGAGCGCCTGCTCCGCAATTTCCGCCGAACTGGCGGCGACCGCCGCCACGTTGTCGCCCACATAGCGCGCCTTATCGACCGCGAATACGCACTCATCGTGCCCGATGGGAAGAATTCCATAAGGAGTGGGCGCGTCGTTTCCAGTGGCAATCCCGTGCACTCCGGGAAGGGCCTCCGCGCGCGACGTGTCGATGGAAACGATGCGCGCATGTGCGTGCGGCGAGTGCAGAATGCGCCCGATCAGCATGCCCGGGGCGCGCAAATCGTCCGCGTATTTCCCCATCCCGAGGATTTTCGTGCGCGCGTCGGTCATCGGCATGGGCTTGCCGATCGTCGCCGGTTTGTGCTCGGTCGTGCTCATGAATCAGCGCGCCACGGGCGTTTCCGCCGTGCGCTTCGGCTCCTTGCGATGCTTTTCAATGGCGTATTTCACGGACTCGTAGATCTGCATGTAGCCCGTGCAGCGGCAAAGATTGCTGGAAAGCGCGTCGCGAATCTCTTCGAGCGACGGATTCGGGTTGCGCCGCAGCAGCGCCACCGTGGTAATCAGGAACCCCGGCGTGCAGAAGCCGCATTGCGCGCCCGCGCACTGCACCCAGCCTTCTTGCGCGGGATCGAGCGCGCCCGCCTCGCCCAGGCCCTCCACCGTGGTGATCTCGGAGCCCTCGCAGCTCACGGCCAGCGCCGCGCACGAGAGCATCGGCACGCCATCGACCAGCACCGCACAGCAGCCGCAGCTCGAATCGTCGCAACCGCGCTTCGTTCCGGTCAGGCCCAGCTCTTCGCGCAGGACATCGAGCAACAGCCGGTTCGGCGCGACCGCAATCTCGCGGTCCTCTCCGTTCACCCGCAAACGCAGCAGTTCTTTCGGCATCATGTCCGCTTGAGAGCCTTCAACTTCGGCTCGTCATAACCCAAAACGATCTGCTTGCCCGCGATGACGATCGGGCGCCGGATCAGGTTCGGCTCGCCAGCCATCAATTTCAGCGCTTCCGCGCGCGACGGCGGGTGTTGTTTCATGTTTCGCTCGCGATACAGCTCGTTGCGCGAATTCAGGAATTCGCGATAGTCGCGGTCGCCGATCAGCCGGTCGAGTTCTTCCGCGGTCAAGCGCTCCTTCGCCAAATCCCGGAACTCCAGCTCGATTCCCTCTTCTTGCAAGAGACCTCTTGCTTTGCGGCATGAGGTTCAAGTGGGCTTGTGCAGGAAGCGAACCTTGGATGCGCTCATTCGAATGTCACCGGCTGGAATTTCCTCTGGCGCTTGACTCGAAGCAAATTCGCTCAATAGCGCGGCACGTTCGGGTCGACCTCCACCGCCCAGCGGTCGATTCCTCCCGCCATGGACTTCGCGCCCGCGATCCCCTGCGAGCGCAGCCACGCGACTGCGTTCAAGCTGCGCGTTCCGTGGTGGCAGAAGACGATGATTTCCTTGGCGCCCTCGAAACGCGAAAGGTTCGCCGGAATTTGCCGCAGGGGAATCAGCGTCGAGCCCTCCACATGCGAGATCTCGTGCTCCCACGGCTCGCGCACGTCGACGAACAGCGATACATCGCCGCGCTCGAGCAGTTCCTTGACGCTGCGCGGATCGATTTCCATGTGCGAATTGGGCCCCATCAGTCCATGTTTCCTTTCGGCGCCACCCACTTCGGCTCGACCGCCTGAATCTCATTCACCAGCTTGATGTCTTCCGGCAACGGCAGCATTTCCTTGCAGTGCTCGGCGTACGCTTCCGGCGAAAGCAGCTCGCCCGTCACGCTGTAGGGCTGATTGGCGAACTCGCCGATGTGCCGGTTGAATTTCAGGCTGGGCACGTAGAGCTTCGGCTGCCCCGCGGGAATGTTCTTGTTGATCTGCTCGATCAGCTTCTCGCATTCCTGGTGGTACAGGAGGCGATTGTGCTCGTTCAGGTGCCCCAGCTCGGCCTCGCTCTGCGTCTGCGCCTCGTCGTAGCGCCCTTTCAGTCCCCAAACGTAGAACCAGTGCGCCGAGCTGGACTGATCCACGCCGAACAAGTCGTAGCTTACCGGAATCCATTTGTTCACATATTTCTGGATGATCGGCAGCGGCACCACTCCGGCCTTCACGATGCGCTTCAGCCCATCGTGCCCCGTGCCCAGATGGAACGATTCCTCGCGCAGCATGGGATTCATGGACTGCGCCAGCGGCTCGAATCCCGAATAACTCAACATGGTGAGCTGGAATTTTCCGTCGCGATCCACAAAATCTGTGTAGGTGAAAAAATCCAGCCAGTTGTCGACGACCTGATTGAACGCGCCGAGCAGCCGCTTCGACTCGAACGCGCGCCGCTCCAGCATTTTCTGCGCTTCCACTTTTCCGCCATACCCGAAATGGCTGATCAGCAGGTGGCACATCTGCCAGCCGTGCCGCATCTCTTCGGTGACCACGCGGCACAGCGATTTGCGGTCATGCTCGCTCGGCGAATACTGGAACAGCCGCCGCTGCTGCTCGACGGACGCGAATTCCGTGTCCCCCTGGTACACGATCAGGTTCAGCAGCCCGTCCCGAATTCGCTGATCCGGAATTTCGAGCACGCGCCGCCATTTTGGCCGCCCCTTGAAAGCGCCGAACTCGATCTCGTTCGATCGCGTCGGGCCGAATTTGGCTTCGAATTTGTACTCCTCAATTTCCGCGTAGTTGACCCCGATGTCCTTGCGCCAGGCGCCGAACAAATCCACCCAATCGTCAAACGTGCTGATTCTTGCTGCCGGCATAACCTCTCTCCTTCAATATAATTTCGGTCTTCTGAATTTCGCTCACGCGCCGCGAAAGTTCGGCTTGCGCTTCTCGAAAAACGCGTTCATCGCTTCCAAAGAATCCTCGGACTCGAAACAGCGCACCTGCATGCGCACTTCTTCGTCCAGCTTGGCTTCGAGTTCCCGGCGGTCGTCACCGAGCATGGCCCGCTTCACACCGGCGAACGCAAGCGGCGGCGCGGCCGCCAGCCGTTCCGCCAGCTTTCGCGTTTCACCCTCGAACTGCTCCGCCGGAAACACGTGATTCACGATGCCCATGCGCAACGCATCCTCCGCGCTGACCAGCCGCGCCGTGTAGAACAATTCCGCCGCCAGCGCCGGTCCCACAATTCGCGGTAGAAAATACGTCCCGCCAAAATCGGGATACAGCCCCACGTTCGCGAACGATTCCGCGAATTTCGCGTTGCTCGATGCGACACGCACGTCGCACGCCAGCGCCAGGTTCATTCCGCCTCCCGCCGCCGCGCCGTTCACCCCCGCGATTACCGGCTTGCCCATCGACGCGATCGCCAGGCAAATCTCTTTTCCGGCCAGCAGCAACCCTTCGAGCTCGCCCATGGCCTTGCGCTGCCGCACATCGCGCAACAACTCCAAATCGCCGCCCGCGCAGAAGGCGCGCCCCGCCCCCGTGATCACCACCGCGCGAACGCTCGCGTCGTCCGCCGCCCGGCGCAGGGCGTCCACCAGCGCCTGGCCCAACTCCGGAATCAGCGCGTTGAGCTTCTCGGGCCGGTTCAGGCGCAGCGTCACCACCGCCCCGGAACGCTCTTCCAGCACCGTCGCGCTCGCCGCCCGCTGTTGTGTTGCTTCGCTCATCCAGGTTGCCGTTAGCTCTCAATGCTCTTCAGCAGCGCCGCCAGCTTCTTGAAATACCGCATCTTCACAGCGCGGTCCGTCCCGCCGTTCTGCCCGCTGGTCGATGGCAGCACGAACACGCGAGCGCCGTACAGCAGTTCCTTCTGCAATCCCAGCTTGCAGACGCGCCCCGCAAACTTCTCGTACACCATCTTCCCGTTGAACGCGACCACCCGCGGCCGGAACTCCTCCAGCTTGCGCGCCAGCAACACGCTGCCTTCGGCGTATTCCTGCCGCTCGATTTCCTCGATCCCGCGCGTGGGACGCTTCACCAAATCCGTCATCCCGATCCCGAATTCCAGAATGCGCCGGTCGTCCGAATACGTCAGCGCCTCTGGAATGACGCCGGAGTTGTACATCATTGGCCAGAACTGGTTCGTGCGTCCCGCGTAGTAATGCCCCACGCGCGCCGAGCGATCGCCGGGATTCGCTCCCACGATCACCAGCTTCATCCCCTTGCGCAGATAATCCGGTAACGTGCGCATCGATGTTCTTCCGTCTCTCCTCCCTCGCTGGGCGTAATGTAGCTCAGGTCTCGGGCCTGAGTCTTTCGCTTGGCCGTTCCTGGCCTCAATCTATTACTTCCCCTTGAATTCCGGCTGGCGCTTCTCGACGTAGGCCTTCAGGCCTTCCTTGGCGTCCTCGCTGGTGAACAGCAACTGCTGCAGCTCGCGCTCGACGCCCAGCGCCTCCGCAAATGGAATCTCCGACCCGGTGACCACGGCGCGCTTGATGCGGCCCACCGCCCGCGAAGCCTTGTTGGGCGGGCAGAACTGGCGCGCGTAGGCCATCACATCATCCCAGAAATTCTCGCGCTCGTAGATGTAATGGATCAGCCCGAACTCGAGGGCCTCTTCGAAGCTGAACGTCCGCCCCGTGGCCATCAGCTCGATCGCGCGCGCGCGTCCGACCACTCGCGACAGCCGTTGCGTCCCGCCCGTGCCCGGCAGCACGCCCAAATTCACTTCCGGCAAGCCGATCTTTCCGCCTTCTTTTCTTGCAATGCGGATGTCGCACGCCATGGCGATTTCCAGCCCGCCGCCCACCATGTGCCCGTTCAGCGCCGCAATCACCAGCTTCGGCGTCTGCTCCAGCCGCGAAAGCGTTTCGTTCGCGTGCAGGCAGAAATAATATTTGAACTGCGGGTCCGCCTTCGCCAGCATCGGAATGCTCGCGCCTGCCGAGAAAAACTTCTCGCCCGCGCCGCGCAGGAGGATCACATGAGCGTTCTCGTCCATGCGCGCTTTCAGAATGGCCGTGTCGAGCTGCTGCATCATTTCGTATGTGTAGGTATTGGCCAGCGGATCATCCATCTGGATGGTCGCCACCCCCGCCTCCACCCCGTAGTGGATCAACTCCTTCTGCTCGACCGCCTGCATCGTTGCCATCGCGTCCTCCCTCGAAGATTGCTGACCGCTAAAAACTCGCGTCCCGCTCCGACGCCCGCCTCCTACGCCGCCCGCCCAGCCAACGCAACCCTCCGCGGCCGCAGCGCCCTCGATACCTTCCCCCGCGGCAGCGCATGGTCCCCCGCAACACCGTGCAAGAACATTCCCGCCACCGCTTCCGCCAGCGCATCCGCGCGCGGATCAACGTTTGGGCGGTGCCACGTATACACCCAATTCATCATCCCGAACAGCGACAGCACCGCCACGCGCGGATTCACCCGCCGCGCCAGCCCACGCTCGCGCAGTTCTTCGAAAATGGCGCGCGCGATCGCATAATAGCGCCGCTTGATCTGCAGAATTTCCTTGCGATACTCGCCTTCCAGCGCCTCGTCTTCGTGCGAGAGCACCTTCATCTCCACCGGATGCCGCAAAAAATAATCCAGGTGGTTGTGCACCAGAATCTTCAGCTTGTCGACCGGATCGGACGCGCCCGTCAACCGTTCCTCCAACCGCGCCAGCACGGTCTTGAACGTGTAGGCCTGAATCAAGTAGAGCAGCTTCTGCTTACTTTCCACGTAGTAGTACATCCCGGCCAGCGACACGCCCGACGCGCGGCTGATGTCGCGGATCGAAGCGCCCTCGTAACCCTTCTCATAAAACACGCGCGCGGCATGATGCACGATACGTTGCAGTTTTCTTTGAGCCGGCCGGCCGAACGGCATGGTCTGCCCGCCGGACATGGCTTGCCCGTTGGCAGAACCCTGTTTCTCGAGAGGTGTGGAGTTTCGCGATGGACGGCCCGGCACAGTCCGCCTCGTGCGATCGAAGAATTTTGTCGAACGTTCGTTCGACAATTCGAGGATACTGTCCCTGTCGCGGGGTGTCAAGCAATCCCCACCCGCGCCGTGCTTCACTCGACTGGAGGGCGATCATCTCAGGCAGGGATGACCCTCGCACTGTTGTTCGCGGGCCATCCCGACAACAGAAGCAGATCCCTGCCTGCGGCAGGCAGGGCCTCACCCCCATTCCCGCACAAATCGCGGGACTGGGTTCGGGATGACACGAACGGTGGTATAGCGTCAACTCGCTGTCCCCAGGTTGCGGCGCCGAGCGGCATCGCGGGAGGGCGGCGGCTGAAGAGGCCGCGGGAAAAATCAAAAGGAACCTCAGGGGTTAAAACCCGTAATGAAAATGCAGCGGTTATGTCGGAACTGAAGCTCCGACCCCCTAAAGAGACCCTTTCCCCGCAACCTGTGAGGCCGCGGCCTAGCCCAGGGGCTAAAGCCCATTCGCTCGCGCCGTGGACGGTGCGACTGAAGTCGCACCCTGACACGAAAACCTCCGCGATAGCGACGCCAGAGCACAAGACAGGAAACTGAACGCGCGCCCGCGCGACTTGCGCGGGCGAACACAGGCCATTTGCTAAGATAGAACCCTGACGGTTTCGCAGCCGGACACCGACGCCCATGGACTCCCCTTTCCTCAATAATCACGAAGCGGCCGGCGCAAAAATCGCCGCATTCTCCGGCAGCGCCCTGCCTGAATCCTTCTCCGCGGACTGGAAAGACGAATGGCGCCTGGCGCGCGAAGCCGTCGCGCTCTTTGACACCAACTGGCACGCTGTCGCCCTCCTCACCGGCCCCGACCGCGTGCGCTACTTGAACGCCATCGTCTCCAACGACGTGCAGTCGCTCGCCGAAGGGCAAGGCACGCTCGCGCTTCTTCTCGATGCGCGCGCGCACATCCTCGCCGAACTCGAAATCTACGTTCAGCCGGACCGCCTCGTCGTTCTCTTCCACGCTTCCGTCCGCGAGCGCACCGTGGCCACCCTCGACAAATACATCATCATGGATGACGTCGAACTGGAAGACGCCACCGGCCGTCTCGGCACCATTGCCGTCGAAGGCGCGCACGCCGGCACGGTCGTCGCGCAGGCCACTGGCCTTTCGCTCGACGGCTTTTCAGAATTTCAGGGAGAAAACACGGAGATCGCTGGGATTTCCTGTTACATCGTGCGCCGCTCGTATTTCGGCGCGCCCGGGGTCCAAATCCTCGCGCCCGCCGAGCATCTGGACACACTGTGGGACACACTCAACGGCGTCGTTCATGCTTCGCACGGCGGGCCCATCGGAATGCAAGCTCTGAACGCGCTGCGCCTCGAAGCCGGAATCCCCTGGTTCCCTCTCGATTTCGACGACACGGTGATTCCGCACGAAGCCGGCCTCGAAAACACGCACTTGAGTTTCACCAAGGGCTGCTACACCGGCCAGGAAATCGTGGAGCGCGTGCGCTCGCGCGGCCACGTCAATCGCCGCCGCGTGCGCCTTACCTTCACCTCACCGCACCCGCCGGCCGCCGGAACCAAGCTGCTCGTTGATGGCACTGACGCCGGACATGTCACCAGCGCTGCCTTTTCGCCCGCCGCCGGCACGTCCATCGGCATGGCCTACCTCCGCCGCGAAACCGCCGCGCCCGGCGCGGCAGTCACTCTGGACGGCGGCTCGGCCACCGTTCTCGCCTAGTGTTTGGTGGCGAATCGGAGCTTCAGAAACGCCAAACTATTTCTCTGGGCGAGGAACCAAAAACGCCGGCGAGACGCCGGCGCTACAGACACAACGGAAGCCGCAAACAGAAAGCATTTCTAGGCAGAGGTTTGATGAAGCTTGACGGCACACACTTACTGTTGCTGTAGAGCTAATTGTTCGGCAGGTTCAGCGACCTGAGGAAACTTCCTCGTTCCGCATCAATCTTCTTTTGCAGCTCCAATATCCCGTAAAGCAGCGCCTCGGGCCGCGGCGGGCAGCCTGGCACGTAAATGTCTACGGGAACAACTTGATTCACGCCCTGGACGATCGCGTAGTTGTTGAACACGCCGCCGGAGGTCGCGCACGCACCCATGGAGATCACCCATTTCGGCTCGGGCATTTGATCGTACAGCTGGCGGATTACCGGCGCCATCTTCTGCGACACGCGCCCCGCGATGATCATCAGGTCCGACTGCCGGGGCGATCCGCGAAACACCTCCGCGCCAAACCGTGCCACGTCGTAGCGCGACGCCGCCATGGACATCATCTCGATCGCGCAGCACGCCAGACCAAAGGACATGGGCCAAATCGAGCTCCGCCGCGCCCAGTTCACCACCTTGTCCAGCGAGGCGAACAGGATCCCTTCGTCTTTCAGGAAATTGTCGTCCTGGCCTGGCCTTTCCAGCGTGACACCCTTCGCGATCTCCGTCGCCATAGTCCCTGATATCCTCCGCACTCAATTTTGGCATGTTCTACGCTGCTTTTGCAAAGACTGTGACGGCAATCCCGCAGCCCGTCAATTCACCTAAGTACCTCATTCATTGATCCTTGCGTCCCGCCTCCCGCCACCCGCCCGCTTCGGTCCCCGGCGTCGGTGTTCCCGCGCGCAAAACTAAAGGAAAAAGCTGCCCGCTTAGCGAGACTAACTGGATTGAAGAACTCGCCTGCACGGTGGATTGTAGATGTTGTTCCGCCCTCGCGCCGTGCGAGGTTCTCCTGATGATTTGGAAGTTTTCCGGCGCGGCTCTCATCACCTTTTTCTTGTTCACCCTCAACCCCTACACGACAGCCAAAGCGCAATCGCCAGTCGCAAACAATAACCCCGGCTCCAATATTGCCGCCGCTTTGCCCTTCACATCGGGCCGCTCTGGATCCGCCGTAGTGGTGCCCGCTCGCACGGCGACGATCATGGTGCGCGTCGTGGACTCCTCCGGCGTCCCGCTCAGGCGCCAGGCCGTAGTCCAGCTGCTCTCGGGCGACGCTGCTGCTACAACTGCGCCCATCGGCCTCGCGGCTACCAAGCCTTCCTCTTCCGCCACTTTTCAGGGCCTGCAGGCGCATCGCTACACCATCGAGGCCAGCGCCGCCGGATACGAAACCGCCCGGCTCCAGCTCCAGACCTACCCCCACGACACCTACTATCAAGCCGTTCTTCGCCTGCATTCGAAACCTGCGGCAGAGTCGCAGGCCGCGCCGCTCAACCCCCAAGCGACCGAACAGGCGGAAAAAGGACTGGCTGCTCTCGAAGCGGGTGACTTCGGCCGCGCCTCCAGGCAATTCCGCAAGGCTCTCGCGCTGGCCCCGCGCAATCCGGACCTCAATTTTCTGCTGGGTGTTTCGCTGTTCGAATCGCACCATCTGCAATCCGCGCAGCTGTACCTGCAGCGCGCGGCTGATCTCAATCCGCAGCACGTTCCCAGCCTCGTGGCGCTTGGCCGCGTGCGCCTTCAGCAGCGCGAGTTCAACCAGGCCGCCGCGCCTCTGAAAAAAGCCGTCTCTCTGAACCCTAAGGCTTGGGGAGCGCATCTGCTGTTGGGCAGCGTTTACCTCGTGCGGCGCGAATTCGTAGCCGCCGTCGAGCAGACCCGCGAAGCCATTCAGCTCGGACAAGCCGCCGCCAACGGTGGCGGCCTACAGCTCGGCGAAGCCCTCGCGGCGCAAGGCCAGCGCCAACAGGCTCGCGAAGTTCTCGCCAATTTCGTGCACGCCGCGCCCGCCAATCCCGCCGCGCCCGCCGCGCGCAAGCTGCTCGAACGCCTGAACCGCAACGCTCCCGTGCCGAACGCGGAACTGGTCGACGCCGCCCTGATTTCCGCCAGAGCCGTGCCCATCGCCAACGCCGGGGAAAGCGGCATTCCCTGGCATTCCTGGCATCCGGAAGGGGTCGATCAGGAGGAACTCCCGATGGCTGCGGGCGTCGTTTGCCCCGCGCAAAGCGTTCTCGACAACACCACCCAGCGCGTCGATGAGTTCGTCGCGGACGTCAACCGTTTCGACGCCGCGGAGCACCTACTGAATCAGGACATCGGCAATTCCGGCAAGGTGCTCTCCACCGAACACCGCAAATTCGATTACGTCGTCTCCATCAACAAGCTGCCCTCCGGCTTCCTGGCAGTGGACGAGTCGCGCAACGGCACCGACGGCTATGCCAATTTCCCGGACCAGATCGAAACCCTCGGCCTGCCCACTCTCGCCCTCGTCTTTCACCAGAGGTATCGCGACGGCTACCAGTTCCATTGCGAGGGCTTGGGTGAATGGCGCGGCCAAGCCACCTGGCTGATGCATTTTCGCCAACGCGCTGATCGCGCCCCGCGCATGCGCGGCTACAACATCGGCGGCGTGCTCTACCCGATCAGCTTGGTCGGGCGCGCCTGGATTTCTGCGGACACCTTCCAGATCGTGCACATGGAAGCGGACCTCATGGGCCCGATCCCCAAGATCAAACTCCGCTACGAGCATCAGGCCATCGACTACGGCCCGGTCTCTTTCCAGCAAGGTCACACCGAGCTGTGGGTGCCCACGCGCACCAGCCTCTATTTCGAGTTTCGTGGGCACAAGTACCACCGCATCCAGAGCTACAGCCATTTCCTGCTCTTTTCGGTCACCGCCACGGAGAAGATTTCGCCTCCCAAGCAGGTCGCCATGAAACACCAAAGCACAAGCGCACCTCCGCGCGCTCGCGTCAGCCAAGCCCAACGCGGCGCAGGAGGAACGCGCTAATCGTTTGACCGCTTCAGCCCCTGCTGTAGGGCGGGCGTCTCGCCCGCTGTCTTCGTGTCAGGGCACGACTTTCAGTCGTGCCCTAAGGCACCTCTCTCCCTGCTCCCCCAAGCCGTGTGACGGGGATCACACGGACCTGGTCCGTGGATCACAGCAGCCCGCTACCCTCCGCGCTACCTTCCTACCAGCAGCCCAGGGGGCACCCCATGCTCACCGAAGAGTATCTTCTGATCGCTATCGCGGTCGTTGTGGTCGCGTTCGTCATCCGCCGGTTGATTGCCTCAGCCGACGCCTGGAAATTCCACGGAACCATGCTGGTCACCTGTCCCGAGAACCACAAATCGGCCGCCGTCAAGCCGTCTCTCCTGCGCGCCGCGTTCGGGGATTTCATCAAACGCCCCGATCTCGAGCTGGTCGAGTGCTCGCGCTGGCCCGAGCGCCACGATTGCGACCAGAGCTGCCTGTTCCAGATCGAGCAGAGCCCCGACGAGCATCGCGTCTGGAACATCGCTTCCCAGTGGTTCGCGGGCAAAAAATGCGCGATTTGCCGCAAGCCCATCGAGCGCGTCAGCCATGCCGACCGCGCCCCGGCCCTGATGAAGCGCTCCGATCGCTCAACCGTCGAGTGGCGCAACCTGCGGCCCGAGCAGCTTCCCGATGCCTTCGCCGAATGCGCCCCGGTTTGCTGGAGCTGCCACACGACGGAGACGTTTCTCCGCAAATTCCCGGATCGCGGCTTCACGCGCCCCTACGGCCGCCCGATTTAGCCGCGCCGGTCTTTTGTGCCGCAGCGCAGACCACGCAGTCTTCGCGGGTTTTCTCTGCGCACTCTGCGGCTCTGCGGTGAGCACTGTGATGGCCGTCACATCGCGCTGCGCGGCGACCGCGCTTTTTTGTTCTTTGTGATCGCCGCCACGTCCGCTTCCGCGACACAACATTCCCAAAATCGCGCAGCCCGCCTTCGCCTTTCGCTTGGCATGAATCGCAAACTCACCAGACTGAATGCATTCCCGCAACGGCCTTCGGAAAGCCTCTTGCTCATGACACTGCTGTCTCCTGGAGGCGCGCCATGAACCAGCTCTGGCAAGACTTGCGCTTCGGCTTTCGCTTGTGGGCCAAGACTCCCTGGGTGACCTTCATCGCCATCCTCTCGCTGGCCATCGGCATTGGCATCAACTCCACCGCCTTCGGCATTGTGGACAACCTATTCCTGCGTCCTCCTCCGGGGAAAAATCCCAGCCAGCTCGTCAGCATCATCCCGGAAACTCCTGAGGGCCCGGATATGTCCTCCTATCCCGAATATCTGGACCTGAATCGCGACACCACGGCGTTCTCAGGTGTCGCTGCTGTGGCCGGGCACATGGTTTTCCTGACCACGCCACGCGGAACCGAGCTGCTCCCCATGGAAATTGTTTCCAACAATTTCTTCTCCGTGCTCGACGTCAATTTTGCCGCGGGCAGGTCCTTCAGCCCCGCTTCGTCCGGGAGCTCCAGCAAGCCCCGCGCCGAAACCGTCATCAGTTATTCCTTGTGGCAGTCTCATTTCGGCGGCGATCCTTCGATCGTCGGGAAATCCATCACTCTGAATCACGGGGTGTTCACGCTGGTCGGTGTCGCTCCTAAAGGTTTTCAGGGCCTCAACAGAGTTATGGCGAACGATGTCTGGCTTCCGGCCTCTCTCGACTCGCGCAGCTTAAATTCCCGTCCGCAAGAGCGCCAGTTTCGCGAGTTCGACCAGCTGGTCGGCAGGCTCGCTCCTGGCGTTACCCCGGCGCAGGCCCGCGCTCAACTGAGCGTCCTGGCAGCGCGCCTGGCCAAAGCCTATCCGGCCACGAACACCAACCGAATCTTCGCGCTCGTCTCGGAATCGGAGCGCTTTAGCGAGAATCTGCGGCCCGCAGGTCTCCTGATGGCCATCGTCAGCCTCGTCTTGCTGGTTTGCTGCGCCAATGTGGCCGGCCTGCTCCTGGCCCGCTCCGAAACGCGCGCCCGCGAGTTGGCCATGCGCCGCGCGCTGGGCGCGCGCCGCGGACGCTTGATTCGCCAGTTGCTCACCGAAGGCCTGCTCCTCGCCTTTGCCGGCGGTGCATTAGGTCTATTGCTGGCTCACTGGCTGATCGAGCTTCAGCCCGCTCTAATGCCTCCCTTTTTCACTTCCGTGAGTCTCAATCTCCATATCGACGGGCACGTGCTGATCTTTGCGCTCGCCAGCGTTTTCGGCACGGTGCTCGTGTTCGGTCTCGTGCCCGCCTTCGTCGCTTCCAGGTCCGATCTGATCTCCGCGATGAAAAGCGCCTCCCCCGGAACGTCCGGCCGCAAATGGTTTGTGCGCCACGCCTTCACCGTCGGGGAAATTGCCTTGTCGTTCGTTCTTCTGGCCGGCGCCGCATTGTTTGCCCGAAGCTACTTCTTCAGCCAAGGGATCCATCCCGGCTTCGACACGCGGAAGAATTTCCTACTGATCAATCTAGTGCCGGGCATGGCCGGCTACAACGGGGCTCAAACCTTTTCCTATTTTCAGGACTTGAAGCCCAAGCTCGGCGCAACACCCGGCGTTCAAAGCGTCAGCGTCGCGCGCCGCTTTCTTCTCACTCCGTCGGGCGGCGGCGCCGAAGTGAAAATCTCGATTCCCGACAGCCAGGCTGCGCACGAGCAGAAGGACGTTCGCGTCAAATTCGACGCCGTCGATTCCGATTATTTCCCGACGGTCGGTACAAAAATTCTGCTGGGACGCCCCTTCTCGCACTCCGAAATCCTCGCCGACTCGCGCGTCGCCATCGTCAGTCAAGAGATGAGCCGCCGTTTCTGGCCCGGCGCGAACGCCATTGGAAAACACATCATGGTTGACGCGGAGGACTTCCAAGTTATCGGTGTCGCTCAAGACGCCAAAATCAACAGCGTGCACGAGCCCGCCGAGCCGTATATCTACCTGCCGTTCACCGAACGCAGGATGGGCGACACCGTTCTGATCGTCGAGACCAAAATCAATCCACTCCGCCTCGCGCCCGCCATCGAAAAACAGATCCGCGACATCAATTCCAACGTTCCGATCATTGACGTGCAGACCAATCGCACGCTGATGCGCAACGTCCTCTGGGCCGACCGCATGGAAGCGGAAGTGGTCGGCGTGCTCAGCCTGCTCGGAGCCCTGCTGGCCGCCGTCGGCCTCTACGGCGTGATTTCGCAGCTGGTGAATCGCCGCCGTCAGGAACTCGGCGTGCGCATCGCTCTGGGCGCTCAGCGCGCGGACATCGTTCGCCTCGTGCTCTTCGAAGCCGCCAAGCTGACTCTTTTCGGCGGCCTGATCGGCTTCGCTGTCGCGCTGGCCACCACGCGTTTCCTTTCGGACCTTCTCTTCGGCGTGCGTCCGTATGACGCCATCGCTTTCGCCGCCGCCTGCGCGTTCGTCGCGCTGATCGTCCCTGCGGCCAGCCTGTATCCCGCCTACCGCGCGACCGAACTCAATCCGATGGACGTGCTCCAATGCGAGTAGCGACTTAGCCTCGAATACTCGCCACCAGCCACTTCTTTCCCATCTCATCTTGGCGACCTCAAACCCTTCCGGTAATATGGAAGTGTTGCCGCAGTCGCGCCTGTTTCCTGGTTGATCTCAGATGGACAAACGTCCCCGGAACGAACGACCAACGCAAGAGAGCCCCATCCCCGAGCCGCAACTCGCCCGCGATCCCTGGGCCGTCGCCCTCGAGCGCATCGCGCGCGGCGAAGAGTCCGACCCCTTCCACATCCTCGGCCCGCACTGGATCGAGCGCGGCGGTAAGCGCATTCCGGCCATTCGCGTCTATCGCCCGGGCGCCGCCGAAGCGAATATCCTCTGGCGCAACGGCGCCTCGTCTCCCGCCAGCAAAATCGCTCCGGAAGGGCTCTTCGAAGCCATCGTCGATCCCGAAATCAATCGCCTGCGCCCGGACGAGCCCATTTCGCCCACTTCCTATCGCGTTCAATTCCGCTTCGAGGATGGCAAGACCTTCGATCTGCTTGACGCTTACGCCTTCCCTCTCCTGCTCTCCGAGTACGATGTGTACCTCATCGGCGAAGGCACTCATTACCAGAATTACGAAAAGCTCGGCGCGCATGTACGCGAAGTTGACGGAGTCCGCGGCGTGCAGTTCGCCGTGTGGGCCCCCAACGCGCAGCGCGTCAGCGTGGTTGGTGATTTCAATTTATGGGACGGCCGCACCAACCCTATGCGCAATCGCGGCGCCACCGGCATCTGGGAAATTTTTATGCCGGAACTGGACGAGGGCACACTCTACAAATTCGAAATCCTCTCGCGCGAAAACCGCAACCTCGGCCTGAAGTCCGATCCTTACGGCTTCTTCGCTGAAATGCGCCCCAACACCGCGTCCATCGTGCGCGATATCGGCCGCTATCAATGGAAGGATGCCGCCTGGCTGGAGGCGCGCGCCAAAGCCGACTGGCTGCATTCGCCCATGTCCATCTACGAAGTCTACGCGGGCGCCTGGCGGCGCAAGGGCGAAGAGCGCTACTGGCTCACCTATCGCGATATGGCCGACCAGCTCGTCCCCTACGTCAAGCGCATGGGCTACACCCACATCGAATTTCTTCCTCTGATGGAGCACCCCTTCGACGGCTCCTGGGGCTATCAAACCGGGGGGTACTTCGCGGTGACCAGCCGCTACGGCTCGCCCGACGATTTCATGTATCTGGTCGACCGTTGCCACCAGGAAGGCATCGGCGTTCTCCTCGACTGGACTCCCGCGCACTTCCCGCGCGACGCCCACGGCCTCGCTTTCTTCGACGGCACCCATCTCTACGAACACGCCGATCCGCGCCAGGGCGAGCATCCCGACTGGGGCACTCTCGTCTTCAACTATGGCCGCAATGAAGTGCAGAATTTCCTGCTCTCCAACGCGCTGTTCTGGCTCGACAAGTACCACATCGACGGCCTGCGCGTGGACGCGGTCGCTTCCATGCTCTATCTGGATTACTCGCGCCAGCCCGGCGAGTGGGTTCCCAACGCCTTTGGCGGCCGCGAGAACCTGGAAGCCATTGCCTTTCTGCGCCGCCTGAACGAAGTGCTGCACCAGCGCCATCCGGGCGCGCTGATGGTCGCCGAAGAATCCACCGCGTGGCCCGCCGTTTCGCGTCCCACCTACATTGGCGGGCTCGGGTTCGACTTGAAGTGGAATATGGGCTGGATGAACGACACGCTGCGCTACTTCGCTCTCGATCCCATCTATCGCCAGTACCACCACAACGAGCTGACCTTCTCCATGATTTACGCCTTCCACGAAAACTTCGTCCTCCCGCTCTCCCACGACGAAGTCGTCCACGGCAAGCGCGCCCTGCTGGAAAAAATGCCCGGCAGCAACGAGGAAAAGTTCGCTAATCTCCGCTTGCTTTTCGGCTACATGTTCGCGCATCCCGGCAAGAAGCTGCTGTTCATGGGCAGCGAACTTGGGCAGCGCAGCGAATTCTGGGAAGCGGGCGAAGTCGAGTGGAATCTCGAGGACTCGCCTCCGCATCGCGGCATCCAGCAGCTCGTCGCCGACCTGAACAAGCTGCATCACAGCGAGTCCGCGCTCCACGAAATCGATTTCGAGTGGAACGGCTTCGAGTGGGTCGACGCGAACGACGCGGCCGCCAGCGTCCTCGCCTTTCTGCGCCGCGGCAAGAATGTGGACGACGCGATCCTGGTCGTTTGCAATCTGACGCCTGTCCTGCGCGACAACTATCGCATCGGCGTGCCTCGCCCCGGGTACTATCGCGAGATATTCAACAGCGACTCGCGCCACTACGGCGGCACCGACGTGGGCAACGGCGGCGGGGTCAACGCCGAACCTATCCCCTGGAACGACCGCCCCTATTCGCTGAAACTCCGCCTCCCTCCCCTCTCCGCCCTGTACTTCAAACTGTAGCCTCCGGTCCTGGAGCGCCGGCGTTCCTGACGAGGGGACCGCGGCGCTATTTTTGGGCGGCGGTGATTTCGTCGACGATGCGGTTCAGGTGGTAGACCTTGCTCAGGCCTTCGAGCAGGGCGCGGCTGTCGACGGCGACGGCACGGTTTTTCACCGGGTCGTAACCGTAATCGCCGCCAATGGAGAAGATGTTGCCATCGAAGATCAAGCCGACGATTTGGCCGTCCTTGTTGATAAGAGGGCTGCCCGAATTGCCGCCAATGATGTCGTTGGTGGTGCACAGGTTCATAGGCGTGGACAGATCGAGGCTGGACTTCGCATTGAGCCAGCTTTCCGGCAGGACAAAGGGCGGCGCGCCAGTCGCGCGGTTGAAGAGCCCGGCCATGGTGGTGTAGGGCTGGACGGAGTGGCCGCGCGCGTCGGTAAAGCCCTTCACCGCGCCATAGCTGAGGCGCAGGGTGAAGGTGGCGTCGGGATAGACGCTGGTGCTGTAAATGGCGAAACGCGCTTTGGCGATGCGTTCGGCGGCGGCGCGCGTGGGGGCGTCGATTTGAGCCTCGGTCTCCTTGCGGAAAGCGAGCAAATCGGGCTCGATGCCGCGGACGAACACAATCATGGGATCGGTGGAGGCGTTGATGGCGGATTCTCCGCCGCTGTAGAGATCCTCGCGAACCTTCACCTGGTCGAGCTGCGTGCCGCTGACCAGGCGCTCGGCGAGCTGTTCGGGCGATTCCTTGCCGAGCATCTTGACGACCAGCGGATCATCGACGCCGAGCTGCCGCCGGTCCTCGGAAAAAATCCAGCGCAGCTGCATTTCTTCGAGGTCTTTGAAAATGGGCACCGGCGCGGCGAGGTTGTGCTGGATGCGCACGAGCGCCTGGTCGGTGTACTCGGGCAGGCGCTGGCTGTTGGGCAGGGTGCGCTGATTGGCCGAGCGCACCAGGGTGACCGCATCGCGCAGCAGGTTCGAATAGCGGAACAGGCCGGTGGCAAAGGCTTCATCGAAATAGTTGGCGCGCAGTTTTTGGATTTTCATGATGTCGTTCCAGGCGGAACGGTCGGCAGCGAGCTTGGGATTGGAGTCGACGGCGCGGCGGAGGCGCTGCTCCTCGCGGACTTTGGTCCCGAAAAATTCCGGATCGAGGAGGGCCTCTTCGCGGCCGTAGACGACTTTAAAGGTGTTCTCGTCGAAGAAGAGATCTTCGTTGGCTTCGCGCGCGCGCTCGGGGCTTTCCGTAACGAAGCGCTCGAGCAGGCCGCGGTATTCGGAGACCGCGGGAATGACGTTGGGGAGGTTGATGTCGCGTTCGAAAGCGAGCTGGGAGACGGTAAGCTGGCGGCTGGTGCCTCCGGGATTCCCGGAAACGAAGACGAGTTCGCCGGGCTTGGAGCCGCCGGCGCTCCACTTCAGGTAATTGGGGCTGTCGATCGGGCGGCCGTTTTCGTAGACGCGGACGATGCCGATATCGAAATCGTAGCGCGGGAAATTGAAATTGTCGGGATCGCCGCCAAATTGCGCGACGGACATTTCGGGAGCGAAGACCAGGCGCACGTCGGTGTACTTCTTATAGTGATAGAGATTGTAGACGCCGCCCTCGTAGAGCGAGACGACCTGGCAGAGCGTGGCGGGATCAGAGCCGCAACTTTTCTCGAGTTCGGCTTCCTTGGCGTGCAGCGCGGAAACGGCGGCGGCGCCCGTCTTCCCGGCCATGGCGCCCTGCACGTCAGCGGTGACGTCGCTGATCTGCATGAGCTGATCGAGTTCGAAGACGGGACACTTGCGCTCTTCGGCGGGCGAGCTGGCGATGAAACCGTTCTGCACGAAATTGTGTTCGGGCGTGGAGAGTTGCTCGACGCATTCGAGGACGCAGTGGTGGTTGGTCATGACGAGGCCGTGGGGAGAAATGAAAGAGGCGGAACAGCCTTCCGCGATGCGCAGCGAAGAGAGGCGAACGTGATTGAGCCACTGCTGGGAGGGAGCGAAGCCGTACTTGGCGCCGACGGCGCGGGAGGGGAAATTGTTGAAGGTCCACATGCCTTCGTCGGCATGCAGGAGCAGCGGCGAAGCAACGCACAAGAGGAGCAGAACCTGCGCAAGGGTGAGGAGCTTATTTCCGCGATTCATCTTCATTTCGTCAATTCCTTTGGACGGCAGAGGAGCTGCGCGTCGAATTAGCGCCCGAATTCTACACCCGAAGAAGAGTTATCGGATTCGGATAGTGCGCGGGGGAGGTGCGCACAAGAAGACCCACTGTTGGCGCAAACGGCAGGGAACCCAGCGTGTGGAGTCGTTGATCTCGGCAGGCGCGTGAGATGAGGCTTACGGGCGGGCAGATACTGGATTGTGCGAGGGAAGCTCGATAGAGTCGGAAGGTACGAGCGAGGGGAGGAGAGAGACATGCAGACGGCAACAGTGCGGTGGGCGGGCGAAGAGAAATTTGTGGCGACGATGCCGTCCGGCAGATCGATTCAGTTCGACACGAGCAGCGCGCATGAGGAGGGTCCCAGCCCGATGGAGACGCTGCTGGGTGCGCTGGGTGCGTGCACGTCGGTGGACGTAGCCATGATTCTGGCGAAGAAGCGGCAGAAGTTGGAATCGCTGGAGGTGATCATTTCCGGGGAGCGCGCGGCTTCCCCGCCCGCGGTGTGGACGAAGATCGAGATGGTGTACCGGTTGAGCGGGGAGCTGGACGAAAAAGCGGTGCGCGACGCGATCGACTTGAGCCAGCAGAAATATTGTTCGGTGGCGGCCATGCTGGGGAAGACGGCAAAGATCAGCTACCGGCACGAAATTCTGGCGGCGAAGGGCTGAGGGCTGGAAGCAGCGCGGGAGGGGCGGTTTTTGTTGGCACTGCGCGGTGGGATTGCATACAATCGCGCAGCACTTTTAACGGAGAGGGAATGGCGAAGCGCATCGCAGCGAAAGTCACGGGAGTGGCCACCTACGTTCCGCCACGGGTGGTGACGAATGCCGACCTGGAAAAGAGGGTGGAAACGTCGGACGAATGGATTCGCACGCGCACGGGCATACGCGAGCGGCACTACGTCGAGCCGGGCGTAGCGGCGTCGCATCTGGGGACTGAAGCGGCGCGGAAGCTGCTGGCGGCCAAGGGGGTGAACGCATCGGAGATCGACCTGATCGTGGTGGCGTCGGTGACTCCGGACATGCTGTTTCCGGCGACCGCGTGCCTGATCCAGAACAATCTGGGGGCCAGCAAAGCGTGGGGATTCGACCTCTCCGCGGCGTGTTCGGGATTCGTCTACGCGCTGACGGTGGGCGCGCAGTTCGTGGGCGCGGGCACGCACAGGAAAGTGCTGGTGATCGGGTCGGACGTGATGACGTCGATTCTGGATTTCAAAGACCGCGCGACCTGCGTGCTGTTCGGCGATGGAGCGGGAGCGGTGCTGCTGGAGCCGGCGAGCTCCGAGGCCGAGGGGATCATCGATTTCGCGAACGACATCGACGGCGCGGGCGGGTGCAACCTGTACATGCCGGCGGGCGGGTCGCTGCACCCGGCTTCGCAGGAAACAATCGACAAGCGCATGCATTACGTGCACCAGGAAGGGCAACAGGTGTTCAAGTACGCCGTGCGGCGGATGAGCGAACTGGCCTGCCAGATTCTGGAGCGGAACGGTTTTTCGACGAAAGACCTGGCGCTGGTGGTGCCGCATCAGGCGAACCTGCGGATCATCCGAGCGATGCAGGAGCGGCTCGGAGTGGAAGATGCGAAGATCATGGTCAACATCGATCGCTACGGGAACACCACAGCGGCGACGATTCCGCTAGGGCTGGCCGACGCGCTGGAACAGAAGCGGCTGCGCAAAGGGGATTTGGTTCTGCTGATCGCGGTGGGGGCGGGATACACGACCGGGGCTGTGCTGCTGCGCTGGTCGTACTGATGGAAGCTCCGACCCCTAACAAACATACAACGAATCTCTTCTCAGGACGCGAGTGGCAGGAACGCGGCGGGGCCCAGCCTCGGGCAGCGCGTTGAAACGCGCCGCCCGAAGGTGTTCGTTGAAGTGCCTCACGAACGGCCGCCCGCAGTCGGAGGCCCCGCCGCAACCTGCATCGCTACGTCAAAGACACGCCCGGCGTCAGAAGACGAAGCGAGCGATCAGATAGATGGTGTTGTTTCCGCTCGCATCGCGTCCCGCGCCGTCGTAATTCGTGCTCGCGCCGTTAAATTTCAGATAGCCGGTGTACTGCGCGGCGAGCTGAAAATTCTGTGCCGGCCACCAGGAAGCGTTGAGGATGTAGCCGTCGCTTTTGGGATCGCCGTTTGCGCTGCCGCTGACCGGCGCGGCGGTATAGAGCAGCGGGTCGGGCGTTCCGTTGATGTCGAACCAGCCGAAAGTGCCGGAGACGCGGTTGCCGAAGTGATATTCGGCGTTCGCCTGGATGGTGTTCAAGTGATGTTCCGGCTGCAGAGCGCCGCCCGCGTCAAAGGAGGCCAGCAGATTCGAATTTTCGCGGATGTAGGTGCCGCGGAAAGACAAGATATCGTTGTGGAGCTGCGGAATCGTGCGGTCATATTGGAAATCGACGGCCCAGTCGGTGTAGTCGTCTTCGAGACCAGTAATCGCGCCGGGTGTCGACTTCATGTGCATGCCGTAGGTGCCTACTTCGAAATAATTGTTCTTGCGGTCTTCCTGCCAAGCCACGCGCCAGTAGGGCGCCACGCCGCGGATGTTGAAGGGAATATCGGTGCCGGGATTGGGCTGCGGCTGGCCCAAGTGCTCGGAGCGATAGATGGTAGCCGCGGCGTAGAGGTGGTTGTCCCACATTTCGTAAGCGCCAATTCCGGCGACGTCCTGAGCCAAAGTGCCGTTGACGATGGCCGCCGCTGTTGGAGAGGGCGCGACATCACTGGAGACCCAGGGGAGACCCCAGGCTGGCGTGTCGTTCCATAGATCCTCGACGCTGGGATTGTTGTTCAGGGTGATGCCGTAGACGAGGTCTTTGCCCCCGAGCTTGGTGGAATTGGAATAGCGGATATCGGTGTTGTCCCAACTGAAGGCGTCGGCCTGACCGCTGTAAGTGACCTGGACGAAACTACCGACGTGAGCGGTCCAGGCGCCGGCCAGGAAAAGGGAGACGTCCTGCGGGAACTCGAAATTGCCATTCTGAGTCGTGGGCTGGGGCGCTTTGGTGGAGGTGAAGGAAGTGTCGAACAAAACGGAGAGCGGGAAGCCCGCGAGGATATCGAGGGGGCTGTGCTTCTCGTCTTTCTTGGACGAGATCGTGCTCGTGGTGGTGAGCGTGTAACCATTCAGCTTGAAGGTGCGGCCGAGCGGTGTCAGCTCCGGCGGAGTGGTATGGCAGGAACTGCAGGGAAACCCGGTTTGACGCGAGAAGCTGGGCACGGCGCGGGCACTGGGCACGCGCAAACCCGCCGCGAACAGAATGACAAGCGAGGTTCCGCCCAGAAAAGCTGTGCCGAGCCACGATCTCCGATCCGATTGCATCTTTTCTTCCTCCTAAATTGGCAACACTTCTTGCGGTCCTGCTTGCTTACTTCACCAAAGGCGGCTATGTAAATCCGGTCAATGGGGTATTTCGAACGCTTGGCGCCTAGCGCGCTGTTAACTGCTGGAATACTCTTTCACTTCTTCCGCACCCTCCTGGTGGAAGCGGCGCTCGAGTTCCGCGCGGCAATCGGCGTCCGCGTCGGAGACGCCGACCAGAATCTTTCCGTTGCTGACTTCGGGATCGTAGAGGCGGCGCTTGTAGTTGGGCAGGCGCGCGGCAATCAAGAAGGTGACGATAGTGGTGAGAATGGCGCCCAGCATGGTCAACTCGTACATGATGATTCCGGTAGGCCACATGGCGACGATGGGCATGCCGCCGGTCGGAAGCGGATAGGTGCGCTGGGTGAAGGAGGCGAGCGCGTACCCGCCCGTACCTCCGAGGAGCGCGCCGAGCACGGCGAGCCAGGGCATGGGGGAGTGCTGCTCTTTCCAACCGAAGGCTTCTTCCTGCAGGGGTTCGGCGGACATGAGAAGGATGGAGTTCGAGTGGATGCCCAGGCGAGGGCTCTCCGCGCGGAGGAAGGTCATCGCGCGGCGCGCCGAGTCGGTATCAGGAAACAGACCGTAGATCGCATTCATAGAGTCAGCCATCCTCAATCGTTGGCGGAAGGCACAGGGCCGTCCAAAGACACCGGTGCAGGAGCCGCGGCGACTTCGGACGGCTGTTCCGCCGGTTTGCCGTGCGAGCCGCCCTTCAACTCCCAAATCGAAACCATGGGTACGAATTTGGCGAACAGGACGTACAGCAGAATCATTCCCATCAGGGTGCCAAGGGTGATGGTGATTTCGGCCCAGGTTGGACGATAGCTTCCCCAGTCGTAGGGCATGTATTTGTGCGCGAGGGGAGGAACGACGATCAGGAAGCGCTCCAGCCACATGCCAATGACAATGGTCGACGAAGCGATCACGGTGCCGGTGATGGTGCGCAGTTTCTTGATCGCGAGAATGGGGAAAGGAATCACGAAGTTGCAGAACACCATGGTCCAGAAGAGACCGGCGAAGCGGCCGCGCTGCATGGACCAGAAAGCGGCCATTTCGGAAGTCTGGTTGCCGTACCAGACAGTGAGGCGTTCGGAAAAAATGAAGTAAATCCAGAGCAGGCTGAAGACCAGCAGAAGCTTGCCGAGATTATCGAAATGAACGGGTTTCAGGTATTCCTCGAGGTGGAGGAACTTGCGGATCAGGGCCATGGCGATGATCAGAGCGGCAATCCCGCTGAAGATAGCGCCCGCCACGAAGTAGGGACCGAAGACGGTGGAGTGCCACAGGGGCACGGGGGCCATGGCGAAGTCCCAGGAAACGATGGTGTGGACGGAGACGGCCACGGGGATGATCACGACGGCCATGATGCGCATGGCCATTTCGAGGCGGTGCCATTCGCGGGGCGTTCCGCGCCAGCCGAGAGAGAGGACGGAATAAATGCGCTTGCGCAAGCCGCGCGCGCGGTCGCGAACCATGGCCCAGTCCGGAAGGATGGGCAGAAGGAGGAACGTGAGGCTGCCTGTAAGGTAAGTGCTGATGGCAAAGAAATCCCACAGGAGCGGCGAACGGAAGTTGGGCCAGATGCCGCGTTCGCTGGGATAAGGAACCAGCCAGAAGAACAGCCAGGAGCGGCCCAAGTGGATGATGGGGTACTGCGCGCCAATGGCCAGGGCGAAAACGGTGATGGCTTCGGCGCAACGGGTGACGGCGCGGCGCCAGGTGGCGTTCACCAGGCGAAGAATGGCGGAGATCAACGTTCCGGCGTGGCTGATGCCGATCCAGAAAACGAAGTTCGTAATGTAGAAGCCCCAGAAGACGGGGCGAGTGATTCCGGCAACGCCCATGCCGTTCCACATCTGATAGGCGTAGGCAACCAGGCCGGGAATCCCAAAGGCGATGAGGACGAAGACGAGAATGTAGTAGCGCTTGGAAGTGAAGAACACCGATCGCAGGAGATCCTGCCGGATCTGGTCGGCCTTGCGGTTGACCGCGACAGCCTGCTCCATGCTAGTCGTTGCCATGCGAAGACTCTCTTTCGAGATAGGTGACTTTTGGGAACGCTCCGACTTCCGCCAGGAGCTTGGTGCCGCGGACGGAAGTGGAAAGCCGCGAAACCGCGCTGTTGGGATCGTTCAGATCGCCGAAGACCATGGCGTTCGCCGGACAGGTCTGCACGCAGGCCGGATTGAACTCGCCATCCTTGATTTCGCGCTTGTCCATATTGGCCTTTATCTCGGCGGACTTGATGCGCTGGACGCAAAACGTGCACTTTTCCATCACGCCGACTTCGCGGACCGAAACGTCGGGATTCAACTGGAGGTTCAAGGGCTTTTCCCAGACGGGATTGAACCAATTGAAGAAGCGCACGGTGTAGGGGCAGGCGTTAGCACAGTAGCGCGTGCCAATGCAGCGGTTGTAGACCTGCGCGTTCAGTCCGTCGGCATTGTGGTAGCTGGCGTAAGTGGGGCAGACCGGCTCGCAGGGCGCGGCATCGCACTGCTGGCAAGGAACGGGCCGGTAGCGCACGCGCACGTTGGGAAATTCGCCTTCCCAGTAGCGTTCCACGTGAATCCAGTGCATGGCGCGTCCGCGAGCGGCCTGCGCCTCGCCTACCGTGGCGATGTTATTTTCTGCGTGGCAGGCTGCGACACAAGCCTCGCAGCCGGTGCAGCGGTCCGCATCAATGACCATTCCCCATCTATGTGCCATCCTGGTCCCTCACTTAAAGGCGCTGGCCGATGAAAGCGCTCATCGACGTAAGTTTTCATCCCACTGAGTCGGTCCACCCGAGAACAGCACCAATGCACCCTTGCCCACCTTGGTGACGCTGACCCGGGTTGCCGCCCAGGCCCACGCGGAGGTATTCGGCTCGAGCTGCGGGCCGACGATCTTGAGCGGATTGGCGCCGCGCCCGGTGGCGTAGCGGCCGTACTGCTCGTGCCCCTGCCCCACGGGCATGGCGACGATGTCGGGCGAAATGCCGGGCGAGAGCAGAGCGGGCGCGCGCAGCTTGCCGTGCGGAGAAGCGACCTCCACGAGGTCGCCCAGCTCAATGCCCAGGCGCGCGGCCGTTTTGGGATTGATTTCGACCCACGAGCCCCACATATCGCTGGTGAGGACGTCGGGCAGTTCCTGCATCCAAGGCAGGTTCGCGTGCGTGCCGTCAAAGAACTGTTGCGAAGCGAAAGGAAGGAAGTGGAACGGGAATTCGGCAGCGAGGCCGTCAAACTGGGCGTCGCTGCTCTTGACGGGCGCCGTGGACGGAGGAGTTTTTGCTTTTCGCGCGAGGCTCTCGCCGGAGCTCCACCAACCGCCTTGCTCCTTCACCTTGCTCCAGAAATCGTCGTCGCTGGTCGCAGCGATTGAGCCGGGAAGGTGTCGCAGGGGCACAATGGCGGCCTGGAGCATCTCCTCATAAGCTTTCCAAGGCAGGGCCGCCGCAGCACGCCCGCCCAAGCGATGCGCGACACCGAGCAAAACGTCGGGCATGGGGCGCGTGTCGTGAAGCGGCAACATGGCCGGCGGAGCGACGCTGACCGCAGCCTCCGCGCTGCCCGATTGGGGGACGTGATCGATCCAGGACTCGAGAGGACTGTGATCGGGAAGAATCAAATCGGCGAAGCTGCTCGTTTCGTCGAGGAAAGCGCCAAAGCTGGCGATGAAGGGAACGGCGGCGAGCGCTTCCTTCACTTGCCATTCGGGCGGCGCGGCGAAGATCGGATTCGTCTCGTAGAGAAGGACGGCTCCTACGGGACGCGGCTGATGGGAAAGGATCTGCCGCGCCAGCGCGCGGACGGATGTTGTTTCGGGTGAGGCCGCGGCTTTGGCCGATTCGGCGGCAGACGCCGGAACCTCAGGAGTGAAGAGGAGACCGCCCGGCTTCATCACGCTGCCGAGAAGAGCGTTCAGAGCGTTGACGGCAAGGGCGGTGAAGAGGCCGTTGGTCTGCCCGAGAGGAGCGCCGCCGACGATTGCCACAGCGGGCGGATGCGCGGCCATCTCGCGAGCCAGGCGGGTGATGACGTCGGGCGCGACACCGGTCTTCCAGGCGACTGCTTCGGGGGAGTAATTGGGCAGGCCTTCGCGCCAACCGTCGATGCGCGCACCAGCGGCTCCGGCCGATTCGGCGGAAGCGAGATGCTCGCTCATGATGACGTGGGCGAACCCGAGAGCAAGGTCTCCTTCCGTGCCGGGGTGAGCGGGAATCCACTCGTCGGAATTGCCGCCCGTCTGAGACATGCGGGGCTCGATCTGCACGAATTTTCCGCGCGCGCCGGGCCGGCCCTGCCGCATGTCGCCATACGCAAAGCCCTGCGCGACGGGAGAATTCCAGGTGCCGAGGAAATCGGCGCCGAAGGATACGAGGTAGTTCGAGCGGGCCAGATCAAAAGTGGGCAGCTGATCGTAGCCGAAGCTCAAATAATTGGCTCGGCGCAGAACGGCATCGTCGAACAGCTCGAATTCGACGAATTGGGCGGAATCGAAGCCCGAGAGAAAGCGCTGGATCAGAGGGCGGCGCTGGCCTCGCAGGGGCTTGGCGAGGAATGCCAGCGAGGAATTCTTTTGAGACGCCAGAGGCGCCAGGTGAGAGGTCAATTGCTGGACCGCTTCGTCCCAACTGATAGGGGCAAATTCACCGGAGCCGCGCTGGCCCACGCGCTTCAGCGGCTGCTGGATGCGGTCGGGATTATAGGTGACTTGCAGGCCGGCCTGGCCCCAGGCGCAGAGGCGGCCGTGGTTCACCGGGTGATGGGGATTGCCTTCGAGTTTCTTGGCGAGCCCCATTTTGATGAGGCCGAGCTGGCCGTTGCGAATGACCTCCGCCTCGCCTTCCATGACGCGAACCTGGAGGCCGCAGCCCGCGGGGCACTGGTCGCAGATACTTGGTTTCCAAACGGCGACGCCGGGAACCAAAGTCTCTTCCGGCACGAATCGAATGAGCTGAGTGCCCGTCTTGCCGCAACCCGCGACAGCAACGGCCGCACCGCTCATGGCACCGAGTTTCAGGAATTCTCGACGTTTCATCGTTTCAGAACTCCGGTAACGTCTTTCTCCGACCAAGCAACCGCCGCCAAGGCGCTGCGTTCAGCTAGTAATGGCAGGTGACACAATCGACGGAAACGCCTTTGGCGTTATGACAGCTGAGACAAAACTTCATGTTCAGATCTTTCGTTTTCACGGCGACGGTTTCCTGAGCGATGTCGCCGTGGCACTGCTCGCAAGAGATGCCCGCGCGGACGTGGGGCGCATGCCAGAACTGAACGTGTTCCGTGGGATAGAACCAAAAGACGCGCTGCCAGGGAACGTCCTGCCCCTTGGCCGCGTAGGCGGCCAGCTTCTTGATCTGCGGATTATCCGCGGCGATCACCTGATGGCAGGCCATGCAGAAGTTTGCGCTGGGAATGCCGGCGTCGGGACCCTGCGTCGCGCCCGAATGGCAACTGGTGCACTGCATGCCGTGCTGGATGTGAAGGCGATGGTTGAAGGCGAGGGGCTGGACCGGCGCCGATTGCCAAAGGAAGAACTCTCTGACCGCGCCGAAGAGGCTGCGGTGCGCGGGAGTGAAGACTCCGGAAACAACCGCCGGAGGATCCGTCACGGGCTGCGTGGCCGAAGCGCGGCGATCGGCAGCACCTTCCTCGGCCGTGCGAGCGATCCGGAACGTCCCCAGGATCGCCAAGCCGAAAATCAGCGCCACGGTGGCGAGGCGAAGGAGTCGGGAAGCGAGGCGCTCTTTCCGCTCGCCGGCATCTTCGGAAACACGTACTCTGTCAGTGCTCTCCTGGCTCATGCCCCGATCCCCTCTTGGCGTGCCTAGCGCTTTTTCCCGTTCTTGGCGAGTTGGCGGACGAAGGCAATCAGGTCGTTGAATTGCGACTTGTTGAGGCTTCCGCCAAACGGGGGCATGTTGCCCTTGCCCTTGTCGATCTGGGCGTAAATCTCAGCGTCGGAAAGCTTTTGGGCGACCGGCGATCGGAGATCGGCGGCTTGCAAGGCCTTGCCGATGACGGTGCCTCCACTGCCGTCCTTGTCGTGGCACTTCTCGCACTTCTCCTCAAAGAGCTTCTGGCCGCTTGCGGCGTTCCCCTTCTGAGCCCTGGCGGGAGCAGCCATGGCGAAGAGTGCCGCGACCAGAAGAAGGGCCGGAAGTTTGTATTGATTGCTGCATTGCAATGCTTGGTTCATCTTGTCTCCTCGATAAAAGGGAGCCGGGTGTAACCGACGGCACCGATGATGCGTGCAGCGGGCACGGGGCGCTGTGACCTGCGTCACACCGCTGACGTGATGTCGTCACAGACCGGGGCTGTTTCCTCCGATATAAGGAATTGCGGGTCGGAGGAGCCGGAAATGTGTCTGGCGAGTAACGACCCGGACCGGGAAAACGCAAGGCTTGTGGACCCGAGCGGGTGGACAGGCAGCGCGTGCGTTGGCCGCCAAGCCGGCCGCCAGTTCGTCCCACCTAGAACGACGGGCTTTGCCGAATGACTATCGGTTTACAGAATTCGAGAGAGAGGCATCGGGTGGGGGCGTTCGCCTGGCGAGCAGCGATTGCTGTGCTGGTCCTGGCCATTGGTTTCGGTGCACATGAGCGGCTGAGCGGCGCAGCGAAGAGCTCGAGCGAGGGCGAGGATCCCAGCCCGCGGTATCTCAATCCCGTCAATTTGAAGCTGTCGCAGGATGGCAAACGGCTGTACGTGGTCTGCCAAAAGGCCGGGCTGCTGCTTGCCGTCGACACGGCGGCGCGGCGCGTCGTCGGGCAAGCGCGGGTGGGCGGCGAGCCGGGAGGAATCGCGCTTTCTCCGGACGGGAAGACGATCTATGTGACGAGCGAACTGCAGAACAGCGTCGCGGCGATTGAGGCGGAGTCGCTGCAGGTCGCGCGAACGCTCAAGACGGGCTGGGGCCCTGTGGGAGTCGCGACCGACGGCGCCGGAAAGTTTCTTTACACCGCAAACACACTGGGAAACGACATTTCGGTGATCGATCTGTCGACCGGCCGTGAAATCAAACGGCTCGACTCGTGGCGATTTCCGGAATATATGGCGCGTTCGGGAGACGGGAAATGGATTTACGTTTCGAACCTGCTGGCGACGGAGGACAAGGCGGAGGAAGAGCCCGTATCGCAACTCACCGTCATCGACACCGCGCGACAGGTTGTAGCCAGGCGGATTCTGATGCGGGGCGTGCTGCAGATGCGGCACATCGCGCAAGTGCCGAGCGCGGACGGCGGGTACTTGCTGGTTCCGTTCATGCGGCCGAAGAATTTGAAACCGCTGCTGCAGATCGGGCAGGGCTGGTATGCAACACATGGGGTGGCGGTGGTCCGCTGGGCGGCGGATGAGCAGAAGCCGGAAGTGGCGGAAGTTCTGTTGGACGATATCGACCGGTATTTCGCGGACGGTTTTGGCGCAGCGAGCACCCCCGACGGCCGCTTGGCGCTGGTGACTGCGTCGAGCGCGAACGTCGTTTCCATTATCGACGTGGCGAAACTGAACGGGCTGCTCAAGCAAGCGACGCTCGATGGGCCGGATGGCCTGGCGAACCGGCTCGACTCGGCACAGCGAGTCGTAATTCGACGAATCGAGACCGGGCGGAATCCGACCGCGGTAGTGGTCTCCCCGGACAGCCGGTTTGCGTACATCGCCAACCGCATGGACGACACCGTGAGCGTGGTGGACTTGAAGCAGTTGCAGGTGGCGTCGACGATCGATCTGGGCGGACCCAAAGAAATCACAGCGCTGCGTCGCGGAGAGCAACTCTTCTACGACGCGAGCCACTGCTACCAGGACGCGGTTTCCTGCGCCACGTGCCATCCGCACCGAGGGTTCGAGGATTCGTTGGTGTGGAGCATGGAGACACCCGAACTGGGCCGCGACGTGACGGAGAACCGCACGCTGCTGGGGATCGCGGGGACATCGCCGTTCAAATGGAACGGAATGAATCCCAATCTGGAGACGCAGGACGGCCCGCGCACTGCGAAGTACATTTTCCGCTCGCAAGGATTCAACGCGACGGAGGCGGCGGAACTGGCGAGCTATATTCGATCTCTGCAGCTTCCTCCCAATCCTCGCGCGGCGCGCGGCGGACGGCTCACCGCGTCGGCAGAGCGCGGGCGCGCGATTTTCTTTCGCACGAAAACCAATTACGGGACCATTATTCCGGACCACGACCGCTGTTATTACTGCCACGCGCCGCTGACGCACTACACATCGCGAGTCAGCATGGATGTGGGGACGGCGACGCCGTACGACCGGGTGAAGGACTTCGACGTGCCGCAACTGGAGGGCGTGTATATGCGCGCGCCATACCTGCACAACGGGGAGGCGCTCACGCTGGAAGAGATCTGGACGAAATTCAACCCGAAAGACCAGCACGGGATCACGTCGGACATGGACAAGGAGCAGCTGAACGATCTGATCGATTTTCTGAAGACGCTGTAAGGGGTTCGCAGGCGGAGGGGCTCGATCGTGCCTGGGTCCTGTTGCGAGGAGCAGTGAGTTCTGATTCAAACAGCTACGATGTGATCGTAGTCGGCTCCGGGGCCGGCGGCAGCATCGCCGCGTACAATTTGACCAAAGCCGGGGCCAAATGCCTGATGCTGGAAGCGGGCGGGCCGTACGACGCCGCGCTGGATTCCGAGTGGCTGGAGTGGACCTACAACGCGCCACGGCGCGGGCTCACCACGAAAAAATCGCCGATCGAATGCTTTACGGCCGTGGTGGGAGGCTGGGAAGTGGAAGGCGAGCCTTACCTCGCGGCGCCGGGGACGGAGTGGATGTGGTTCCGGTCGCGCATGCTGGGCGGGCGAACGAACGCCTGGGCGCGCATCTCGCTGCGCATGGGCCCCTATGACTTCAAGCCGCGCAGCCGGGACGGGAAAGGTTTTGACTGGCCCATTCGCTACGAGGAACTGGCGCCCTATTACGACAAAACCGAGGAATTGATCGGCGTTTTCGGGTCCGCCGAGGGCCTGGAGAATCTTCCGGACGGTAAATTTCTGCCGCCGCCGGCGCCGCGGTGCTACGAACTGGTGGTGCAGGAGGCCTGCGGAAAGCTGCATATACCCTGCATACCCTCGCGGCTGGCAATCCTGACGCGGCCGCTGAACGGGCGACCACAGTGCCATTACGTTTCGCAATGCGACCGCTGCTGCAGGCTGGGTTCGAATTTTTCTTCACCGGTGGTGCTGCTGACACCCGCGCTGATGACGGGAAACCTGGAAATTCGAACGAACGCGATGGTGCGCGAAGTGTTGAGCGGGCCGGACGGGCGAGCGACGGGCGTGTCCTACATCGACAAGCGAACGAGGAAGGAAACACGGGCGCAGGCGAAAGTGATTGTGCTGGCGGCCAGCTCCTGCGAGACAGCGCGCCTGCTGCTGAACTCGCGCAGCGCGCGGTTTCCCGACGGGCTGGCGAATTCGAGCGGCTTGGTCGGCAAATATTTGATGGACACGGTGATGTCGGACGTGACCGGCTACGTTCCCAAGCTGGCGGGCTTGCCGCCGCACAACGATGACGGCGTGGGAGGGATGCATCTGTACATGCCGTGGTGGAAACATGGGAGCCAACTGCGGCACGAATTGCCTTTCTCCCGCGGCTATCACATCGAGTTCGGAGGCGGGCGGCGCGGAATGCCCATGCCAGGATTGTTCAGCGGCGCGGAGAAAATCCTGGGCGGCGGATACGGCCGGGCGCTGAAGGAGAATTGCCGGAAAATCTACGGCTCGATGATCCAGCTGAGCGGGCGCGGGGAGATGATTCCGAACGAGCACAGCTACTGCGAAATCGACAACAAAGTGGTGGATCAGTGGGGCATTCCGGTTTTGAAATTCCATTTCCAGTGGGGCCACGACGAAATCCTGATGGCGCGGCACATGCAGGAAACGTTTCGGGAAATCGTCAAGACCACGGGCGGCGAGGTGGTGCAATCGTCGGGGGCGGAAGAGCGCTGGGGGATTTCAACCGGGGGACAAGGGATTCATGAAGTGGGCGGGGCGCGCATGGGGGACGATCCGAAGACGTCGGTGCTCAATCGCTATTGCCAGGCATGGGACTGCAAGAACCTGTTCGTCACGGACGGCGCGCCGTTCGTCAGCCTCGCGGACAAAAATCCGACGTTGACGATCATGGCGCTGGCCTGGCGGACTTCGGAATTCATAGCCGAGCAGGTGCGGAAAGGAAACGTGTAACGAAATGGAGAAGAAGAAGCCCAAGGACGGCGGCATGCGTTTCCAGCGGCGCGACATACTGAAGATTGCCGCGGGCATGCCGGCCGCATGGTTCGCGGCGGCGCCGTTCACGGCCAAACTGGCGCAGGCGGCTTCTTTGCAGACTCAGAATGCAGAAGGAACTGCGGCGCCGGCAACGCATCCGCGAGCGCTCAACGCGCACGAGTGGACCATGATTCGAACTCTTTCCGATTTGATCATTCCAGCGGACGAACGTTCGTGCAGCGCCACGCAGGCCGGCGTTCCGGAATTCATCGACGACTGGCTGAGCCTGGAACGTGGCGACGCGCTGGCGGAGATGCGCGGCGGGCTGACGTGGCTGGACATCGAGTGCAACCGGTCGTTCGGGAATGATTTCGCGGAGTGTTCGGCGGCCCAGCAGAAAACAATTCTCGACCGCATCGCCTACCCGCGCAAGGCAGCGCCCGAAGACGCCGGTGCGGCCTCTTTTTTCACCCAGCTTCGCGACCTGGTGCTGAGCGGCTTTTTCGTCAGCGAGACGGGCATTCGCGATTTGCCGTACCTGGGGAACGAACCGCAATCCCAGTGGAACGGCTGCCCGGAGGCGGTGCTGGCGCAGCTGAACCTTCGCAACGATAAGAGCAAGGCCTGAAGCGATTCCCTTCCCTGGCAATCGATCCTGCGGAAATGCTAGATGCTTACGTTCACGTTGGCGCGCTCGCTTTCCTGCGCGGCGAACATGGTGGCGGGCGAAAAACCGAAGGCGCCGGCAAAGAGATTGCGCGGGAAGGTGGCTTGCGCCGTGTTGAATTTCATGACTTCGTCATTGTAGAACTGGCGCGCGAAGGCGATGCGATTTTCGGTGGAGGTAAGCTGCTCCTGGAGGAGCTGCACGCTTTCGACCGCGCGCAACTGAGGGTAATTTTCCGCGACGGCGAACAGCTTGCCCAGCGCGCCGGTGAGGACGGATTCGGCGGCGGAACGGTCCGCAACATTCGCTCCGGCGGCTATCGCCTGGGTGCGCGCTTGCGTCACAGCTTCGAGCGTCGACCGCTCATGCTGCATGTAGCCGCGAACGGCCTCGACCAAATTCGGGATCAAGTCGTGGCGGCGCTTGAGCTGGACGTCAATCTCGGCCCAGGCGTTCTGCACGCGCACGCGCAGGCCGACGAGAGAATTGAACGTGGCAATCAGCCAGATGACGATCGCGGCGGCAATCGCGATGGCAATCAGCAACGAGTAGGACACAGTTTCCACCTTTCCACAGCACAACCCGAAGGCCCCGCCTAGTGATGCGGAAGCATGAGAAACAATTGGTGTATGAACGCCATCCACACAGCGAGAAACGCCAGGCTGGCCAGCGTCAAAATCGCGATGAGCAGCATAAGAAGAGCCAGAGCCGCCAGCGCAAAGGGCGCAAGAAAGAGCGACAGCAACCCAATGAAGATCGCGGCAGCCGGCTGGAAACGCTCCGATTCGAGTTGGACATGCGCGCCCATGCGGTCGAGGCGTTTCAGGCGGCGCTTGAGTGAGGGGAAAAATCCAGCAAAGTTGCTGCTGGAATCTTCCGAAGAGGCGCCCGCGGGCGCATTGGCGGATCGCTGATTCGCTTTCATTTTGCCGCTGAATTCGATGAGCCGCTGAATCGCGGCCGAGTCGCCCTGCTGCGCGGCGGCGAGGTCGGAGATGTCCGGAATTTCCTCGACGGGTTTGCCGAAGGCAGCGGCGGCGGCCTGGCGAAAGGACGCCAAACGCGCCAGAGCAGCTTGATCTCCGGCGCCAGCGGCGCGGCCGGTGGAAAGGATTTCATTCATCAGGAATTGATTGGGAACTGCCGGAAACGCGGGCACGGCCGGGGTGCCGGCGGCAATCGGGGCGTGCCCTGGCGCGGGCGCCGGCGCTGAAGCGGCCCACATGCGCGCGAGAGTCTGTTTCTGCTCCGCGTCGGCCCTGGGATCGCTCACGCGGTCGCTTCCTGCCGGGCTGACCAGGAACAGGTGCGAGGCCCAGGCACCTCCCGGAATGGGCCCGCGGTCCGCGTTGAGTTTGCGCAACGCCTCCGCCAAACCGTCGGGATTGCGGGTCAGCTGCACGGCGCAAGCGTCGGCCAGGTATATGCGTTTGCGCCAGAGCAGGGCCACGCTGGGCTCGAGCATGCTGAAAGAGAAGAACCACAGCGAGAGCTTGATCGCAAAATTGGTGAGAAAAATGGGGAAAAGGAGAAAGTCGCGAATGGAGCGGAGGATGGACTTCTTCTTCCCCGTGGAGTCGAAGAGGCGGTCGATGTCGTCCGTCTCGAGGCCAGTACCACGCGAGAGGAGTTGAGCCACAGCAGCAGCTTCTCCGGAACCTGCGTCAGCCGTTTTCTTTCCAACCAGCGCGTAACGAACGATGCGCCACAGGGTGCGGCGCGACTCGGAACCAAACGGCGAATTGATGAGGGCAAGCAGCAGGCCATAGGTTTCGAAGACGCTGGTGACGCGGAAGGCGATGCGCAGGTCGCCGTTACCAATGGAGGCGACCAGATGCGCGAGCGCTCCTTCCAGTTCATCGCGTGTGAGGCATTCCAGCAGCCCGACGGAAACGACGATGCGCGCATCCTCGGGAGACGTTCCGATGACGGCGGCGTTGGCCGCGTGAGCGTCGATCAGCATGATCTTGGGCGCAGGCAAGCCCGCCGCAATGGCCATTTCCTGAACCACGTCGGACAATTGCAATTCTTTCAGCGCCGACGGATTCGGTTCGCGCGCCTTCAGGGCCAGCAGCGCTCCGCCAACGCCCGCGCGGCGAAACAGCGCATTTATTCCCAGCCACAGCCCGATCGACAAGATCGTGCCCGGCAAGAGCAGTACGGCTGCGCCAAGGGCAAGGGCCTGGGGATTCGTTGTCCTGGGCTGACCCAGCCACTCGATAACGAGAAAGCCGTAGCGGGCCAGCTCGGCGGCGTTGCGCCAAAGAGCAGGAGGTAGAGGGATCCAGATGCTCACAATGTCGGCGACCAGCAAAGCCGCGGCATAGAGCAGAGGGGTGATGGTCAGGGCGAGGGGAATGCCCATCACCACGATCGCCGCGACCGATACGAAAGAAAGGCGCCAAGTGGCGCGGCGGTTGCGGCGCTGCGCTTCGAAGAAACTCTCGCGGTCGCGAGGGCCGGCAAAGCGTGGACTGGTGGTCTGAGTCGCCATGGCTATTCCGCTGCGCCCGGAGCGTTGGTCAGCTCGGTGTTGTGCAGAGTTCCCATCACTAAAACAGAAACCAATGGTGTTCGCATCTTTTCTACGCCCCCGATTCCATGCCGCGCGCTTGCCCGGACGCTTCCCTGCTCTTCATCAGTGCGCCGGATAATTGGCACACAGGTTTTTAAAGTCCGAATATGCGCCATAGTTCAGTGTCACCGAGGCATAATCGATGTGCAGGCCGGAGCGAAACACCGCTCCTATCGGGCCGTGATCTCCGCGCTCGTCCAATAGTAATTCCGGCCCGCGCCACGTGCCTTCGAGATCGAAGAATCCGCGGCGCACGCTGTTGCCCAGCAATCGATCGCGTGCCGTGTTCCATTCCAGCAGGCGAACGGATAGGAGGCTGCCGTCGGTGGTCCGCCATTTGCCGTAGATCGTGCCGCTCAGGTCAAGGAGTTGAGCGCCGCCCGGGGAAGTGCACAGCCAGCCGCGCCCTTGCAGGCCGCCGACTGGGCGCAGACCCCGTAGGCGGAGCCGGGAGGAATGAGTCGACGGGAAGAAGGACACGTACAGGGGATAGCTCTTTCCATCCTTTGTGTGCAGTTGGCCGTAGCCATGCCACTGTAAGAAAGGGGTCCAGCGACCGCCGATATGGAGTGACCAGGGGGCAGTTATCGCGAGGACGCCGTAGGCAAGGGCCAAGCCGAAAACTCCGACAGCGAGCAGCTTAAAGAGACCGCCCAGGCACCCACCCCGCTGTTTCTGGCGGATGGGCATTTGTCCGGAGAGGTAGCTCTCGAGAAGTTCAGCCTTTTGTTGCGGCGTCATGGAAGAGTTGTCCATTTTCAGTTTCCCCGCTGTAAGGTTGGACCGGCGCTAGGGCTGCGTCGCGTTCGCTTCGTCATGCTCCTTGTGCACCGTACCATCGTGGTAGTCCTGCTCGACATTCAAAACGAACTTAATGGGACATGCTTCTGCGTTCACCCAGGCAGCACCTTTGATGAAGCCGTGCGCACCGAGCACGCTGCGGATCAGGGAGGCATCCGCAGGGGCATCGCGCGAAGTATCGATCGTGTATTTGACCGCGTCCTGCCCGTTCACGATTTCCCTGCCCGCGCGCACAATGGCGGAGGAGTTGTTCACCAGCGCAAAAGTGCTGGCGGGAAGCGCGCCGGTCAAGATGGCGACGACGGTGTTCCAACTGGTGCTGTCGGAACGAAGGCCATGAATCACGCGCGTCCCGGAACTGTCCGTGACGGCGCCGGCGATGGAAAATGGTGTGACGTCTGCCTCCCAATCCACATTGGCCAGCAGCGGCACCCTTTTTTTGTACGACCAATGAAACGGCGCGGGAGCGTTGCGGATGCGCTCCGCATCGCATTGCAGATTGATGCCCGGGTTGCCATGGCCGAGGGGCGTCGGCGGCGCAGCGGCAAAAGGTGCCGAGGCGTTTGCAAGTTTTTTCGGATTCGCGCCGGAAAACCCGGAACTACATCCGAAAAGAGCGCCCAGCACGAGTCCCGCCGCTCCCCAAGCAAACGGCCGTGTCAGCCAAAGCGTCCCGTTCATATACGTTCTTCCCACGCCAGCGCGCAAGGTCACGGAAGGCCCGGCCAAAGCCAGAAGCCGCCCGAGCCTTCGCCGCCTTCGCGCGCCGCTAGTTCGTATCCGCGGGGCAGGTCGAGCCGATCCACTTTCCTGTGTAAGAGGCATGGCCCTTCGCCGTCATGCCGTTCATGGTCAAAGTAAGGTCCATGGATCCTGTACCGTCTTGGGAATCCGCGGCATGAATTTGTCCCTGCATTTGCACGGTTGCGCCCTCATTGCCCTGGCATGATCCTTGGACTTTCATGTCAGTGCCGTCGGAATTCAACACGGTCCACGTACATCTTTGACCGGAGCCGTCTGACCAGGGATTCTCGATCAGGTCTGACGCCTTCACGCACGACTTGTATTGGGTGGGTGCTGCATTTTGCAGCAAAGCTGCGTATTGGGGTGGAAGGCCGGTCCAAGTGACCTTCTGGGTCATTTGCCACAGACCGGTTTTCACATTCAGCGGTTTTAGCTGCGTGCGTGCCTGAGTGACATTGGAACGGGTTGCCGAAGCGTTGGGCACGTTTTTTTTCGGCTGCGATTGCGCCAGCAGCACAGTAGCCGCTAGACCGAACGAAGCTGCCAAACAAACCATCCACCCTGCAGTTGCTTTCCTCATGTGATTCCTCCAGTTGAGATTCGATCAGACCCCAGAAATTGCCGTACCGTGGATTCAAATGCCTCCCGCAACCGAAGTCGCCAGATCCTTCATTTGCTTTTCGTTCTTCGGTTCGAGTGAGATGTAGAAACGAACTTTGCCCTTCAGCACATGAATCGCGCCGCTCGAATCGATGTAGGCGGAATCGCCGATGGCCAGCTTCGATTTGGCCGGGAACCACATAGACAACTTGGCGAACGTCTGCTTGGCTTCGGCCGGCGAGGCATCGACGTAGACGATGAAATCGACGGCCACATGCGGCCCTTTCAGCGAGCTATAGCGGCACTGTGAACCCCAAGGTTGCTGGCCATAGGCGGGCGGCCAAGCGCCGACGGTAGGCGCGCCGAAGGGCTGTCCGAGAACCTTTTGGATCTGCGCCGGAGTAAGCATCGAACATCCCGGCCCCTGCGGCGCGGCATGCGCAGTTCGCGCGCTGCCCACGGATAAGATCAGGAACGTTGCGGCGATCAAAGCAAGTCTGAGTTTCGAGCTCATATCGTTATTCCTCCCTAACGAAGTTGACAATCGATTCTGAATGCGGAAGCCTCACAGTTTCGCGAGAACATCCTTTGCC
>JBJKQB010000157.1:0-14301 GCA_046705825.1 Candidatus Acidiferrales bacterium
TCCGTGTCGCGGTCCATGGACGGCCCTTCGCCGATCAGCACGCGCCCGGCGCCCAGCTTCAGAAAGGCCTCGCGCGCCGCCGCGATCACCGCAGGGTGCGTGTTCATGCAGCCGAGCAGGTCAAAACCGACGAAATTAGGCTTGATTAGGACCGTTTTACCCCGAATCAAGAGCATGAATGCTGCTCTCAAGGGAGCACTATTTTGGCCCGTTTTATTCGCCTTTTCTTCGCTCCTCTCGCGCTCGGCGAACTCGCACAGCGTTTCGTAAATCAGCGCGAAAAGATCCTGCTCGTAGCCGGAAACGCGCCGGATCGCTACCTGCGAGGGTGGCCGCTGAAACGGCGGAACGAGCATGTGTTCAGGCGTTTGCATCCGTCCCCTTCAGCCAATCCGCTTGCGGGCTCAGCGCCAGAGAGACCCACGCCAGAGTCATTACGCTGCCGGTGAGTTCGCTTGTTGCGGCAGCTTGCTCGATGGCCGGAGCGCCTGCGGGCCAGCTCTCTCCGTACACATCGAAGCAAATTTTCGCCAGCGCCAGTGAAGCCAATCCCTTTTTCAGCTGGCCTGCGAGGTTCGTCTCAAGCCAATGCAGGCTGGAAACTTTCTCCGCGCGCCCCGCTTCGTTGCGCAGCGCAACGAGCGCCCATACAGTCTGCGGAATGGAGGGATCGCCCGCCACGCCGTAGACCTTAGGATTGCCGCAATTCCAACCGCCACCCGGGCACATGCGGTCGTAAAGCATAGCCTTGGCCAGGTCCATGCGCTTCGCGCTGTCTGCGGGACGCAAATTTTTCGGAGCCATCTGCAGCGCCAGAAGCGCGAACGCGGTCGGCTCAACCCAGCTCGCCGTTTTGGGCGTCCAGCCCCAGCCGCTCAGCGACTCGTTCTGCTCGCTGACCTTTGCGCCGCGTGTCAACCGCCGAACCATGCGGCGAAGCAGGCCCGCGCTGCGCGGCCAATCGTTGCAGAGCCAGCGCAAGCCGGCAGCTGCGGCCTGGTGCGAATCGGGATCGGCAAGCAGCGCCCAGCAAGCCAGCGACGTGGCCCAGCAGCCGACGGTTTGCCCCGGCGCAGCCGGCCAGGAGCCGTCCGCGAGCTGCTGTGCGCGAAGGAACCGGAGTGCGGAGCGTTGCGCTTCAGCCAAGCCCTCCGCGTGCTGCGGCGCGCGTGAGGCCTGCTGCAGCGCGAGCAGGGCCCAGGCAGTCGGCTCGACCCGGCTTTCCCCACCGGTGCGATAACCCCAACCGCCATCGGCGTTTTGCGCGTCTTTCAGCACTGACGCGCAGCTTGCCACGGAAAGGTTCGCGCTGGATGGCGATGGGATAGAGCCAGGCTGTGTTTCCACGGTTGCCATGACCATGTTCCTGCAGCGGCCGCGCCGCTACATGATCCGCGTCGAGGAGGGCGGAAGCGGGCTGGCCGGGGCCGAAGACATCGCCATGGCCACTTCCGGCTCGCTTTCCTGTTCCTGGATTCCGAGCTGGTTGATGAGGCGGTGCAAATAGCCGCGGGCCACGCCGAGGACACGCGCGCTTTCGGCCTTGCGCCAGCCGCATTCGCGCAGCGTGCGCAGAACGAGGCGGCGCTTGAATTCGCGGACTTCCTCTTCGTACGAGCGCGGGACCTGCGGCGTGTCGCAGCCGCTGCGAATGGCGGCGGGCAGCTGCCAGGTCTCGATCGCGGGCCCTTCGGAAAGCACCACCGCGCGCTGCACGGCGTTCTGCAATTCGCGCACGTTTCCGGGCCAGGCATATTCCTCGAGGGCGTGCAGCGCGGATTGCGAAAAGCGGCGGGCCTTCTTGCGGAACTGGTCGGCCGCGTTTTCCAGAAAATGCTGGGCCAGCAGGGGAACGTCGTCGCGGCGCTCGCGCAGCGGGGGCAAATGCAGTTGCACCACATTCAAGCGGTAATACAGGTCCTCGCGAAACTTGGACTGTTGCACCATCTCGTCGAGGTTGCGATTGGTCGCGCAAATCACGCGGATGTTGACGTTCACCGTGTTGTTGCTGCCCAGGCGCTCGAAGCTGCGCTCCTGCAGCACGCGCAGCAGCTTGGGCTGAAGGCCCAGCGAGAGATCGCCGATCTCGTCGAGAAACAACGTGGATTGATCGGCCGCTTCGATGCGCCCGCGGCGCAGGGTGAGCGCGCCGGTGAAGGCGCCCTTTTCGTGCCCGAACAACTCGTCCTCGACCAGCGTTTCCGGAAGATTGGCGCAGGAAAAAGCGACGAGCGGGCGCGAGCTGCGGCTGCTCATTTGATGGATGGCGCGCGCGAGCAATTCCTTGCCCGTGCCCGTCTCGCCCGTGATCAGAACGTTGACGTCGCAGGGCGCGATCTTCTGGGCCAGCGCGAACAGCTCCTGCATGGCCGGGGAAGTGCCGAGCAGCTCATGGAGTTTTCCGGAGCCGCGCGCGCCGGCCTTGAGGCGCTCGACTTCGCGCTCCATGGCGTGAGCGCGATGAGCCCGGTTCAAGACCAGGCGCAGCTCCACCATGTTCGGGGGATTAGTGATGGTGTCATAGGCGCCGCGCTCGACGGCTCCGAGGACGATCTGGCGGTCGCCCTCGTCGCACAGGGCGACGACCGGCGGGTAGGACGGTCTCGTGGTGATCTCCTCGATCAGGTGCAGCCGCGATTCACAATCGCCTTGCGTACTGGCGAAGCGCAGATCGAGCAGAATGACGTCGCAACATTCGCCCAAGTCGCCGAGACGGCTAATCTGGAGTTCCTTGCCGGCCTGAGGGTTGAATTCGGGCCCCAGCGCCCGAAACAAGGGATCAGCGAAACCGAGGTCCTGTGTCAGAAAAAGCACGCGGATCTGTTCAGACATTCGTTCTCCCGTCCGCCCGCAAGTGGGCAGATGCCAAGGGTGCTCTTTTCCGTACCCACCCCGGGCCCAGGAAGCCCTGAACTTTATCGCGGAGGATGAAGGTGGTTTCAGCCCCGGGTCGCCTAGTCGAGCTGGGGGACAGAGCTGACCGGGCGGGGGGAGGAGGGCACGCGAGCTACCAAAAGTGGACACGGGCGAACGAGGAGGGAACATCATACTAAGCCATTGTCCCTACGACCGATACAGGAACGCCGGTAGTCTACGTCCGGTGACTGTGATGGGCAAATGGGTAAAACACTTCACATTTGGAGAAAGGAGAGTACCTCTTCAATGGAATGAGAAGTGTCATCGATAAGAGACGTGGGAGCGTGCACGTCCCGACACAGAATCCAATATCCAAAATTCGGCTCTTGAGCCCTCCTTTAGTGGTTCACGCGGTCCACGCCTGTCTGGGGCGGTATGCCGACGAGAATCTGCACTTCCACCGGCTTTCCATTCCGCATGGCCGGCTTGAAGCGCCACTTGCTGAAGGCGAGGCGCGCCGCCTCGTCCATCTGCGGCAGCACTCCCTGATAAACAACGAGGTGCTGGACCGTGCCGTCCGTCCCGATCATGCCCTTGAGGACGATGGAGCGGTGGGCCTTGGTGACGGGCACGGGCACGCGTTTGAAATTGAAGCGGTGGGTCAAGTCGACGTCGGGCGGGAGCAGAGGGTTCTCAAGACGAATGACGGTCGTGTAACCGCCCGAGGTGACGCTCTCGGCGGCCGGGGCGCTGTCGCAGTACTGCATCGTCCAATTGCGGCCGGGCATGGGCAGAAACACCGAATAGATCTTGCCGCATTTCAGGGCGCCATAGATGTTCAAGCCTCCGCCACCCATGGGACCGGAGGAAATGATCAGGGTATTGCGGCGGACCTTCAATGGCGGCGCAGCCACCGGGTAGATCATATTGGCGGGAAGGGTGGGATCGAGGAGTCCCCCTTCGCCGCCACTTCCGGAGCCCGAGATGCTGACGGCACCCCCGGTGCCTGAATTTCCGCCACCGCCGCCAGAGGTGCCGGGGCCAACGGCTGTGCTGGCATCTCCCGCCGTTCTGCCGGAGCCATTGCCGCCAGCGGCCACGCCGTGAGCATCGCCACCTGGGGAGCCTTCGGAGGCTGCGGGGGGCGGCGCGATGGAGAACTGGCCCCAGCGGTTTCCGGCGGGCAAAGAGAAATGCGAACTCGGGGCGCTCGAATCCACTCCCAGGAGCAGGAGGCCCGCGTCATCCGCGGAATTTCCGCTCGAAGGGCTGGATGATCCGGCGCTGACGCGCTGAATGGGCGCGCCACCCGCAGAAACGGGAATGGCCAGTTTGGGCGACGCATTCGACGTTTTCAGGAAAGCCATCATGGGGGACTTGGGGGTGTTGTCCGCGACCGAGGGAGCGTCGATGCGGGAGACCTGGCGATTGAATTGGTTGGGGCGAGCGTTGCTGGGAGCGAGCGGCGCCTTCAGGCGCTCGAGGGCTTGCCCGAACACTAGGTTGGGCAGCTTCTGGTCGGTTGTGATCTTCACATCCGGAGGCGCTGTGGGCTGGAAAATGGTCTGATGGAAGTTATCCGGGCGGGCGGGATTCGAGACGATGGTGATGTTGGGGTGCCGGATGGTGCTGGCCAAGGCCGGGAGCTTGACGGGGATGGAGCCCGCGCCAGGACGCCCTCCGGGGCCTTTCGGCGCGAGGCGCGGCAGCCGGGCAGGTTTGATCACCGGGACCTGGTAATAGATTTTCATGAAATGATCGGGGGCGGCGTTGACCTGCCAAGCGCTGGCGGGAATGGCCTGCGGCAAATACAGAAGGAGCGCGAGGAGCGAGCCGTGCAGCAGGAGCGAGGCTGCGAGCGAACGCCCGGCGAAACGGACGCGCGATACGCTGGCGCTGCGCAAGAAATAGATTGCGGAGCGCGGCCCTTTCGGGGAGCGGCGCGCCAGGGCCGCCAGCGAGCCGCCGCAGTTGGCCAGGAAGGATTCGCCACGGACGAACAGGCGCAATGCGCCGCGTTCAGTAAAAGGCGAGCGGGGCCCGTTGGGCTGCGCTTTGCGCTGGTTTTCGATCGCGAGGTTCATTTCGCCGATCATCCATCTCCATGCGGCCCGTTCGGCAAAAAAAACGGGCCGCTCTGCTGCGCTTCGCAACCACACCACCAATGGCGGCGGGAGGGAAAAGGGGAGCACGTTGTATACCAATATTCTGCAAAGGAGTTCTCTATTCTGTCGTGGAATACGCGGCGTGGCTTTGCGAGGGTCTGTTCAGGTGTCACCGATTGGGTACGGGGCAGGGCGTTCTTGGGAGACGGGAAGAGCAGAAAGTTGGTCGCCGGACAGGACAGGCGACAGGACGTACTGCGATCTATCGTGGAAGCAAGGAGTTAGCAGGGACAGCGTTCGAGTCAGCCAGGGTTAGGAGGCACTTTGGTATTACTCCTGCACATGAAAGTGGGCGCGATTTCTGTCAGCGGGCCGAATTGCCGAGTGCGGTGTCGCGTTTGCGGGCCATAAGGCGGAGAAAAAGATGATGGGCGGAATGTGGAAGGGCGCGATGGTGCTGGTTTTAGCAGCGGGTTGCGCGTGTGTTGTCCGTGGCCAGGCGGTGGCCGAGGCGGCAGGCGCTACGGCAAACAGTTCAATGGCGGCGCACGGCATCAAGATGCCGGTTCTTCCCACCATCCAGCCGCCGAAGGCTAATTCGAATTCCAGTTCCGCGGCGAGCGGGCCGCAAGTGGTGGGAAAGGACTCGGCGTTCATGTTTGCGCCTTCCGGGCCGCCTGCGGAGGAAGTCAACCGTAAGAACCTGGAGGAAAACGCGGGGCCGACCGCGGGAAAACTGTTTCTCCGATCGGTGCCCGAGCAAGCCATCGTTTTCATCAATGGAAAGATCGTGGGGAAGACACCGCTGCTGCTCGTCGTTCCACCGGGAAAATACGACGTGGAGATGCGCGGGCCGCGCCAGGGAAACGGCAGCCAAACGGTTGGACTGCTGCCGAAGGAAACGCAGACCGTAGTGATCAAGCTGAAAGAGCGGTATCCGTCGACGGTGCGAGCCTTCTAACGCTCGAGATCAGGTTGGAGAGACTAAGCCATGGCCGATAAATCAGCAGGGATCGACTTCGACCGGCAAGTGTTCGTGCAGAATTCGCCCCAGGCACCGAGGAGTTCGGGACCGCGAATGGGCGGGCTGGTCGTTGGACTGGTGGTCATCGCGGCTCTTGCGTTCGCCGGATACAAACTGTTGCCGCAAGGCTCGCAGACTTCGGCCAGCGCGAGCGATCCTTCGTTGACCCAAATCGATCAGCGCCTGACGACGATCGAAGAGCGGCTGAACAAGCTGGAAGAGACGCGAAGAGGCTCGCATGCGGTGCGCATGTCCGAAGCGACGCGGGCAATGTCACAGAGCCAGGAAGCAGGACCGCAGGCTTCCGCGAGCACGCGTCCGGCGAGGCCGGTGTATCGAATCACGCCGGCGCCGTGGCAAGGCTCATCCGCACGGCCGGCAAAGTCCCCCGCATCAGCGACGGAGCCGGCGACCAAAGAACGTCTAGCCGCTCTGCAAGCCGGACTCGGCCGGTTGCAACAAGACCAAGCGGCGAACAACGACGCCTGGCAAGCCACCACCAACCGTCTGGCGGACATGGCCGGGCAGGTGGGAACGCAGAACGTGCAGATCCTGCGCAACCAGGACGAGCTGAACGAGCTGGTGAATCGCACAGAGATGGAAGCGATCCCGTTCGAATTGCTGCGCGGCTCGAATCCGACGCCGGTCGGCCCCGTGTCGCTGGTGCTGAAATCGACGAACGCGAAGAAGCAAAGTTACACGCTTTGCGTGTACGTTCAGCCGAGCTGCATCGAGCTGAAAGACCGCATGATTCACGAAGTGGTGCAGTTCGTGGTGTCGCGCAACAGCCCGCCGCTGGAAGTGATCGCCACGCACATCGTGAAGGACGAAATTCTGGGCTACCTGGAAGTGCCGCGCAGCCAAGTCTCGCACTGACGCCTCAACCTGCGAGCCCGGCTGCCTGCGCGCCGTGACCGCACGCGGTGGCGCCGACAAACCCGCTGTCACAACCTTCATTGTAATTATGCTTTTGCGCGAACGGGGTATCTCCCGTTCGCGTCCAACCGAGTACAGTTTCAGCGACTGTGATTTTCCGCGGCGGCGATTATGCGGCGCAGGTGGCCGGCGCTGGGGCTGGCGGGGTCTTCTTTCAAGAAGAGTTTCAGTTGGGCAATCATCTCGGGAATGCGGTTCAAGCGCTGGCAGGCCGCGGCGGCGGCGTAGTGCACGGAGGCGTAGCCCTGGTGAGGGAGGCCGTGCACGCGTTGCGCGTCCGCGATGACCTGTTCGTATTGGCCCTGCATGAAGTCGACGCGCACGCGCAGAGCGAGAGCTTCCACGTTGGTTGGATCGGCGGCAATCGCCTTGTCCAGCAGGCCTCGAGTGGCGGGAAGGTTGCGATCGGCAAAGTCGAGATGCGCCAGTCCCACAAGCGCGGGGACGTAGCGATCATCGATGCGCACCGCTTGCTGCAAGGCACTGCGCTGCTGGTCGGGCTTTCCAAGCCAATAGTACGCGACGGACAGGTTATAGAGAGCGGCGGGATAGCGTGGATCGATGGAGAGGGCTTTTTGGAAGTGTTCCGCGGCCTTCTTCCAGTGCTTGCGCTCGACTTCCTTATCGCCGCGCGCCAACTCCTTGAAAGCCTTTTTGGGGACGTTCAGATCGAGGACGTCCACACTGCGGGCGGACCCCGCCGGGGGCGCCGTCGCCGCGGTTTTTGTTCGAACCACAATGAGCTGGCTTTCGAACATGCGATCGTTGGTGATGTGAATGTCTCCGGTTTGCGCCGTCTCGATGCGCTCCCCGGAAACCTCGATGCGGTAATGTCCCGGGAGCAGGCCGTCGAATTCAACCGAGCCGGACGAATTCGTCAGGGCGACCTGATCGGGAGTAGCGCTGATGAGACCTTGCAAGAGTTCGACGCGCACGCCAGCGGCCGGGGTGCCGTTGTTTGAAAACTCGACATCGACGCGCAACGTGCAGAGCGTCTCGCTTCCGCGATTGGAGGCGGAGACCTGGGCGTGGGCCGGGATGACGAACAAAAGGAAGAGGAAGGCCGAAAGCCGCCACATGTTTGACGTTGCTCCGTCGCGCGGCAAGACCCCAGGGTGGCACCGCCGGGATCAGCAGACGGTATGCTACGCCGTTTTTTTAAATGCGTACAGAAATTCAGGTGGAATCAGCCGGGCCGCGTCGCACGGGCTACGTCATTCCGGCTCCGAAGGGGGTCTTGATAGACCGGGAGTGTATGATCTAGAATGTTCATCTAGATAGGAGGAGCAATGCGGACTGTCGGACTGTTCGAGGCCAAGCAAAAGCTTTCGGAACTGGTGGAGCGCGCCAAAGGGGGAGAACGGATTGGCATCACCCGACGCGGAAAGCTGGCAGCCGTTCTGACGCCCGCCGCTCCAACGGGCGATTTGAAGGCCCTATTCGAAGACATGGAAGGGATTCGCAAGAGGGCCAAAGGGAGCCGGCAGCCAGATGTCCGGGGGCTGATCGAGGAAGGCCGAAGTTGAAACGGTTTGTGTTGGATGCTTCTGTCGCTCTCGGTTGGTTTCTGGACAATCCAGTGTCAGTTTATGCAAACCGGGTCAAGCAGCTTTTCCTGAAGGGCGCGCGAGCGATCGTGCCCGTTCTCTGGCACATGGAAGTGGCGAATGCCCTGGCCCTGGCGCAGCGCAGGTCGATTTTGAGCCCCGCGGACGCGGAGCGCGCTCTGATTGACCTCGATCAGTTTGTGCTGCAGGCCTTAGAGACAGACAGCAGCGTGATTTCCTTGCGGCAATGCTTCGTCGTGGCGCGCGAATTCCAACTTTCCGCCTACGACGCGGTTTACTTGGACTTGGCGCGGCGGGAAAAAGCACCCTTGGCAACCCTGGACCAGCAGCTTCGCGCCGCAGCCACACGTGCGGGCGTCCAGGTGATCCGGTGAGATTTCCCGGCGGAACCTTCGTTGTGGATTGAAGCTCTGGGTGAACCGGGTCTTCCGTTCGTGCGGCGAGTTTTTCGGCGGCTCTGCCCGGCCCATAGGGATCCGAGCGTTGCGCAAACGTTTACCGTTACCGTACACGGCAAATCGATTTTTTAGACGGAAACGGGACTGCAGGGAAAAATCGCGGATAGGATAAGATGGCTGCCGTGAAAACGACGAAGAGGGTGAAACAGCGGCGCGGCATCCACCTGATCGCGCAGATCGCGAGCGTGTCCATCGGCACCGTGGACCGGGCTTTGCACGGCCGCGGCGGGATCAACGAGAAGACGCGGCAGCGAATTCTACAGATCGCGCGGCAAATTGGATATACGCCGAACCTGGCGGCGCGCGCGCTGTCGGTGGCGCGAGCGGGGGCGCGGATTGGGGTGTGCGTTCCGCGGGAAATCCACTTTTTCTACGACCAGCTGTGGAACGGCGTGCTGGAGGAGGCCAGGCAGGTGTCGTCGCTGGGAACCGAATTCGTGCATCGTCCGGTGCATGCGCTGGGCGAAGGAGACACGGGGGCGTTCAAGGAACTGGTGAGCCAGGGCGTGAACGGAATCATTTTGACCGCAGGGAATCCGAAGGAGCTGCGGCCCTTGATCGATGAGGCGGAAGCGAAAGGGATCCGCGTGGTATGCGTTTCGACGGATGCACCCGAAAGCCGGCGTTCGAGCGTGGTGTGCGTGGAACCTTATCTAAACGGGTGTCTGGCGGGCGAGCTGATGGGCAAGTTCGTGGCGCCCGGGTCGAAAGTGGCCGTGGTGGCGGGGATGCTGATGGCGGAGGATCACAGCAAGAAAACGAGCGGGTTTTCGGAAACATTTCCGAAGCACTGCGCCGGGGGAAAGATAGTGGCCGTGCTGGAAGGTCACGAAGACGAAGACGAAAGCTTCCAGAAGACGTTCGATCTGCTGCGGCGGATTCCGACGCTGGCGGGGATCTACGTCAACACGGTGAACTGTCTGCCGGTCTGCCGGGCGCTGGGAGCGCGAAATCTGAGCGGCAAAGTGAGGCTGATAACGACGGACCTGTTTCTGGAGATGTCGCCGTACTTCAAGAAGGGAACGATTGCCGCGTCCATTTACCAGCATCCGCACCGGCAAGGGCAGATCGCGGTGCGCTTGATGGCGGATCATCTGACGGGCAAGGTGAATTTTCCTCCTGCCGTGCACCTGAGTCCCGGTGTGGTGATGTCGTCGAACCTGCACCTGTTTCGCGAAATACGCCTGGGCGATAAGAAGTTGATGGAAAGCAGGGCGGCGGGAGACGGAGGGCTGTAGGGCGCAGCTGCCGTTGCCGTTGCTTGGGGGGCCGACTTTCGTTGAGCACCCGAGCAGAGCCCCGCGGGCAGAGCGGTGCGCGCGTCCGGGGCAGCGGCCGCACCGCATTCAGCCACAGGGAGCTTCCGAGAGTGCAAAAAAGCGCTTGACAATTGTGTGGGAGCGTGTACGTTAACGCTCAGTGGTGCCGTTCTCACGGGTGGGGAAGCGCCGGATCGCTCTGGGTGACGAAGTTCGTGCGAGCGGGGCGCGACAGTAATCCCAACCGTCTTGCGAAGCGGAACTAGCTGGGGACAGGCTTGGCCTCAAGTCTGGCGAGTGCGGGACGTTTTCTCGAGAACGATTAAGGATAGCAGCGAGCCGAGCGCGCGAGTTTGGCACGCCGAGGATTCGGAGTTCCAAGAACCCTGCGTTCAAACGGCTAAAGAGTTCCACCACCCCCACCCCGCCGGCGTCGCAGGTGTGGGCGGCGGGGATTTTTTTATCTTTGGCCGGGCCATTTGGCGGTCGAGATCGAAATGGCGTCGTCTTCTGTAGAGGCGCCGGGCGGAATTCCCGTATAATGGACGAACTGGGACTGCCGGGCGGGAGAAACGCAAGAAGCAGCCGCGGCATCACATGAATGGCAAAGCGGGCGCGTCTGGTGTGAATGGTTCCGCCGATTCGAGCGGCGAACCGGGCGCTGGGCGCACATGGAGGAAAGGCCGGAGATGAATTCGCTGACAAAGAAAATCGTGATTGCGTTATCCCTTCTGATCATCGCCTACGTGACCACCGGCTACGTGCGGGCCCGCTCGTCCTCCAACGATAATGCCTACCAGGCGCTGACGGTGTACAGCGAGGTGCTGAACAACGTTCAGCGGTATTACGTAGACAATCCCAACCTGCAGAAGGTGAGCGCGGGCGCGTTGCACGGCCTGGTCGACTCGCTCGATCCCCAGTCCGGGTATCTGAGCCCGCTGGAATACACCGATTTCAAACAAAAGACCGCGCAACACTTCACGGCGGGGGCGGGCCTCACGTTGACCAAGCGCTCCGGGTACATCTCCGTGATTTCGGCGCTTCCGGGCAGCGCGGGGGACAAGGCCGGTCTGCGCTTCGGCGACATTCTGGAGAGGATTTCGGGCTTCACAACCTCGCAGATGACGGTGGATCAGGCTCAAGTGCTGCTGTCCGGGAGTCCGGGAACGGTAGTCAAGGTGTCGGCGATCAAGTTGGCCGCCATCCGGCGCGGCGACACGGAATCGCAACCGGTGGACATCACGTTGGAACCAGTTCCCGCGCCGAAACTGGTGGAAACGCGCCTTGCCGGGGATGTCGCCTATCTGCGCGTTCCTGCGTTCGAAGATGGCGCGACCCGGCAGATTCGCGAGGCTCTCGTTCATTTCCGGCAGCAAGGCGCGCACAAGCTGATTTTGGATTTGCGCGACTGCGCTTCGGGAGAGATGAAAGAGGGAATCGCGACGGCGCAGTTGTTCCTGAAGTCGGGGACGATCACAACGCTGAAGGGGCAGACGGTTTCGACCGAGACGTCCTCTGCTGATCCGGCCAAGGTGGTGTGGAACGACCCCGTGTCGGTGTTGATCGGCAACAGCACAGCCGGGCCCGCGGAAATCGTGGCCAGCGCGATCGCGGACAACCATCGCGGCGAGACGGTGGGCAACCGGACGTACGGGACCGCTTCGATGCAGAAGATCATCCCGCTGGATGACGGCGCGGCGTTGATTCTGACGGTGGCGAATTACTACACGCCGAACGGCAAAGAGATTGCTGTGGCCGGCGTTGCGCCGACCGTGGCGGTTCAGATCACCCCGGACACTTACGCGCAGCTCGAGCAAATCGGGCCGCCGACACCGCCGCCCGGACAGGTGGTCGCGCCGAACGATGCGGTGCTGAAGAAGGCGCTGGAGATACTACAGGAACCCGGCGCGGCGCAGAAGAAGGCGGCATAGCGCGCGCGTGGTGCGAGCGAGAGCGGGGCTCGGGACCGCGCCTGTCTTATCTTCCACAACCGCTCCTCATTTGTTTCCACGCAGGAAGCTACGTTCTTTTCGCGCAATTTTCTTTGGGTTGATCGCCGCCGCCGTTCTGGCCGGCTGCGCGAAGAAACGACCATCTCGAACGGCGGTCCGCCGTATCACGCAGGAGATTGTCGCTTCCGCGCGGACGATTGTGGGGCCGAAGGAGGAGATCACCATCCGGCCGGTGATGCAGCGTCCGGGAGCCGGGCGTTCGGGGCAATTCGCCGACAGCATTTATATCTCGCCGTCGAATCCCAATCAGAGCCGCGCGCTGGAGGAATCGCTTGCGCGCATCGCGCGGAGGCACAAGCTGGGCGTGTCGCGGAGCGCCTCGGACGGGATTGTGGTTCTGGAATTTTCTTCGGGCGGGGTGCGCACCCATACGATTCACATCGTCACGCGGCTGGGCCGGGAGGCGGGGCCTTCGGCGGGCCACGCGGCTCGCGGGCCGCGCCTCGCAATCATCGTGGACGACCTTGGTAACGATCCGCGGGCTGCGCGGGCTTTGCTCGTGCTGCCGTTTCCTTTGACCGTGTCCGTCATCCCACATCTGCCGTTCTCGACGGAAGTGGCGGAAGACGCATTTCGCCGCGGGGACGAGGTGCTGCTGCACCTGCCCATGCAGGCGGAGCCCTCCGGCGCGAAGCAGGAAAGAATCGAGTTGCGCGTGGGGATGATCGCGCAGGAAGTGGCGTCCACGCTGGCGGCCATGCTGGAAACAGTGCCGCACGCGGTCGGCGTGAACAACCACGAAGGCTCGCTGGCCACGGCCGATCCTGCTCTGATGCAGGAACTGATGCCGGCGCGGCGGGAGCGCGGGCTTTTCTTCGTCGATAGCCGCACGACGGCCGCGACGGTGGCCTACACGACCGCCGAAGAAGAGGGGGTCCCTGCGGCATCGCGGAAGGTCTTTCTGGATGACGTGGCCACCGTGAAAGCCGTTCGGGCGCAGCTCGAGTTGGCCGCGCGGGACGCGCAGCGCAACGGCTCGGCCATCGCCATTGGCCACCCGCATCCTGCGACGATTGCGGCGCTCAACGAAGCGGTGCCGCAACTGGAAGCGAGGGGCATTCACCTTGTTTTCGTCTCCGATCTGGTGCACTGAGCGAGCGGTCGAGAACAGGCCTGGAGAGGTGGGGGCCGGTTTGAGAACTATCGAAGACAGTGACACGCCGCAGCGGCGGAGGTGACCGCCGTTCCGGCGCCGAGATTCCTCGTCGTCGCAAAACCGCCCGATTTTCGCGCGGTCCATCTCTTCAGGCGCGAAAATCGGGCTGCTCCTCCTCGGAATGACACGCGCGTAAGTGTCACGATAGTATGAAACGCTCAAAAGGGCGGGGATGTTCGATAATGGGAAAGCGCGGGGATGGCTGCTCACAAACGGTCAGTGAGAACGTCTATTGCTAGCATAAGAGATCTGTGGAGAGCGAAAGGATTGCGGGGCGTAGGCCGGGATAGGACACCATGGGGATGAGCGTCGCACTCGAAGGAGATGCGCGCCAGGCAGCGGCGGCGAAGGTCGCGGAAGAACACGGCCTGATACGAAAGGCTCAGGCCGGGGACCGTCTTGCGTTCGAAGAGCTGGTGAGCCGCTACGACAAGGACGTGCTGCGGCTGGCGATGAACCTGGTGCGGCGTCCGGAGGACGCGCCCGACATTTACCAGGAAAGTTTTCTGCGGGTCTACCGGAATTTGCACCGGTTCCGGTTCGAGTGCAGTTTCTACACCTGGCTCTACCGGATCGTGACAAACGTGGCGCTCGATCATTTGCGGCGCCGCTCGAGCCGGCGGGAGGACCAGGCGCCCGCGATCGAAGACGGGGAGGGCACGACGCGTGATTTCTTCGACCGGCAGGCGGAGCAGAGCGCGGCGGCCAATCCCGAGCGGAGCTTGCTCGGGCAAGAGCTGGGCGAGCAGATTGCGGAAGCCATGAAACAGCTTTCACCGCGCGAGCGGCTGGTTTTCGAGATGAAGCACCACGAGGGGATGAAGCTGCGGGCGATCGGCGATCTGCTGGGAACGTCGGAAGAGACAGCGAAGAATTCGCTGTTTCGGGCGACGCGGAAATTGCGGGCGAGTTTGAAATTCATGAGGT
>JBJKQB010000158.1:0-12251 GCA_046705825.1 Candidatus Acidiferrales bacterium
CCTGTAAACCGAACACGAACAAAGCGGCAGCAAGCTGCCGCACTCCAAAGCGCTTCGCGCACAACCAGCGCGGCTACACGCGGCGGCGCTTGGGCGGACGGCAGCCGTTGTGCGGCACGGGCGTCACGTCCTTGATCACGTTGATGTGCAAGCCCGACGAGGCGATGGCGCGCACGGCCGACTCGCGGCCCGCGCCGGGCCCCTTCACGCGCACTTCCACGGATTTCATGCCGTACTGGTCGCGCGCGACGCCCGCGGCGGCCATAGCGGCCTGCTGCGCGGCGTAGGGCGTCCCCTTGCGCGAGCCCTTGAAACCAATGGAGCCGGCCGAAGCCCAGCTGACGGCGCGGCCGTCGGGATCGGTCAGAGTAACGATCGTGTTGTTGAACGTCGCTTGAATGCAGACGACGCCCTGGGGCACGACGCGCTTCTCGCGCTTCTTGCGAAATTCCTTTTTACGCTTCGCCGGTTTTGCCGGCGCTGCCGGAGCAGCGGATGCGTCTTGCGGTTCCTTGGCCAAGTTCGGCTTCCTTTCTCAAAGGCCTCAGGTCTGAAGACCTGAGCTACATTCCGGAGTGCCGGGCTGAAGTCCCTGCCTGCGGCAGGCAGGCCCGGCGCTACATTCAAACCCAGAGCCCGCCCAGACCGCCGGCGAGACCTGTCTGCCGACAGGCAGGCGCCGGCGCTACGACTCGAGTGCTACTTGCGGGCCATGACTTTCTTTTTGGCGGCGACGGCGCCCTTGCGCGGTCCCTTGCGCGTGCGGGCGTTGGTGTGCGTGCGCTGGCCGCGCACCGGAAGATTGCGCCGGTGGCGGAGCCCGCGGTAGCACTGAATTTCAATCAACCGCCGGATGTTCATCTGCATTTCTTTGCGCAGATCGCCTTCGATGCCGCCTTCCGACTCGATGGCCGCGCGAAGATGCGTGACTTCATCCTCGGTCAGATCCTTGATCCTTTTTTGCGGATCGACGTTGGCCTTGGCGGCGAGCTTGCGCGCGCGTTCCTGGCCGATGCCGTAGATGGCGGTCAAGCCGATCCAGAGCCGCTTGTTGGGCGGCAAATCCACGCCTGCGATACGAGCCATGCCTCTCTCCCTTGTCCTTGCACTCAGGGGCTAAGGCCCCCAAGAAAATCTTTAAACGAGCCGTTTACGGGCCAGGGCAGCGCCCCTACAACAATCAGCATACAAAAGCGGCAGCAAGCTGCCGCACTCCAAAGCGCTTCGCGCTCTCACCCGGCTGGAGCGGCGCAGCACAGCACCCTACAATTTCAGCCCTGGCGCTGGCGGTGCTTGGGATTCGGGCAAATCACGCGCACGACGCCACGGCGGTGGACGACCTTGCACTTCATGCAAATCTTCTTGACCGATGCACGAACCTTCATTGAAACTCCGTTTCCCTTCGAGCCTCAGAGTGACGCGGGGCTACAACTTCCTCGCGATCATGCGCCGCGCCCGCGTTCGATATACAAGCAAAACTCAAATTCGCCGGCGAGACCTGCCTGCGGCAGGCAGGCGCCGGCGCTACGTTCGCGATCAACACCAGCCGCGCGTCACTTATAGCGGTAGGTGATGCGGCCGCGCGTCAAGTCGTACGGCGAAAGCTCGACGGTGACGCGGTCGCCCGGAAGAATGCGGATGAAATTCTTGCGCATTTTTCCGGAAATGTGCGCCAGAACCTGGTGCTTGTTCTCCAGTTCGACGCGAAACATGGCGTTGGGCAGCGGCTCGATCACGGTGGCCATCACTTCGATGGCGTCTTCCTTCCCGCTTCCCTCGCCGGGACGCTTCTTGTCGGGTGCCGGGCGTCTTGCCATAGGCTCCTTAAATTAAGATCAACGTGCCGGGCTAAAGGCCCCGGCGCTACCAGACGGGGCCGGCGGCGTCCTTGGGACGTGTCAGGATCCACGGGCCATCGGGCGTGACCGCGACGGTGTGCTCGAAATGAGCCGAGTCGCTGCCATCCTCCGTGACCGCCGTCCAGCCATCGTCGAGCACGCGCACCGCCGGGCCGCCAACATTCACCATGGGCTCGATGGCGAGCACCATGCCTTCGAGCAAGCGAATGCCCTGGCCCGCCGGGCCGTAATTCGGGAGCTGCGGATCCTCATGCATCTTGGTGCCGATACCGTGGCCCACGAACTCGCGCACAACCGAATAGCCGTTCTTCTCCACCCACTGCTGCACCGCAGCGGAAATATCGCCGAGGCGTTTTCCGGGCCGGGCGTTCTCGATGCCGCGCTCGAGCGATTCGCGCGTGACCTGCAACAGCTTCTCGCGTTGCGGAAGCGTCCTGCCCACCGGGACCGTGAGCGCCGCGTCGGCAAAATAGCCGCCCAATTCGACGCCGAAATCCAGGGACAAGATGTCGCCATCCTTCAGACGCCGGTGCGCCGAGGGGATGCCGTGCACGATCTCCTGGTTGATCGAAGTACAGACCGAACCGGGATACCCGCGATAGCCCTTGAACGCCGGACGCGCGCCCTGCTCGGCGGTATAGGCCTCGGCAAAATCGTCGAGGTCCTTGGTCGATACGCCGGGCTTCACCATCGTCCGCATCTTTTCCAGCGCGCCCCACACGATCAAGCCGGCGCGATGCATTTTCTCCAACTCCGCCGGCGATTTACAGATGACCATCTTGTGCCTGCTCGCGCTCGATGATGCTGACCAGCGCGCGAGTAACGTCGGCCATGGAGGCGGCGCCGTCCACCACCTGGAGCAGCCCCTGGCTGCGATAGTAACCCTCGAGCGGGAGAGTCTGCCGCTCGTAAGCCCGCAAGCGCTCCTCGACCACTTCGGGAAAATCGTCAGGGCGCTGCATCAACTTGCCGCCATCGTGGTCGCAAACATCAGCGACCTTGGGAGGCGCGTCATAAATATTGTAAATCTCGCCGCCCACCGCACAGGTGCGGCGACCCACCACGCGGCGGAGGAGCAACTCGCGATCGACGCGAAGCTCGAGCACCAGCGGCTTGGGCTTGTGCAGGCGGCACAGGATGGTGTCGAGGCCAGCGGCCTGCGGCACCGTCCTGGGAAAGCCGTCAAACACGAACCCTCCGGAGCAGTCCGGGAGGCGCAGGCGCTCTTCCACCATGCCCATCACGATATCGTCCGGAACGAGAGCGCCGCGTTCCATGATGGGACTGGCCAGGCGTCCCAACTCCGTGCCGCGCGCGACAGCATCGCGGAGCATGTCGCCCGTGGAAAGATGCGGGACGGCATAGAGATCGGCGATGCGTTTCGCTTGCGTGCCTTTTCCGGCAGCCGGAGGCCCGAGAAAAACCAACGGACGTTCCAGAGCCATGCCGAGCGCCTCTCCTGGCAAAGCAATCCGCGACTAGGCGCGAGCACCGCGCACCCGCCCCTTTCGCACAAAGCCTTCGTAATTGCGCATGACCAGCTGCGCTTCGAGCTGCTGTACGGTATCCATGGCGACGTCAACAACAATGAGCAGCGACGTGCCGCCAAAATAGAACGAGAAGCCGAGTCCTTCGAGCACGGGGCGCCACATGTGCGTATCGAACCAGATGCCGAGGGCGCCGGGCAAGTGCTGGAGGTGAATGCCGGAAATGAGCCACTCGGGAAGCAGACAGACCAGCACGAGGTAGAAGGCGCCGACGAAGGTCAAGCGCGTCAGGATGCGATTAATGTGCTCGGAAGTATTGCGGCCGGGCCGAATGCCGGGAATAAAGCCGCCATACTTGCGCATGTTGTCGGCCAGCTCGGTCGGGTTGAAGATAATGCCGACGTAAAAGAAGGTGAAAAAGATGATCAGGCCGGCGTAGACAAGGGTATAGAGCGGTTCGCCCCAGCTCAAGGCGGTAGCGAAGCGGCCGAGGAACTGCGATTTGCTGCGCGCGATCATGCCCAGCGTAGCCGGAAAAGTCAGGAGCGAACTGGCGAAAATGGGAGGAATCACGCCTCCGGAATTGACGCGCAGGGGCAGATAGGTCATCTGGCCGCCCATGACGCGGCGTCCCATGACGCGCTTGGCGTACTGCACGGGAATACGCCGCTGGCCGCCCTCGACAAAGACGATGAAGGCCACCACCGCAAGCATCAGGACGATCACGAAGAGCAAGACGACGGGAGTCAAAGCGCCCCAGGGCCGGGTCTCAACCTTGCTCCAGAGGTCGCCGATGGCGCTGGGCAGGCCGACGATAATGCCCGCGAATATGATGAGGGACATGCCGTTGCCGATTCCGCGGTCGCTGATCTGCTCGCCGAGCCACATGATGAAAGCGGAGCCGGTGGTGAGGGTGAGCACGGTCATCAGCAGGAACTGCCAGCCGGGATGGAAGACGATCATCTGCCCGCCGTAATTCTGGTGCTGGAGGGTGAGAGCAATGGTAAAGGACTGGAAGATGCTCAGGATGATGGTCAAGTAGCGAGTGTACTGGGTGATCTTGCGGCGACCGAGTTCGCCTTCTTTCTTAAGGCGCTCGAGGTAGGGCCAGACGACGACGAGCAGTTCGAGAATGATGGCGGCGGTGATGTAGGGCATGATGCCCAGGGCAAAGATGGTCAAGCGGCGGAGGTTATTGCCGCTGAAGAGATTGAAGATGCCGAGCGCGGTGCCCTGATATTCCTTGAAGAGCTGTTCGAGAAGTTCGGTATTAATGCCGGGAGTGGGGATGAAGGCACCGAGGCGGTAGACACCCAGCAGGGCCAGGGTGAACAGACACCTGTTGCGCAGGTCCGGCATGCTGAAGATATTGCGAAACGCCTCGACTAACTTTTTCATTTGCTTCCCTTGATGCAGGAACCCTCAGGCCTAAAGACCTGAGCTACATTCACAGCCAGAGCACGGCGCGCAAAAGCGCGCTATGCCAAAACCTCGATTTTACCACCGGCGCCGGTAATTTTCTCCTGCGCCGACTTGCTGAACGCATGGGCCTGAACGGTGAGCGCGACTTTCAGCTCTCCATCGCCCAGAATCTTGACGCCATCGCGCAGGGCGCGAACAATGCCGCGGCCGGCGAGCGCCTCGGGCGTAACCGTATCGCCCGCAGCGAAGGCGTTCAGCGTCTCGACGTTGACGATGGCGAATTCCTTGGGGAACGGGCTGTGGAAGCCGCGCTTCGGCAAACGCCGGTGCAGCGGCATCTGGCCGCCTTCAAAACCAGGACGGCGGGAATAGCCTCGACGCGACTGCTGGCCTTTGTTGCCGGCGCCAGCGGTCTTGCCCATTTTGGAGCCCTTACCACGTCCGACGCGGACCTTGCGGTGGCGCGAGCCGCGCGGCGGTTTCAAATTCGAAAGCGTTGGTTTCATTGTTCGTTATTCCTGGACCTCAACCAAATGGTGGACCTTGGCGATCATGCCGCGGACCGCGGGCGTGTCCTGGCGCTCGACGACCTGCTGCATGCGGCGGAAGCCGAGGCCGCGAATGGTCTGGCGCATATCGCGCGGGCAGCCGATGAAGCTGCGGACCCATTTTATTTTCAACGTGCCGGATTGCTTTTTCTTCGTCGCCATAAATTCGAGTTTCCCGGGGGCGAAAGCCCCAAACTTTATATGGAGCCCTTACGGCACGACTGCCCTTCGTACCTCAGGGTAAAAAGTCGTGCCCTGACACGAACACAGCCCTTCAAAGCGGCGGCCCTACGCGCCGGTGCTGCTGGCGGCGGCTTCCTCCGCCGGGGCTCCGCCTTTGCCGCGCGATTCCGCAACCTTGGCCGCGTCCTTCAAATGAAGAAGCGCGTCGAACGTGGCCTTGATCACGTTGTGCGGGTTCGACGTGCCGAGGGACTTGGTCAGCACGTTCTGAATGCCCGCGACTTCCATCACCGCGCGCACCGGGCCTCCGGCAATCACGCCGGTGCCTTCGGGAGCGGGCTTGAGCAACACCTGCCCCGAGCCGTAATAGCCGACCACCTGATGCGGAATGGTCGAACCTTTCAGGTTGAGCTTGACCATGTTCTTCTTGGCCTGCTCGATGGCCTTGCGAATGGCCATAGGGACTTCGCGCGCCTTGCCCATGCCAAAGCCGGCATGACCGCCCTGATCGCCCACCACGACGAGGGCGGAGAAGCTGAGGTTCTTGCCACCCTTGACGACCTTGGTGACGCGGTTGATCGAAACCACCTGATCCTTCAGGTTCGCCGCATTGGCCTCGAGGGGGCGGCGCACAGCCAACGTATCTTTGAGCTCTTGTTTCGGCATATTCAGAACTTGAGTCCGGCCTCGCGGGCAGCTTCCGCCAAGGCCTGGACGCGGCCATGGTAACGATAGCCGCCACGGTCAAAAACGACCCGCTCGATTCCTTTCGCTCGCGCGCGTTCCGCGATGACTTTTCCGACTACTTTCGAAGCGGCGACGTTGCCGCCGCCCTTGATGGTGTTGCGCACTTCCTTGTCGAGCGAACTGGCGGAAACAAGAGTCGCGCCCGTGCGGTCGTCGATGACCTGCGCGCGAATGTGCTTGTTGGAGCGGTGCACGCAAAGGCGCGGCTGCTGCTCCGTGCCCGCAATGTGCGTGCGCAGGCGCACGTGAATGCGGCGGCGGTGCGCGTCGCGGGATAAACGCATAACCGAAATGGCCACTTCGCTTCTCCTTCTTCGCTGAACTTCAGGGGTTAAAACCCCTCACCGAAGCTCGGGCTTATGCCGGAGCTCAAGCTCCGACGCCCAAAAAAACCAAAACTCCGACTTGGCCGCTTCCACTGCTACGCCGCAGTCTTCGCGGCTCCGGCCTTGCCAGCCTTCTTCTTCAGGCGCTCGCCGGTGATCCGGATGCCCTTCTGCTTGTACGGATCGGGCGGGCGCAGGGCGCGCAAGTTCGCGGCGATCTGGCCCACCTGGGCCTTGTCCGCGCCGGTCACGGTCAAGTGCGTTTGCTTCTCGACGGCGATCTGAATGCCGTCAGGAATCGGGAAATTCACCGGATGCGAGAAGCCCAAAGCGATCACGAGAATCTTGCCCTTCACTTCCGCACGATAGCCGACGCCAACGATGTCGAGATCCTTTTTGAATCCCTGGGTAACGCCAGCGACGGCATTGGCGACGAGCGCGCGAGCCAACCCGTGCAGCGCGCGATGCTCTTCGGAAGCGCGCTTGGCGACCAGCGTGCCGTCTTTCTGCTCGAACTGGATTCCGCGGGGCACGCGGACCGCCATCTTGCCCTTGGGGCCCTGGATTTCGACAACGCCGTCCTTGAGCTGGACTTTCACGCCCGACGGGACGGTGATGATTTTGTTTCCGATACGCGACATAAGTCCTCGTTACTGCCTGTTTCTTCGCGCCTCTCGCGCAAAGAGAGATTCTTCGCTTCGCCCGCCACGGCGGGCAAGCTCAGAATGACAGCCGTGCACAGAGCTTCGTTCCATTCCGGCTACCAGACTTCGCAGAGCAGCTCGCCGCCAATGCCTTCCTTGCGAGCGGTGCCGCCGGTCATCAGGCCGCGCGGGGTGGACAGGATCGACACGCCCATTCCGCCCATGACGGCGCGGATGCGCGTCTTGCCCACATAGCGGCGCGAGCCGGGCCGCGATACGCGCTTGACGCCGGTAATGACGCTGCGGCGTCCCGCGGAGTAGCGCAAGAAGAGGCGCAGCACCTTCTTGCCCTTTTCGTCGACCACCTTGAAATTGGCGAGGTAGCCTTCTTCCTTCAGGATGCGCGCGATTTCGACCTTCAGCTTGGAGCAGGGCAAATCGACGCGCGGATGCTTGGCGCGCGCGGAATTGCGGATGCGCGTGAGCATGTCGGCAATGGGATCGGTCATCATTCCGTTCTACGTATCCTTTCCTGCCTATCTAACGGGCCAGCTTGAGACCCGCCCCAACGAACTCTCCCAGCGGCGCAGCGGGCCTTCACTTCGTTCAGGCCGAGGCAGCGCCCCTGCGATCTACCAACTGGACTTCACGACGCCGGGGATTTCTCCCTTGAGCGCCAAGCCGCGAAAACAGATGCGGCACATTTCGAACTTGCGGATGAAGCCGCGCGGGCGCCCGCAGATGCGGCAGCGGTTGCGCCGGCGAATCTTGAATTTCGGCTTGCGCCGCAATTTCGCGAATTGACTGTCACGAGCCATGTTTTCCCCGCTCCTTACGACCGGATCGGCATGCCGAGCAGCTTGAGCAGCTCGCGCCCTTCCTCATCGGAGCGGGCGGTCGTGGTGATGGTGACGTTCATGCCCTTAATTTTGTCGACGCGCGTGTAATCGATTTCCGGAAACACGAGCTGATCCTTCAGCCCCAAGGTGTAATTGCCGCGGCCGTCGAAGGAATTCGGGGGCAAGCCCTTGAAGTCGCGCACGCGCGGCAGAACTACGCTGGAAAGGCGGTCGAGAAACTCGTACATGCGCTCGCCGCGCAGCGTGACCATGCAACCAATGGGCATGCCGCGGCGAATTTTGAAGTTGGCAATCGACTTCTTGGCGCGCGTGATGACCGCCTTCTGGCCCGCGATCTGGCCCAGTTCCTGCGCCGCGGTGTCCAGCAGCTTGACGTTCTGGCTGGCTTCGCCCAGCCCGATATTCACGGTGACCTTGGAGACGCGCGGAACGGCCATGGCGTTCTTGTAGCCGAAGCGCTTGGTCAGCGCGGGCATCGTCTCCTTGCGATATTTTTCGTGCAAACGGCTGATCATCTTGTCTCCATCTAACTCTCGATCGTGGCGTTGCAGCGGCGGCAGGTGCGCGTGCGCGTGCCGTCGGGCAGCCTGGCATACCCGATGCGGGTATGCTTGCCACAGGAGGGACAAACGAGCATGACGTTCGAAATGTTGATGGGCGCTTCCTTTTCGAGGATGCCGCCCCTCACGTTCTTCGACGGATTCGGGCGCGTGTGGCGCTTGATCATGTTGGCATGCTCGACCGTGACGGTGCCCTTCCACCGATCGACGGAAAGGACTTTGCCGGAGCGTCCCTTCGAGCGGCCCGCCATCACCTGAACGGTATCGCCGCGGCGAACGCCAATTCGCATTTTGGTCTGTGCTTTTTCGCTCATCGCTACCACACTTCCGGGGCCAGCGAAATAATTTTCGTGAACTTCTTTTCGCGCAACTCGCGCGCCACCGGCCCAAACACGCGCGTTCCAATGGGCTCGCCCGCATCGTTGATCAGGACCGCGGCATTGTCGTCAAAGCGGATATAGGTGCCGTCACGGCGGCGATGCTCCTTGCGCGTGCGAACCACAACCGCTTTCACGACTTTGCCCTTCTTGACCTGACCGTCGGGCGAGGCTTCTTTCACCGCGGCGGTGATGACATCGCCGAGTCCAGCCCGCAAACCGGCATCGCCGCCAATCGGCAGGATGCAGGTAATCTGACGCGCGCCGGAATTATCGGCGACGGTCAGCCATGTTCTCATCTGCACCATAGAAGTGCTCCGTGTGCCTCAACTGTCCAGGGCTAAAGCCCGGTGCTTCGGTAAAAAAGTCGCGCCCCAACACGAAACCCGCGACCGTCGCTCACGCCGCGTCGAATCGGCGGCGCGCGGGCAAAAGCGGCAGCAAGCTGCCGCACTCCAAAGCGCTTCGCGCCCAAACCCACGACGCGCCGCCCCGCCTGTCATCCACAGCGGGCGCACCTAGTTCAGGCGACGCGAGTGGAGCGCTGGATGATGTCTTTCAGGCGCCAGCGCTTCAGCTTCGACATCGGGCGGGTGGAGGCGATGCGAACCACGTCGCCCACACGCGCTTCGCCCGTTTCATCGTGCGCGTAATACTTCTTGGCCGAGCGCACCACGCGGCGATAGAGCGGGTGCTGCGCCGTGCGCGTCACCTTGACGATGATCGTCTTCTGCATCTTGGTGCCCGCCACCACGCCGACGAGTTCCTGCCGCGCGCCTCGCTCACGCGTCTGCTGCTGCGCGGGCGCTGTTTCGTTTGCCATCAGCCTTTCCTCTCAACCGGGGCCTGCCCCGGGCGCGACAGTTCCACCTGGCGCAAGAGCGTGTTCACGCGCGCAAGATCCTTCTTGGCCTCGCGCAGCTTCTTGAGGCCTTCGGCCTGCCCGCTCGAAAGCTGGAAGCGCAGGCGGAAAACCTGTTCGGAGAGCTCGCGGTGCTGGATCTCGAGCTCGTTCTGGTTCATCTCGCGGAACTTGTCGATGCGGCGCGTCATCGCAGTCCCTCCGCGCGCGTCACAAACTGCGTCTTGATGGGCAGCTTGTGTGCGGCCAGGTCCATGGCCTCGGTGGCGGAAGCGAGATCGACGCCCGCCATTTCGAACATGACCCGGCCCGGCTTCACGACGGCCACCCAGCGCTCGGGCGGGCCTTTGCCCTTGCCCATGCGCGTTTCGGCGGGCTTCTTGGTGAAGGGCTTATCCGGGAAAACGCGAATCCACAATTTGCCGCCGCGCTTGATGAAGCGAGTGATGGCCACGCGAGCCGCTTCGATTTGCCGGTCGGTGATCCAGGCCGGCTCGAGGGCCTTGAGGCCGTACTCGCCGAAGGCGAGCGAGCCGCCGCGCCAGGCTTTTCCCGTGCGGCGCCCGCGCTGCTGCTTGCGGTACTTCACTTTTTTCGGCATCAACATGGTTCGATTTCCTTAACTCACCGGGCCGGCTGCAGCAGCCGCGGCAGCCTGCGCCTCGCGGCGCGGAATCCGTTCACCCTGATAAATCCAGCACTTCACGCCAATCACGCCGTAGGTGGTCTGCGCTTCGGCGGTGCCGTAATCGATGTCCGCGCGAAGCGTTTGCAGCGGCAGCCGCCCCTGCAGGTACCACTCCTTGCGCGCGATTTCGGCGCCGTTCAAGCGGCCCGCCACGCGGACCTTGATGCCCTTGCATCCGAAACGCAGCGCCGAGTCGACGGCTTTGCGCATCGCGCGGCGGAAGGCCACGCGCTTTTCGAGCTGCAGCGCGATGGATTCGGAAACGAGTTGCGCATCGAGCTCCGGGCGATGCACTTCCTGGATGTCGATGTGCACTTCGCGATTCGTGCGCTTCTGCACTTCGTTCTTCAGCTTGTCGATTTCCGAGCCTTTGCGCCCGATGATGATGCCCGGGCGGGCGGTGTAGATGCGCACGACCAGTTTGTTGGCGGCGCGCTCGACATCGATCGAGCTGACGCCCGCCGAGCGCAGGCGCTCCTTGAGCTGCCGGCGCAGGATGACGTCTTCGTGCAGCAGGTCCGCATATTCCTTCTTGGCGAACCAGCGCGACTTCCACGCCTTGTTGTAGCCCAGGCGGAAACCGTACGGATGCGTTTTCTGACCCAAACTGGCCTCCTACTTCTTCTTGCGAAGTTTTTCCGTTTCTTTCTTGCGCTTCTCGATGGCCTTGCGAGCGCGGCGAACCGTTCCCTTGATGCCCTTCGACGCCTCCGCTTCGGCGGCGGCAGCAGCCACGCGCGTCTCCGCGGCGCGCGTGTGTTCGGCGACGCCCACCACGATGTGCGCGGTGCGCTTCTGATAGCGGAAACCGCGTCCCATAGGAGCGGGGCGCATGCGCTTCCAGCGCGGGCCGTCGTTCACAAAGCAGCGGCTGACGACCAAGCCGTCCACATCGAGCGACTCGCCCGCATCCTCCGCTTTGCGCTCGGCGTTGGCGATGGCGCTGCGCAACGTCTTCTCGATTTCGCGGGCGATGCGCTTTTTGGTGAAGCGCAGCGTCTGCAGCGCGTCTTCCGCGCGCCGTCCGCGGATCAGGTCGACGACCAGGCGCGCCATCTGCGGCGAGACGCGAATGAACTTGGTCTGCGCCAGGCCTTCAATCTGACTCGAAGCTATGGTTGCTGTCGCCATTTCTCAATCGCCTTCCTTAGGATGGCCGCGCGCCGCCGCCCGCGGGAGCAGCGCCGCCCGTCGCCGCGCCGGCCGGAGCCGGAGCGCCCGCCGCCGCAGCCGCTTTCTCCAGCGCGGCTTTGACTGCGTGGCCCTTGAACGAGCGCGTGGGCGCGAATTCGCCGAGCTTGTGCCCGACCATCTGCTCGGTGATGTACACGGGAATGAACTTCTTCCCGTTGTGCACGGCGAGCGTGTGCCCAATCATTTCGGGAACGATGGTCGAGCGGCGCGACCACGTCTTGACCACTTTCTTCTCGTTGCGCGCGTTCATCCCTTCCACCTTGACGCGCAGGTGGTCGTCGACGAACGGGCCTTTCTTCAGCGATCGCGGCATCGACTGCTACTCCTCCACGTGGCGCAGCTTGATCCACTGCGCGCGGCGAATCTTGCGGAATCCGCGCACGGGCCCCGGAACGCGATGCGAGACCGGGCAGAAGGGACAAACGAAACGCGTCCCTTGCGCGTGCGGAATCTTTTCCACCGTTACGGCCCATCCGGACCGGCACAACCGAAAC